>JAGPVT010000008.1 GCA_018066865.1 Marinobacter sp. | reverse complement strand
AATTTTGAAAGTGGCAAGGGTTCTCCTTCGTCGACATAATCCCTAAGATGGCGATCTTCACAGGAGATATTATGAGCGACGAAACCGGGCACCAGCCACAACCCGATCCCCGTCAGGAAAAATTCATTGTAGACAGAGAGTTGCTGACGGAAGATCAACTGAATGGCCTCGCAGAAGAGTACTGCACCCGCTACCACGGGCTGAACGATACCGAGAACCCTCTGGCCGAGCGGAGCCGCGTGTTGACGGCGATTAACAGGGGCGACCTGGTGGTCTGGTTTGATCCTGTGGAGAACAGTGCCGGGCTTGGTGTGCCAGAATAATCGATTGGCCTTTTAGGGTATTTGATCTGTATCTACCCGGGGCTGTCTGTAAACGTTACAATCGCGCTGGTTTCCGAACGCGGTGTGCGAGGTGAATTTTGATCAGGGTATTGGTTGTCGATGACCATGAGCTGGTTCGTTCCGGGATAACCCGGATGCTTGCGGATGATCCCGATATTGACGTTATCGGCCAGTCCTCATCGGGTGAAGACGCTATTGAGTTCGTGCGCAAAGGTCGTCCGGATATCGTGTTAATGGATATCCGCATGCCGGGCATTGGTGGACTGGAGGCCACGCGGCGTATCCTGAGAATCGACGATACGATTCGTGTGATCGTGGTAACCGTTTGCGCCGACGATCCTTACCCCGCCCGGGTAATGCAGAGCGGAGCCACAGCGTATATTACAAAAGGCGCTGATATCCGGGAGATGGTTCGTGCTATTCGCATGGCAAACTCGGGGCAGCGCTATATAAGCCCGGAAATTGCCCAGAAAATGGCGCTTAAGCAGTTAAGCGGCGACAAGGATGATGAAGGCGAACTGTCGATGTTTGATCGCCTGTCCGAGCGCGAGATGCAGATAGCCATGATGGTGGTGGACTGCCAGAAAGTGCAGGATATTTCGGATAAGCTCTGTCTTAGCCCCAAAACCGTTAACAGTTACCGCTACCGGATATTTGAAAAGCTGGAAATCTCCAGCGATGTTGAGTTGGCCCTGATGGCAGTGCGACTCGGGTTACTCGATGCCCACAAGGTCTGATTCCCCGAGCGATAGCAGCGGGGAGTTCGACAGCAAACACTTCCTGAAACAGCTGACTGAGCGGCCCGGCGTATACCGAATGTACGACGAAGGCGGTTCGGTGCTGTATGTCGGAAAAGCAGGCAACCTGAAGAAACGGGTCAGCAGCTATTTTCGCAAAACCGGCCTGGCGCCGAAAACAGAAGCGCTGGTGGCAAAGATTGCTTCTATTGAAGTGACGATTACCGGCAGCGAGACGGAAGCACTTCTGCTTGAGCAGAACCTGATCAAATCTCTGCGCCCGCCTTACAACATCCTGCTCCGGGATGATAAATCCTATCCTTATATCTACGTTTCTTCCCACAGTGATTACCCTTCGCTAACCTTCCGGCGCGGACGCACCAAAAAGGGAGGGGGCACCTGGTACGGGCCGTTCCCAAGCTCGGGTGCGGTCAAGGAAAGTCTTAATATATTACAGAAAGTATTTCGCATAAGATCTTGTAGTGAAAGCTATTTTCGAAACCGGACACGCCCCTGTCTTCAGTATCAGATCAACCGCTGCACGGCCCCTTGCGTGGAGTATATTTCGCCCGAGGACTACCAGCAGGATATCCGCCACGCCACCATGTTTCTGGAAGGAAAAAACCCGGTCATTATTCGTGATCTGATGGATGCGATGGAAGAGGCCGCGAAAAATCTGGAATTCGAAAAAGCTGCGTCCTACCGGGACCAGATTAATCATCTGCGACATGTTCAGGAACAGCAGTCGGTAGATGGCGAAGGCGGCGATGCCGATGTGATCGCCATCGCACAGGATGCTGGCGTTGTGTGCATCGTGGTCATCATTGTGCGCGGTGGCAGGGTTTTGGGAACCAAGGATTACTTTCCCCGCTACTCTCTTGAGCAATCAGAGGGGGAGCTGTTAAGCGCCTTTCTCGGGCAGTATTATTTTGGTGGCAACACGCGCCGCGAGATTCCAAGAGATGTGTTGGTTCCTGTTGATGTTGATGGCCAGGAGCTGCTTGCCCAGGCGCTGTCTGATACGGCAAATCGCGAAACCCGTATACGCGGAAATGTGCGAGGAGAGCGGCGCCGCTGGCTGGAATTGGCCATGACCAACGCCCGGCAAACCTTGCTTACTCATCTCGCCAGCAAGGAAACGGTCTATCGTCGTTTGCTGGCATTGCGCGACATGCTGGAGCTGGCAGAGGCGCCTTCACGGATGGAGTGTTTTGATATCAGTCACAGCCATGGTGAAAATACCGTCGCATCCTGTGTCGTTTTCGATGAGAATGGGCCCCTGAAAAGTGATTACCGGCTGTACAACATCGAAGGTGTGACAGCCGGTGACGATTATGGAGCCATGCGCCAGGTATTGACTCGTCGCTATCGCCGTATGGTTGCAGGTGAGGGCAAACGTCCGGATCTTGTGTTCATTGATGGTGGTAAGGGCCAGTTGAGCATTGCCCGGGAAGTGTTTGATGATCTTGGGGTTTCTGATATTCCCTTGATCGGTGTGGCCAAGGGCGTAACCCGGCGCGCAGGCATGGAGCAACTGATCGATGCCATGACGGGGAGCGTGTTCCGTGTGCCCGCGGATTCGCCGGCATTGCATTTGATCCAGCACATCAGGGATGAGTCTCATCGCTTCGCTATAACCGGGCACCGAGCAGGGCGCGACAAGAAACGCCGCCAATCTACTCTGGAAGGTATTGAAGGTGTTGGCCCCAAACGTCGCCGGGAACTGATCCGGTATTTTGGTGGCATTCAGGAACTACGCAAAGCCAGTGTTGATGAAATGGCCAAAGTTCAGGGCATTAGCAAATCATTGGCTGAAAACATATACGCAGCATTGCACGACGAGTAACAACAGTATGAATTTACCCAATCTGCTCACACTCTCCCGCATCATCATGATTCCGGTCTTTGTGGCGGTATTTTATTTTCCCGTAGATTGGAGCTACATGGTCAGTGCGGCGATTTTTGCGTTGGCGGCTGTGACTGACTGGCTGGATGGCTACCTTGCCCGCAAGCTGGACCAAAGTACGCCTTTTGGCGCGTTTCTCGACCCGGTGGCAGACAAACTGATGGTGGCCGTAGCGCTGGCGCTGCTGATTCAGGAGTATTCGGCAATCCTGCTTACCATTCCGGCAACAGTGATTATCGGCCGCGAAATTGTGATCTCTGCATTGCGGGAGTGGATGGCCGAAATCGGCAGCCGTGGAAGCGTTGCTGTTTCTTACATTGGCAAGATCAAAACCACGGCGCAGATGGCCTCCATTGTGGGTTTGCTGGCGTTCCCTCCGGGCCAGTTTCTTTCAGACGTTGCTGTGGGGTTGCTGTATATCGCAGCACTGTTAACGCTCTGGTCGATGGGGCTTTACCTTAAGGCTGCCTGGCCGGACCTGTTTCCTGAAAAGGCCTGATCCGGCCGCGTTTCACAAGCCGTTGCCCAACCAATAACATCTTTTGCAAGGCTTTCCCCGGCGCTGCCAAACGCCTGGACAACCGATTCAATGCTGTTGTCTTTGGCAGGCATGGAAGCGATGAAGCTGTCAGAACAGAGTGTCACCCGTGAGCGGTTGTCGATCAGTTGCCCGTAGATGGCAACGGTCACCCGCGTGCTGTCACCCTGGCTGAGGGTGTGGAAAGCCGTAATCTCCGTGGCCAGTGTCAGGTCCGTATTGCCAGGCCCGGTATCCATCGATACGTCACGGAAGCTTGCGCTTGTCCTGAATGCGCCCACCAGCATATCCCGCAGGATAACCGGCACTGTATCCCGCCACCTTACGCCGTGGTATACCCTGAATTCCCATGGCTCAGGCTTTGCCAGAATCCGCGTGCTGTTAAACGGCTCGGAGGCAAAAGGTGTATCAACCCTGAGACTCTGAGGCCTGCTTGTTACACTTTTTTCAACGTTCTGAGGCGTCGGAAAGTCCATTACCCTTGGTGCTTCAGGGGTTGGGAAAACCGTGCATGCGGTCATCATCCCGGAAACGACCAAGGCGGTACCCACAGCCCGGAAAGCCTTTGCGGTAGCGTTGTTCACTGGGATACCTCCTTGATTGTGGGGCCACCCCAGATGGTGCCCGTGGGGTCTTCTTCCAGGCGACGGGTAAACTGATTCAGGTTTCTTAACGTGTTGCGCAGCTCTCTCAGAGCCGGTGCCAGCTCGCCCATACCCTGGAGCCCGGAATCCAGCGCGCCTTCGTTATTCCGGGTTAAACGATCAATACGCGCGGCCGTTTCCTGGAACGTTGTCATTGCCTTGTCCATGCTCGTCAGCAAGGATTTCCCTTCGTTCTGTAGCAGCGCATTGGCATTATCGGAGACGGTAGAAACCTTGCTTGCAGCTTCTGCTGTACGTTTGCCCGCGTCATCCATGCGATCGAGCAGAGCGACCAGTTGCTCGCGTCTCCCAAGCAGAGAGTCGCTTGCTTCCCGGGTGTTTCGCAAAATCACAGTCAAGTTTTCGCTGTTTTCCACTGAAAGCAGATTGTTGGCATTGGTGAGCAACTTTTCTGCTTTGGTCAGTAGCACTTCGCCGTTGGTCAGGAGACTGTTGAACGCCGAAGGCTCGGCGGTAATCATCGCTGGTTTTTCACGGGTGCCTTCCAGTATGGGGCTGTCTTTACTACCTCCACTGAACTGAACGCTCATGCTGCCGGTAATATTGGCCAGCACCAACCCGGCACGAGTGTCTTTGCGCACCGGTACACTTTGCTCCACACGCACCAGAACCCGCACGTGGCCGGGGTTGTCGAAATCCAGCTGAAGATCAAGCACATCGCCTACTTCAACGCCGCTGTAGAGAACGGGGTTGCCCTTGGACAGTCCACCTACGGCATGATCAAAAACGATTTCATAATAGGCCCACTCACGGTCTGCAGATGACTTGGCAAGCCACAGCGCAAACAACAGTGCTGCCACCACCGCAATCAGCGTAAAAACCCCGATCACCAGATGATGTGCTTTCGGTTCCATAGTCTCTTACTCCCGTAGCCGGCTCTGTTCCTGAGCCCGGAATGCGTAACTGGCGGCCCGCCCGCGGGGGCCCTGAAAATAATCCTGGATCCACGGATCGTCTGTTGCTGCAACGTTTTCAATCCGATCTGCGACGAGAACTCTTTTTTGAGACAGAACGGCGACCCGGTCGCAGGTTGTATAAAGCGTGTCCAGATCGTGGGTGACCAGAAAAACGGTCAGCCCCAATGCATCCCGGAGTGTAACAATCAACTTGTCAAAAGCCGCAGCGCCAATTGGATCAAGGCCCGCAGTAGGCTCATCCAGGAACAGAATTTCCGGGTCCATCGCCAGTGCTCGCGCCAGAGCAGCGCGTTTGACCATACCACCGGAGAGTTCCGACGGGTACTTGCGGGCGGAATCGGCTGGCAACCCTGTCAGTGCTAGCTTCATGCGGGCAAGTTCTTCAGCGTCCGAGCGGGGCAGGCCGCAGTGTTCAATCAAGGGCAGGGCAATGTTCTGCAAAAGGTTCAGTGATGTAAAGAGGGCCCCCCGCTGAAAGAGAACGCCAAACCGTTGCTCGGTTTCCGAACGCTCTTTGATGCTCAGCTCGGTAAGATCTTTGCCAAATACGTGTATACACCCCTCTGAGGGTGTATGCAGCCCCACAATGCTTCTGAGCAACACAGATTTACCGGTTCCGGAACCGCCAACAACGCCCAGAATCTCTCCCCTGAAGAGATCGAGATCAAGGTTTTCATGGACGACATGGCTGCCAAAGCGATTATCAAGACTCCGGACTTCAATGACAGAAGCGGGCTTGCTATGAGCTTGTTGGTCTGTTGAGTTCGTCATGGTTTACCAGCCCATTTCCATAAAGAAGAGTGCCGCACCAGCATCCAGAAGAATCACTGCAAAAATGGATTGAACAACGCTGGATGTGGTGTGTACACCAACAGATTGGGCGCTGCCGCCGACCTTGAACCCTTCCAGGCAGCCGATGGCAGCAATCAGAAAGGCAAAGATGGGCGCTTTCGACATGCCAACAAGAAAGTGCTTCAGCGCAATATCCCGTTCCATAATGGCCATGAACTGAGCCGGTGAAATATCCAGGGCTATCGCACAAACCGCACCGCCGCCTACCAAACCGGCGAGCATTCCCACAAAGGTAAGAATAGGCAGGCTGATCATCATCGCCAGAACCCTCGGGATTACCAGCAGCTCAACTGGATCCAGCCCCAACGTGCGTATCGCATCCAGCTCTTCGTTTACCTTCATGGCGCCAATCTGCGCAGTAAAGGCGCTGGCAGTGCGGCCTGCAAGCAGGATCGCAGCGAGCAGAACACCGAACTCGCGCAAAAACGAGAAGGCGACCAGGTTGACGGTGTAAATCGTAGCGCCAAAGCCTGTCAGAACCGTGGCTCCAAGGAATGCCACCACGGCACCCACCAGAAAGGTGAGCAGTGCGACGATAGGGAGAGCGTTGAGCCCGGTATCCTGAATGGCGGCTACAAACGCCGTGACACGCCAGCGCTTGGGCCTTGGCAGCACAACGAACAAGGTTGCGAGAATCTGACCAACGAACCCCGACAAAAGATAGACGAGGTGCCAGATGGCCTCCACCGTTTTGCCGGTTTCTGTGAGGAATTGCGAGATTGGTGCCAGGCGTTCAGGTTCAGGCGATGGTTTTTCCTGAAGCGCATCGGCCACAGCCTGGAGCAGTGTGCTTTGCTCATCGGGCAGGGTGCCGTCCTGTTTTGTCAGCGCAATGAGGGTTTCGGGACCCAGCAGTGCAACCAGAAGTGAGGCGCCTGCCGTATCAACCCGTCCCAGTTTTGTGAGATCGATGTTTGCGGTGTCCCACTGCTGACCAGAATATTCTCGCACTGTCTGTTTAAGCGTTTGATAGTCGGCCAGCGTCCAGTCGCCCCGAACCGCCAGGCTGTGGTTCTCAGATGTCAGGGCCCCTGCCTGCCGACGGCCCTGCGGTGAATGTTCATTTTCCGGGGAGCTGGCACTTATGGGCACGGGTGTCAGAATTCCAAAAGTTGATTGGTCTGGTTTATTAGCTTACTAGCTTAGAGACTACAAACGCTATCTGCCAGTATCCTGCGGTCTTCCTCGTCATGGCTGGCCAGAACAATGAGTGAGCCCAAGGCTTTGAACTCCGCAGCCTGGTAGCGGTCGGTTTTATCCACCGCCATGTGGTAAGCAGGAGAGGTGCTGTAGGAGAGAATCATCGGTGCCTCACCGTTCATGAACAACGAGAAATAACCGTCGCTCCAACTTTTTGTGGTGGTGAGAATCTTGCCCTTCAGTTGCTGCCATTTTCCCGGAGCCTGATCGCCGTATACGTGGCGCATCCAGAGCAACAAGCCAAGGCCTGGTGTGCTGGTTCTGGGGTCCTGGATAAGGATCTTGAGATCATCAGGCGCGGCAATCAGCGCTTCCAGACTTTTTGGAGGTTCCGGAAGTTGTTCGGTATCGTAAACAAACGCAAAGTAGCCCCAGTCGTAAGGTACAAACATTGGGTCCTGCCACTCTACGGGTAGGCTAAGGGCTGACAGATCGGTTTCGTGGTTTGCCAGCAAACCCGTTTGCCGCGTCGTTTCCATGGTACCTTCTGAGCGTTTGCAGGCACAGAGGCCAAGGCGAGAAGGAACAGTGCAAGCGCCCGGATGAGCATGGTTTTGTAACCTCGCGACATGTCAGGTGTAGCCACTCGGAGGCAACCGTGCCGCAGGCCCCACCTAAGCCGGTGAGTGCTCAATCCCTTCGCCGGTATAATCCGTATCAGGTTCCGCGGGTATGGTCTCAGCCCGGCATTTGCCTGGCACCCCGTTGAGTTGGTTTGAGTGTACCATGCCCACATTGCCATTTGTTTCAAGGAGAAAACGGGTGCCAAAATTTTTACACACAGCGGACTGGCAAATGGGCCGAACCTACAGCCGGTTTGACACCGAAGACAGCGCCGCATTGGTGGAAGCCCGTTACGAGGCCATCGAACGATTGGCGGCGCTGGCGACCGAGCACCAGTGTGATGCCGTGCTGGTTGCGGGTGATGTGTTTGATGCCCAGACAGTTTCTGATCGCACTATCCGGCGAGTATTCAATGCCACCCGTAACTTTGAAGGCCCCTGGGTCATGCTGCCCGGCAATCACGACGCGGCGCTCGCAGAAAGTGTCTGGATGCGGGCAAAACGGCTAGGCGCAGTGCCGGCTAACGTCCATCTGGCACTTGAATCCGGTGTTACGCAATTACCGGAGCAGGGCATCGCTGTGCTGGCAGCACCGCTGACACAGCGCCATACATACGGCGATCTGACCCAGCCCTTCGACACGACAGAAACGCCTTCAGGGCTACTGCGTATCGGCCTGGCCCACGGCAGCGTGCAAGGCGTGCTGCCTGACGATATTGACTCCACAAACCCCATAGCCCCGGACCGAACACAAAGTGCAAAACTGGATTATCTCGCCCTGGGTGACTGGCATGGCGTGCGGGAGATTAACGAGCGTACCTGGTACAGCGGCACGCCGGAGCCAGAGCGGTTTCGCAATAACGATGCGGGGTACGTGTTGATTGTTGATATTGAAGAGCCGGGCGCTACGCCAAAGGTTACTCGATATGAAACCGCACGCTATCAATGGCATCAGTGGCGGGAGAACTTGTCTGTGCCTTCTGATCTGGATGAGTTGCTGAATCGCATGAGCCAGTTGCCCGAGGCTTCGGTGCTGGATGTAAAGTTGGACGGCACCCTCACACTTGTTGGCGATCAAAAACTGACGGATGCGCTGTCCATTGCGGAGGCACGCTATCGCAGCGTTACCTGCGACCGCTCCGGGCTGCAACTTGAGCCAACGGATGAAGATATTGCCGCACTGCGCGCCGACGGCTACCTCGGAGACGTGGTTCAGGAGTTGCGGGAGAATCAACGGGCGAACGATGAAGGTGATGATGCAGAGGTTGCACGGGATGCGCTGGCTATTCTGGCCGGCCTGCTCAAGCCGAAGGACCCGGAGGTGGCCAAGTGAAGCTTCAGCGTTTACGAGTTGAACAGTTCCGCCAGTTCAGGCACGGACTGGAACTAGGCAACTTGCAGCCCGGCATCAACCTGATATACGGCCCCAATGAATCCGGTAAAAGCACGCTGGTGCGTGCCATTCGGGCGGCGTTTTTCGAACGTTACAGGTCCAAATCTGCTGAAGATCTGGCGCCGTGGGGGGACTCATCAGCCGCGCCTACCGTTGAGCTCTTGTTTGAACATCAAGGGCAGCGCTGGCAACTGGACAAACGCTTTCTCAAGCGCCACCGCTGTGATCTGCTCGTAGACAGCACCGCCTTCAGTGGCGAAGAAGCCGAAGAGAAACTTGCGGAATTACTGGGTTATCAGTTCCCGAAAAAGGGTGCCAGCAAAGAAGAGCACTGGGGCATTCCGGGCTTGCTCTGGGTTGAACAGGGCACAGGGCAGGACATCGAAAAGGCTGTTCTGCACGCTGGAGGCCATCTGAAATCCGCTTTGAACAACCTGGTGGGTGAAGTCGCCAGTAGCGGAGGAGACGAAATAATTGAGGCAGTGGAGCAGCAACGCAAGGAGTTGCTGACATCGACGGGGAAACCAAGAGGCGAGTATCTTGATCTTGGGAATACCCGGGAAACGCTGCAACTGCAGAAGTCTGATCTGCAGGCACGGGTCGAACAATATAAAGATCAGGTAGACCGACTGGCCACTCTGGCGACGGAGCATGAACAGGCGAATCGGGAGCGGCCATGGGAGGAAGCCCGGCGCGAAATGCAGCGCGCAGAAGTAAAATACCGGGACGTTGAGGCATTGCAGGAACAGCAAACCCGCGGGATGGACTCGCTGAAACAGCTGGGACAAAACCTGACCTTGCTGCAGCAGAGCCAGGCTCACTGGAAAAATCAGAGCCAGCAGCTGGAGCTGCGCCTGAAAAACTACGAGAAAGCCAAAAAACAACTTGAACATGAAGAGCTCGCCAGCCCCGGGTTAGTGAAGGCGGTTGAGACTGCGCGCAGCCAATATCAACTCGCCACAGGAGCTCTGCAGCAGGCCCATCTCAGGGATAAACGGGAGCGCCTGCAGAAGGACTGCACGAGGCTGGAAGCGGAGTTAGCCAAGCTCAAACAAAGTCAGGAAAAAGCCAAGGTTATTCAGGCATCGCTGGACAGTGCCCGAAAACAAAAAAATCAAAATCTGATTTATATCAGTGAGTTAAACCGACTTAAACAGAATCAACGTGAACTTGATGATGCCAATATTCGAATCCAGACCGTAGCCACTCGTGTCACCTGGAACCTGACCCCGGGCAAGGCTCTGGTTCTGGATGGGCAGAATATTGAGGGGCAGGGCGACAAGCTCCTGCTGGAGCCAGGTGTTCTGGAAATTCCGGGCCTGGGCAGCCTGGGTATTCAGCCCGGAGGTGATGACCTGGCAAGTCTCCGCCGTCAACTTGAACGGCTGGAGCAATCCCTGTCTCAGCAATTAGCCGCTATGGCGGTTGAGTCTGTTGAGGCCGCTGAGTTGAAGCTGGGCCGGTTGCAGGATGCTGAAGCACAGATACAGCGGTTCGATGATGTTCTGAAATCCCTGGCGCCGAACGGCGTTGAGCAGCTGAACTCAGTGAGCGCAGAGGTGGAATCCGAGCATCTCGCCCGCAGCGCCGAACTCGAAGCCATGCCGGCGGTCGCAGCTGATATTGAGGGAAGCGATAAGCCCCTGAGCCTGGTGGAGTCCGAACTGAAGCAGGCAGAGGCGCGATTAACGGAAGCGGAGTCCAGACAGAGGGAGCAGGAAACCCTGTTGCTGAAAGCGCGGCATACTTGCGAGGCGGCCCACCGTGAGTGGCAGCGGATGCAGGATGAGCTGAACAGCGCTGAGCGCCAGCAGCAGATAGAAGAACTGGCCCGGGATATTGCCAATGCGGAAAAGCAGAGTGCAGCGCTTGAGTCTTCTCTGAAAGAGCGCGAAGCGCAAATTCGCGAGGCTCGCCCTGAGCTTCTGAAGCAGGATATTGAGCGTTACCGGGCCACCGCCGAACATCAGGAAAAGGCTCAGCAAAATCGCGCTCTGGAACTGAGTGAAATCCGGGCAAGGCTTGAGGCCTGGGGTGCCGAGGGGCTTGAGGAGCAACACAACGAACTGGTTGCCAGGCTGGAGCACGTTAACCGTCGATATCTTGAGTTGGACCGCCGGGCGAAGGCGTTGGATCTTCTACTCAACCTGCTGAAGGAGAAACGCCAGGTCCTGACACGCCGATTGCAGGCTCCGCTACAGAAACACCTGGACCACTACCTGACGGTACTGTTTCCCGAGGCCAGTCTGGAAGTTGATGAAAACCTCATGCCCGGAAAGTTCAGCCGTGGCAGCGAACTGGGGCAGATGGCAGAACTGAGCTTTGGTGCGCGGGAGCAAATGGGACTGATCAGCCGCCTGGCATACGCTGACCTGTTGCAGGAAGCAGGGCGCCCAACGCTGATCATTCTGGATGACACCCTGGTACACAGCGACGCCGAGCGCCTCGATGGCATGAAGCGCATCCTGTTCGACGCTGCAACCCGGCACCAGATACTGCTGTTTACCTGCCATCCCGAAAAATGGCGGGATTTGGGCGTTGAACCCCGAGATCTTGAGGCATTGAAGCTAAAAGGGGATATTGGTTAAAATTTACTCGCAAACCCCCGGTAAAACAGAAACTTAAAAAAAGGTATTGACGAAAGAACCGTAATCCGTAGAATACGCATCCGTTGTCGGGGCATTGCTTCGGTAGCTTGAAGCGGGAATAGCTCAGTTGGTAGAGCGCAACCTTGCCAAGGTTGAGGTCGCGAGTTCGAATCTCGTTTCCCGCTCCAATTACTTCAAGTCTCTCAATGCCAACCTGAGAGCACAAAGACTCGATTCCTTCGATCTTTTTAGGCGCGGTGGCAGAGTGGTCATGCAGCGGACTGCAACTCCGCGTACGCCGGTTCGATTCCGACCCGCGCCTCCAATTTTTATATTAAAATCAGAATACTGACTCCGTCGATTTTAGTTGCATTCCTGCCCCAAAAAATACCCAAATTAAACCCAAAATTTTATCCGCGTTATCGAGCGACTCCTATGGGCGTGTATAGCAGCGGATAGCAAAAAGCCTCGCCGGAATTGGTCGAGGCTTGATGGCGAATCGAAGTAAAATTTTCAGTTAATCGTTTTTTAAGAATCGCCATTGTTGCTTGTTCCTGGAGCTTTGGATTCATTACTTGGGGAAGCATGTCGGGACCTCAAGCAGGGGCTGGATCAACTGCCCCTGACGGCGGAGGAGGCGCCTGCTCAGCAGTCACTGGATCCATCAGCACCACAACGTCCTCATCACCGGCCCTACCGGCTGCGGTAAGATCTATCTGGGTTGTGCCCTGGCGAATCAGGCCTGCCGTCACGGCTTATCCGTGCGCTACTTCCGGACTTCTCGGTAGCTGGAATTGCTCAGCATTGCCCATGGGGATGGGCGCTTCGCCAAGCTGATCCAGCAGTTGGTCAAGACGGATTTACTGGTGCTGGACCACTGGGGATTGGAGAAAATTCCTGCCAACCCAACGCAGGCAGGGTCTGGTTGAGGCTGACTCGGGCCTCAGAACGCATTAAACAGCATCCGCCCGGCCACCAGCAGAAGCAGGCCCCCGAAGCACCGCTTGAGCGTTGGCGCCGGGATGCTGTGGCTGAGGGCTACGCCTACCGGTGCCAGTAACACCGTAAACACTGCAATCAGCCCCACTGCCGGAAGATAAACGTAACCCAGGGACCAGGGCATCACTTCCATGCCCCAGCCGGAAATAACGTAGCCAAGTGTGCCCACCACCGCCAGGGGGAAACCCAGAGTGCTAGAGGTCGCCACGGCCCGCTGCATGGGTACGTTGAAGAACACCATCAGTGGCACCATCACGTTGCCGCCGCCAATGCCGGCGAGCCCGGACAGCACGCCGCTGAATAGGCCCAGGCCAGTGGTTCCGGTCTTGCCGGGCATGGTGCGGGCTGGGTCCGGCACCCAACGGCTGAGCATGATCAGTGAGATCACCAGCAGGAAGACTGCGATACCGATTTCCAGCACGGTCGCCGGCAGGCGCGCGGCGATAAAACCGCTGAGAAAACTGCCCACCACCACGGTGGGTGCCCATAGCTTGAAGATGGTCCAGTCCACGGCCTTGCGCTTGATCTGGGCCCGGGCAGCGGATACCGACGTGAAGATAATGGTGCAAAGGGAGGTAGCCACCGCCGTGATGATAATGAGCTCCGGCGGAAAATTCTGGGCCGAGAGTATCAGCACCAGGGCCGGTACTATGACGACGCCGCCACCAATGCCTAGCATGCCAGCCAGTATGCCGGCAACGATACCTAATGCGGAGCAGGCGATGATCATTTCCATGGTACTTCCCTTGAGTCTGTTGGTTGGAAAGTTGCGATTGATTGCAAAGAGCTGGATTACTGACCAAGTGCGGTGCCTTCACCCCGGGGGTCGTGCATGGCTTCCCGCCGGCCATCAATGTGGACTGCAACGGCCCCCGCCAGGCCAGTAAAGGGGCTGAGTTCCGGAATCCACTCGATATCATGTCCTCGGCCCGCCAGGGATTCTCCCACTGCCGGTGCAATGTTCTGCTCTAGCTTAAGTTTCTCGCTGCTGCCGAAGAAACTGCGGCCTTGCAGGAAGCGGGGAGCCAACAAAGCCTGGTCTATGGGTTGCCGGAAATCCACCAGTTGGGTGGCCAGCACTATCTGGGTCTGAGGCTGGCCGTCACCGCCCTGGGAACCGAAATAGAACTGCTGGCCGTCATCTGCAAGATAGGCTGATGGATTCAGGGTATGAGCAGGCCGCTTGCCCGGGGCCCAGCCATTGGCATGGGCCAGGTCCTGGTTGAAGCCGGCAGCGCGGTTAAGCCAGAGGATGCCAGTATCGCCGACCATACAGCCAGAGCCGAAATCATGAAACAGGCTTTGCATCAGGCAGGCCGTCCGCCCATTAGCGTCGCTTGCCGCCAGCCAAACGGTATCGGCAGGTCTGCCTTCCTCCTGCCAGGGAACGGCGATCTTCGGATCGATGGCAGCAAAATTGGCTGCAGCCCTCTCCTGGCTGAGCAGTTCCCGGGTGTCCAGTGTTCCCCCGGCCGGGTCACACAGCTGCCGGTTGCGCTGTTTGAGCTGGGCCTTAATCGCTTCCACCAGATAGTGGAAGTAGTCGGCGCCGCCGTTTTCCAGAGATTCCAGGTTTACAAGGTTCAAAGCATTCAGGGCGCTGAGGGTATACAGCCCCTGACTTGGTGGCGGGAAGTTGTAAAGGGTGCCTTTGCGATAGCGGATGCTGAGGGGTTTGCTGTGCCAGGCCTGTGTCCTGACCAGGTCGCCCCGGGTCAGGCCATTGCCAAGACGCTCGAACCCTTCCGCCAGGGCGATTGCTATCTCGCCCTCGTAGAAGTCTGTCATCCCCGCCCGTGCCAGTTGCTCCAGAGTGGTGGTCAGCTCCGGGCGGGTTACCCGGGTGCCCTCGACGAGCAGTTCGCCCTGCGCATCACAGCACAGGTCGGTGAGATCGGGCAGGTCGCGGATCAGGTTGTAGCGCTGTTGCTGCCAGAAGACCTGGTTGGCGGAGATTCCATAGCCGTCCCGGGCGAAGGCAATGGCCTGTTCCAGCAAATCCGGCCAGGTTAGTTTGGATCCCCAGCGGTGGGTGCTCCAGTCATGGGCCATAGACCATCCCCGCAGGGCTCCGGCGGTGGTGGCCGCAGAGGCAGGTCCCCGCATGGCGATCGCTCCGGCATCGGGCAGGCGCTGGCCGGCCTGACCCAGACCCAGCAGGGTATCTACCTGTTGGCCGTCGCTGAGCAGCCAGATGGCATCGCCGCCCAGTCCTGTCATATGAGGGTAGACCACGGATAAGACGGCGCCGGCGGCCATCGCCGCATCAATGGCGGTGCCGCCCGCCCGGAGGATGTCCATGCCGGCTTCGGTGGCACGGGCATCCGGAGTGCAGATCACGCCAACGGTGGATTTGGCCTTCATGGTTTGGCTCCCCTTCGCTGGCCCGAGGGCAGGCGGTGCTCCGCCACAAATTCCGCCGACATGGCGCTAACGGTCTGCACATGCAGGCGCATGAGGCGGGCCACGCCATCGGCATCACCGGTCAGAATGGCACGGACGATAGCATCATGCTCTTCCCAGGATTTGCTGACCCGGTTGGTCATGCGGAACTGGGCCCTGCGGAACGGCGCCAGGCGGGTGCGGGTGGCCTCTGCCAGTTGCTGTAACTGGCTGCTCTGGGCACTTTTGAAGATCAGGGCGTGAAAATCATGGTTGTAACGGGCATAGTCGTCGGCGCTGCCGTCCCGAACCAGATTTACAGAATCCTGGTGTAGCTGAAGCAGGGCGTCCCGCTGCTGGCTGTTCATGCGCAGGGTTGCCAGCCTCGCCAGAGCCGCTTCCAGTTCCGCCATCGCCTCGTAAAGATCATTCAGCGCATTGGGTGAAAGGGTGGCAACAATCACACCCCGGTTGGGGCGGTGGGTGACCAGCCCCATGGCTGCCAGGTGGCCAAAGGTTTCCCGAATGGGCGTTCGGGATACGCCGAATCGCTCCGCCATGGCCTGAGCGTCCAGCTTTGTGCCCGGCATCAGGCTACCGCTGACAATGTCGTCCGCCAGGGTCTGGACAATAGTGTCCACTATGGTGCCCTTGCTGGCTCGCACCGGTTGTTGCAGGGATGGCAGAGTCACGCCCTGCGTCCTTCGGCTGCGGGATCAGTCTCCGGCGGATGCGGGATGGCAGCAAGCAAGGTTCTGGTGTAGTCGGTGGCCGGGGCATCCAACAGCTGGCTGGAATCTCCTTCTTCGACAACCACGCCGTTCTGCATCACCATGATACGATCACACAACAGTCGCACCACGTTCAGGTCATGGCTGATGAACAGGTAGCTCATGCCCAGGCGGTGTTTCAGGTCCTCAAGCAGGTTTAACACCACCGCCTGCACCGATACATCAAGCGCCGCCGTGGGCTCGTCCAGAATCAGCAGCTTGGGTTCCAGGGCAATGGCCCGGGCGATCCCTACCCGGGCCTTCTGGCCGCCAGAGAGCTGATGTGGAAAGCGATCCAGCAGGTGTACCGGCAGGCCCACCAGGCCAGCCAGTTCGAGCACCCTTTGCTCCCGGTCCTGGCGCCCCAGCTCAGATGTCAGCCGGTGGATCGGGTCGCCAATGGATTGTGCCGCGCTCCAGCGGGGGTTGAGGCTGTCGGTGGGGTCCTGAAACACCATCTGCAGCTTGCCTCGCAGGGGGTGTGCAGCGAATTTTGAGGCCGGTACCGGGGCAATATCCTCACCCAGGAACTCGATTGTCCCGCCGCTGGTGTCGAGCAGCCGCATAATCATGGAGGAAGTGGTGGATTTGCCGCAGCCACTTTCCCCTACCAGGCCCAGACTCTCGCCTTCGCGGATCTGGAACGACAGGTCTTGCACCGCCAGGTGGCTGCCCTCGGCCCCCGGCTTGCCGAACTGTTTGCGCAGGTTGTTGACCGTCAGTACGGGTTCCCCCAGAGTTCGGGTTTCCGGCAGGGTAATAGCCTGGGCCCGGGCTTCCGGCGTCAGCAGGTCGCGGATCCGGGAGTTCTGGCGGGGCGTGGCCTGCAGTAACAGTTGGGTATAGCGTTCACGGGGATGGTGGAATAATTCCGCCGAACTATTGGCCTCAATGATTTTGCCCTTTTCCATCACCGCCAGTCGGTTGCAGTAGGCCGCTGCCAGGCCCAGGTCGTGGGTGATGAGCACGGTGGACATGTTGTATTTCCGGGTGAGCTCCACGATCAGATCCATCACCGCCTTCTGGGTGGTCACATCCAGCCCGGTGGTGGGCTCGTCGGCGATCAGCAGTCGAGGCCGGCAGGCCAGGGCGATGGCGATCACTACCCGCTGGCACATGCCGCCAGACAGCTCAAAAGGGTAGGCGTTGTAACGCTGCTCCGGCTCCCGGATTTTCACCGCTTTCAGCATCTCGATGGCCTTTTTGCGGGCAGTGCTCCGGGTGGCCTGGCTGTGCTGAACCAGTACATCGGCCACCTGCTGGCCGATGCAGCGGATCGGATTGAGGGCGGCGCGGGGGTTTTGGAAGATCATCGAGATCTCGCGCCCGCGGATGTCCCGCATGTCCTTTTCCGGGGCCTTGTGCAGGGCCATGCCACCGTAGGTAATCTTGCCACCAGCAATGTGACCGGCCCGGTCCAGGATGCGCATCACCGCGTAGGAGGTGACCGATTTGCCAGAGCCGGATTCACCCACAATGCCCAGGGTCTCACCCTTGCCCACGGCCAGGGAAATATCGTCAATGGCCCGCACGGTGCCCTTGCGGGTCACGAAATCCACGCTCAAGCGCTGGATATCCAGCAGGGGTACACTAGAAGCTACGCCAGAAGGTACGTTCATCTCGGTCTCCTCAGGTACGGCGCTGGGGATCGACCAGATCCCGCAAACCGTCGCCGATCAGATTGAAGGTGAACACCGCCAGCATCAGCGCCATCCCCGGGAAGATCACCAGCCACCACTCGCCGGAAATAATAAAGTTAGCGCCCTCGGCCACCATGATGCCCCATTCCGGCGCCGGCGGTTGCACGCCCAGACCGATGAACGAAAGCCCTGCGGCGTTGAGGATAGCCCAGCCCATGTTGAGGGAAATCTGCACCATCATCGGCGGCAGGGTGTTGGGAAAGATGTGGCCGAACAGCACCCGCAACTCGGAGTTGCCCGAAAGCCGCGCTGCCTGCACAAATCCGGCATTGCGGCGGATGCTCACCTCCGCCCGGGCCATGCGGGCATAGAAGGGCAGGTTGATGATGGCGGTGGCGTAGACAATGTTCTCCACGGTATTGCCGGCGGCGGCAACGATACCCATGGCCAGCACGAACAGGGGGAAGGCCATAATGGTATCCATCAGGCGCCCGGTGATGCGGTCGGTCCAGCCGCCAAAATAGCCAGCAAAACAACCCATGATGGAACCCAGCACAAAGGAAATGGCCACCGCGGATACCGAGATCAGCATGTCCAACCGGGTGGCCACCACCACCCGGGAGAATACATCACGGCCCAAGTGGTCGGTGCCGAACCAGTGGGCACCGCTGGGTGCCTGCAACGCCGGCCCGACGCCTGTGTCGAGCGGATCGAAGGGTACAAGGTAGGGGCCGAACAGGGCCATGCCCACGATCAAGGCAAACAGCCCGAAAGCCAGACCGGTGACCGGGTTTTCCGAGGCCACATGACACAGGTGCTGCCAGTAACTGGTCCGGAGTGGGCCCTGCAGTTTCGGGGAGGCGGGGGTGTTCATGCCAGTCATGTCAGACCTCCTCGCCTACACGGGGATCAATCAGGGTGTAGATCACGTCGATCAGCAGGTTCAGGGCCACGAACAGCAGTGCCATGGACAGTACAAACCCCTGTACCGCCGCATAGTCCGACACTACCAGCGCTTCCACCGCAAAGGAGCCGATACCCGGCCAGGCGAACACCTTCTCCACCAGCACGTTGGCGCCGAGTACGAAAGAAAACACCATGCCCAGGGTGGTCACCACCGGTAGCAAGGCATTGCGGAAGGCGCAGGTGATCAACACCCGGTGTCCACTCAGGCCCGCCGCCCGTGCGGTGCGAACAAAATCACTGCCCAGGGTCTGCAGCATCGCGGCCCGGGTCATACGGGCGATGGGCGCCAGGGTGAACAGGGCCAGGGTAATCAGCGGCAGTGCCAGCTGAGCCAGGGCCGCACCCAGAATTTCCCACTCGCCGGCAATGATGGCGTCAATGGTGAGAAAACCGGTCACCGATTCCGGCGGCAGGTACATCATGTCCAGGCGGCCCATGGGCGCTGGCGCCCAACCCAGCAGGTAATAGAACACATACATCAGCGCCAGGCCGGTAAAGAAAGTGGGCAATGATACCCCCGCCGTTACCAGGAACCGGCAAATATGATCGACCCAAGTGTTAGGCCGGGTGGCTGCCAACACGCCCAACGGCACGGCTATCATGAAGGACAGCACAAGTGCCCCGAGAGTCAGCTCCAGTGATGCCGGCAGCCGGCTCGCCAGCTCCGATATCACCGGCTGGCCGGTAGAGACCGCCATGCCCAGGTCTCCCTGAGCCAGGTCACCGACGTAGGTGATGAATTGCACCAGCAAAGGCTTGTCGAGCCCCAGGGTTTTGCGCACTTCCTCGATGGACTCCGCGTCCGCCATGGGTCCGGCGAAGTAGGCCGCCGGATCCCCGGGCAAGGCCCGGGTCAGCAGGAAGCAAACCACCAGTATGCCGAACACCGTTGGTACCGCCTGCAGCAGGCGAAATGCCACCTTGCGTAGCTTATCCAGCATGGGAGGCACGTTGTTTACTCCTTAAGCTGGTTCGAGGACGCGGATGTCCATCTGGCGATGGAACCAGTATTCGTACCCTTCCACGCTGTCCTTGAAGGCCACGTTCAAAGTCGGCTGCCACAATGGAATCCGTGGAATGTCCTCGAACGCCAGTTCAATCATGCGCTTCACGTTGGCCGCGTAATCGGGGTGGTCCATGGCCATGTCCAGGGTGTCATCGATCAGTTGGGCCATTTCCGGGTTGTCGTAGTTGTAGGAGTTGAACAGGTTGCCCTTGATATAGGCCCAGTAGAAGTAATAGTCCGGTGTGTTCAACCAGCCACCGAAATTCTCCAAGTGCAGCGGCAACTTCTTCTCTACCAGCGCGACGGTGCGCCAGTTGGCGCCGGGAATCTTCTGGATTGTGGCCTTGATGCGGATGTCCGCCAGCCCCTGCTGGATCAGTAGGGCCGCCGGCTCTGCCCAGTCCGCATGGGACAGATTGAACGACAGTGGCACTTCGAAGCCATCCTTGTATCCGGCCTCGGCCATCAACGCCCTGGCTTTCTCGATGTTCAGGTCGTAGGGGGATTTTTGGGGCCAGGCAATTTTGTCCACGGTATCGGTACCGCCCCACATGGGGACGCCCTGTTCATAGGCGGCCTGTTCGAAAATCTTCTGGTAGGGAATGGACCAGGCCACGGCCTGACGCACCCGCTTGTCCTTGAACGGTTCGAATTCGAGATTGGTGCACAGGGAATGGATGCAGTTCTCGATGGGGGTGCTGACCACCTTGACGCCCGGCTTCGCGGCCAGTTCCTTGGCGTCCTTGTTGGGGATGTTGTGAGAGGCGCTAACGCTGCCCCGCTCAATCAGTGCCCGCCGGGTGGACTGGGCGGGCACTTCGCGGATGATGACACGCTGGTACCCTGGAATCTCCCCGCCAACCCAGTTGTCATTGCGCTCGTAGACCAACTGCTGGCCGGCATCCCAGCGGGCCACCTTATAGGCACCAGAGCCCGCCGGATTGCGGTGCAGGTACTCGGTGGCCCAGGGGTCGTCGTCTGTGGCTTTGGCTTTGGCCGCCTGGGAATTAATGATAATGGGGATGGGTGTGGCCAGATCCGGAAGCGCCAGCTTGGACGGGAATGGCAGGGTGATGCGGAAGGTGTGATCGTCCAATGCCTCGAACTGCTCCGGCGAGGATAGCCGACCAGCTTTCATCTGCACTGTGGGGAAACCGCCCAATGACACGGCCCGGTCCAGGGACCACTTGACGTCGTGGGCTGTCACTGGCTTGCCGTCCCAGAAGGTAGCGTTTTTATCAATATTAAAGGTCATGACCGTGCCGTCGTCACTGATCTCCCAAGACTCGGCCAGCTCGGGCTGCACATTGTTATAGTCGTAACTCAGGGAGCCGTCCGGCATCTTCTTGGTGCCAAACGACACCAGCCGGTCGTAGCAGTTAATGGCCACCTGATAGCTGGACCGATTGGTGCCGCTGCGGTGGATGTCCAGGCTGTTGATGGTACCGCCAATCACTACCACAGCGGTTTCCTGGCTGGCAGCGGAGGCCGGCAGGATTTTGAACAGTGGCAGAACACTCGCGCCGACGGAAAGTGACGTGGCGCCCTTGAGAAAATCGCGACGATTCATTCTGCATGCTCCTCAGTATTAAAACTTTCCAAAGTGCATGCAATCGATAAGCCAAAGGGAAAAGAAATTTCAAAAATAGAAATTAATTATTTAATATTATGGACCTACGCCAATAATCAGAGCCGGGCGGCCTCCATTATCAGTCTGGCGGAAATGAGTTGGTCGAGCATGCATGCACCTATAAAAAGCATTCGTGCCCCATAGAGAAACTTTTTCGAGTCAGCAGTTTGCGCTCGGCCACCTGGGCGAAGATAATGAGAAAAGGATAGATTGCTAGCGATCAGGCAACCGGCGATACTGCCGTCCTCTTCCTACGAACCAGCCAGCGAACAGATGACCCATGGGCACACCCTTGCGCACCAATAAACAGAAAGAAGTTGAACGCATTATTGAATCTCTGTCCCGGGCCGTTGCCCAGCACCTTCTGCCCCCCGGTACCCGTCTGGTGGAAGCCCAGATCGTCGACTCCCTGAACGCCAACCGCAACCATGTCCAGGCCGCCCTGCAGCGCCTGGCCCTGCAGAAGATTGTCACCATCGAACCCAACCGGGGCGCCCATGTGTCCGCGCCCACCGCCCGGGAAGCTCGGGAAATCTTCGTCGCCCGGCGGGCCATTGAAGGTGCAGTGGTGGCATCTATCACCCCACAACGGATGCAGCAATTTGAAATTCAGGTGAATGATCATATGGCGGCGGAGGAACAGGCCACTCACAACAGTGATCGCAGAGCGATTGTTCAGGAATTGAGCGGTTTCCATCGTCTGTTAGGCCGGCTCAGCGGCAACAACGTACTGGCGGACATCCTCGACAATCTGATGGTGCGCAGCTCTCTGATCGTGGCCCTCTACCAGCGCAACGACGAACCCACCTGCCAACATGAAGAACACCGTGACATCCTGACCGCCCTGTCGGCGGGCGATGGGGCGCAGGCGGTGAAACTGATGCAGTACCACCTGGATCACCTGGAAGCGGAGTTGGCCCTGGATAAAGACCAGGACCGGGAGATTGACCTCAAGACTATACTCGCCAGCGTCTGATTGATCGCCAGCTTTTTTCGGTTATCAAGGTGCCAGCAAGGTGGCCGGCGACCGTTCGAACGTCTGTCGGCCGGCCTTGAATGCCATCAACGGTTGACCCAACTCGGCAATTACATCCGCCGGCGCTCTGGCGTCCACCACCAGAAAGTCGGCATGGCAGCCCGATGACAGGCCGTAGTTCGGCAGCCGTATCATTTTGGCAGACTCCGCCGACACCCAGGCCAGGCACTGGACCAGCTCCGCCGGTGTGCCCAGGTGACATACGTTGGCCAGCAGGTTGGCTTGTCGGATCAGCGAAGCATCGCCAAACGGTGTGAACGGATTGCCCACGTTGTTGGTAGACACCGAACAGGTAACCCCACAAGCGTGGAGTCGAGGTAGTGGGGCGACACCCCGGGGGATGTTATGGGTGGCACCGCGTCCGGTCAGGAACAGGTCGGTGGACGGGAGTGCTGTCACCTGTACGCCGGCCTCCGCCAGGGCCAGGGCGGTTTCCCTGAATTCCTGTGGCGGCAATGCCGATAGTTTGGTGACATGACCGATGGTTACCCGATTCTGCCAGCCGCTCTCAAGGGTACACCGGATTACTTCCGGTACCGTCATGCCTTCCGGGTTGAGGTCGAAATCCAGGTGCAGGTCCAGATCGCAATCGTAGTGCCGGGCCAATTCGAACAGCCGGCGGATCTGGCCCACCGGGTCACTGTCCATGTAAGGGCATCCTCCCAGCACCGTAGCTCCGCTTTCCAGGGCCTCACACAGTAGCGCTTCGGTGCCCGGGTTGTTGAACAGGCCTTCCTGGGGGAACACACAGATCTCCAGGCCGATAGCCCAGGCATAGTCCTGCTGCAGCCGTTGAATGGCCCGGAACCCGGTGAGACCAATGCCCGGGTCCAGTTCGACATGGGTTCGCATGTGGGTGGTGCCCTGAGTGATCGCCAGTTCCAGGATCCGTGCGCCTCGTCGGTAGACGTCGGCTTCGGTGAATTCCGCCTTGGCCGCGCTGGTGCTTGCGACCGCTTCCTCCAGAGTACCTTCGCTGAGCTGGCAGCGGTCCATGATGCAGGCTTTGTCCAGATGAATATGGGTTTCGATCAGTCCCGGCAGGACAAGGTTGCCACCCAGGTCGATGAGTCGGGGCGATACTTGCTGACTGAAATCGCTGACAAAATGCCCATTCTCCACGAGCAGCTCCGCGGGCTGATCCGGGCGCTCTGGCAGACGAAGGTTGGTAAAGTGAATTGCGTTCATGCCACGTTGTCTCCTAAGTAGGCGGCTTCCAGCTCTGGATCGTTGCGCAGGGATTCCGCCTTACCTGAGTGCACCACGCAACCCGTTTCCAACACGTAGGCGCGGTCCGCCACCTGCAGCGCGAGATTGGCCATCTGGTCCACCAGCAACAGCGTGACACCTTCATCCCGTAAAGCTGCAAGGGCGTCATAGAGCTCTGCGACCATGGCCGGGGCCAGCCCCAGTGAAGGTTCGTCCAGTAGCAGGATGGACGGTCTGGCCATCAAACCACGACCGATGGCCACCATCTGCTGCTCGCCACCGGACAACAGGCCGGCAGGGCTGTCGATGCGGTCCTTCAGTCGGGGGAACCGGGTCAGAATCTGTTCCACATCCTGCTCTAGGTTGTTCTTGTCGGTACGGGTATAAGCCCCCATAAGAAGGTTGTCCCTTACGCTCAGCTCAGGGAATACCTGGCGTCCCTCTGGCACCAGAGCCAGCCCCTTGCCGGCAATGCGGCTGGCGTCCAGGTTTTCGATGCTCTCGTTGTTGAACACCACGGAGCCGCGGGAAGCCGGGTGCAACCCAGCGATGGCCTGCAGGATGCTGGATTTGCCGGCACCGTTGGCGCCCAGAATGGCGATCAGTTCGCCCGGGTTTACCACCAGACTAACGCCTTGCACCACCGGTGCTGCGCCATAGTCGATGACGACGTCTTTCACGAACAGGGTGGCATCGCGACTGCCGTCCCAGGATTGTGGGCGCGGTGGCGCCTGGTAATCGGTACTGCCCAGATAGGCTCGTACCACATCCGGATTGACGCGCACCTCCTCTGGGTCACCCCATGCAATGGGGCGGCCGGAATCCAGTACCAGGACACGGTCAGACACTGACATCACCATGGTCATATCATGCTCCACCAGGATGACTGCAATGCCGTAGCCGGCGACGGTCCGCAACAGATCGGTAACCCGGTCAGTATCGGCCCGGCTCAGGCCTGCCGCCGGCTCATCCAGCAGCAGAACTTTTGGCGCCAGGGCCAGGGCGCGGGCAATTTCCACCAGGCGGCGGTCTACATGGGGCAAGACCTCGGCTGGAGCGTGTACGGAGCCGCGGTAGCCCACTAGTGCCAGCAGGTCCATGGCCAGGGCAACTCGCTGCGCCTGCGGCTTCCGCCAGCAATCTCCCAGGCGGCCGCGCTGCATGCCGGCTAGCAGATTCTCAAGTACGGTCATCCCGGCGAATAGTTGTGTGGTCTGGTAGGTGCGGCTAATGCCGGCCCGGGCAATTTTCCATGCCGACAGTCCGGCCAGCTCGGAGTCCAGGCTGATGCGGCCGGTATCCGGTGCATAGAAGCCGCTCACCATGTTCAGTACCGTGGTCTTACCGGCGCCATTGGGGCCAATAATGCTGGTGACTGTGCCGGGCTTCGCGGTGAAGCTTACGCCGTGTGCCGCCTGGACGCCGCCGAAGCGGATGCCGATGGCATCCACCTCAAGACCACGGGCTTCATTGCCTTCACGGGTAAGGAAATCCGCCAGCCGCTGCTGGTCCGGTTTGGCTTCTGGAATAACCTTCGGGGGCCTGGCAAACCGGGCCTGCAGCACACCGAGCGCCCCTGTCGGAGCAATCCACAAGACTGCCAGCAGCACCCCTGAAAACAGTAGTAACCGCATTTCCGCCATGCTTGAAAGCAGCTCCGGTACCAGCACGATCAGGATCGCTCCCAGTAAAGGGCCGAACACGGTGCCGGCGCCGCCGACAATGACCGCCAATACGAACAGGATGGACTGGGTAAACGGAAAGGAATCCGGGTTGATGAACATCATCAGCGGTGACAGCAACGAGCCCGCCAAGCCAGCAAACAGGGCGGATAGCGCGAAGGCCAGAGTCTTGGTCTGAACCGGATTGAAGCCGAGAGACCGGGCGGCGATCTCGGTTGCCTTCACCGACCGTATGGCCCGGCCCCAGCCGCTGGTCGCCAGCCGATGGAAGAATAGCAGCGACGCCACCATTAGCCCACAGGCCATCAGTGCCAGGCCGGTATCTGCCGGCAGCGGTCCGGTTTCCGGCATGGGGACACCGGCGAGGCCATTGGAGCCTCCGGTCACCGAACGCCACTCGATCAGCCCATGGTGGACGATAAAGCCGAAGGCAATCGTCACCATGGCCAGATAGGGGCCGCTGACCCGAACCGCCGGAATAGCCAGCAAGGCCCCCACCAACGCGCTAGCCAGCGCGGCTGTCAGCATTGCCAGAGGCAACGGCAGCCCGGCCATGGTCATGAGCGCCGACACATAGGCGCCGATGGCGTAGAAGGCCACATGGCCAAAGGAAATCTGACCACTGAGGCCGACCAGAATATTGAGCCCGCTGCACACCGTGGTGGTCAGTGCGATGAGCGTCAGCACCAGCAGGCCATAGCCGCCCAGGGTGAACGAGAGCACCGAGGCGACAACCGCCAACAGGGCCAGCAACCCCGGTACTAACAGTGGGATGGATCGAGGCATCGAGGGAAAATTCATACTTTCACCAGGGTTCTGGAACCGAACAGACCGTTGGGCCGGATGGCCAGGGCAACGATCACCAGGCTGAAGGTCACGATCTGGGCCATTGTAGAGCCCAGGTAGACAATGATCAGGGCCTCCGCGAGGCCGAACAGCAACCCGGCCATCACCACCCCATTGGCACTGGCAATGCCGCCGAGAATGGCGACCGCGAAGGCCTTGAGGCCGAACAGCATGCCCATCTCCGAGTGCACGCTGACCAGCGGGGCAATCAACAGCCCGGCGATGCCGGCAAACACGGTGGATATGGCAAACGACACCGCCACCACCCGGTTCACGTGAATGCCCATCATCCGCGCCGCTGATGGATTCTGCACCGTGGCGCCCAGCACCTTGCCCAGGCGGGTATAACGGCGCACCAGAATCAACGCCACCACGATGACCGCCACCACTGCCGGGATGATCAGTTGCATCAGGTTGACGCCGGAGCCGAAGATTTCCAGCCGATGGTCCACCGGCTCCAGCAGGAACCGGCGCGGCTCCTTGCCAAAGATGAGCATCACCAGATTGTCCATCAGCAGGCCGCCGGCCACCGTAGCCATCAACCAGGCTTCCGAACCGCGGCTGTGGAAGGGCCGCACCAGAAAACGTTCAATGGCCAAACCGTAGACAGCACAGAGCGCCAGGGCGAGGAAGGCGGCCACAATCCAGGGCAGACCCCAGGTGATACAGAAGGTATAGCCCAGCACGGCCCCCACCATCATCGCGCTGCCCTGAGCGAAATTGACGGTGCGGGACACGATGAAGGTGATGTGAAATCCGAGGGCCAGCAGGGCATACATACTGCCCATGCCCAGGCCACTGATAATGCTGGCGGTAATCATGTCAGAATTCCTCCGGCCGGACGGGAACAATCCCGGCCGGCCACTGGCCCATCAGAGGCTTAGAGATCAGGGTTTAAAGATCGAGAGGTACAATCCGGCCATCGACGAAGTGGGTGAAGACATAGTCTTTGGGGCCTACCGCATCATGTTGCTCTGGAGAGAAGGGTGACTGGTAGTTCTTGATCAGGCCGTCGTAGCTGTCGATGTTGTAGTAGCCCTGGCGGATGGCCGGGCCATTGGTATTGCCGGCATTTTTGATGGCCAGCGCGGTCAGGTGCATGGCGTCGTAGGCGTTGGCGATGCCTACGGCCGGGGTCACATCGGCCAGCGTTTTGATCTCCGGAAAGCGGTTCTTCAGCGCGGTCATTACTTCGGCTCCCTTGCCCTTCTGGTCGTCAACAAAGGTAAAGGTCTGGATGAAGTGAACCTTGTCGGCATTCTCACCGGCCAGTTCACTGAATCGGCCACCAGCCGGGCCCCAGTGAGAGATAATCGGTACATCCCAGCCCATGCGATCAAGGGACTTCACGACCTGGGCAGAGGGAGACACGTTTGCCACCATCAACAGAGCGTCTGCACCGGAGTTTTTCAGACGACTCAATTGGGGAACCACGTCAGTATCACCGCTTTCGAAGCGCTCAATGCCAGCCCACTCCATGTCGCGGGATTCCAGCGCCTTGCGGAAGCCTTTCTCGTTGGACTCACCCCAGGGGTTGTTGATCAGGATCATGCCCGGCTTCTTCATGTTGTACTGGTTTATGCCGTACTGCACCAACGCCTCGTCCACCAGTTCGTCTACGGCCGACACCCGGAACACGTAGTTTTCGTCGGCACCATTATGAGTAATGGGCGTACCTGCTGCCCAGACGCCCATGAATGGGAACTTCATGCGGTTGGCCAGCGGAACAATGGCCAGGGACACAGGTGTGTCCAGGCCGCCGAACAGCACCGCTACTTCTTCTTTCTGAACCAGTTCCCGGGCAGCCAACAGGCCTTTGTTGGGATTGCTCTCGTCATCCCGGCGAAGCAGCTCCACCTGGCGGCCAAGGATGCCGCCGCTGGCGTTGATTTCGTCAATGGCGATAGTGAGCCCGCGGGTAATCGCTTCACCAGACTTGGCCGACTGACCGGAAAGGGCGGCCACCAGGCCAACCTTCAGAATTTCTTCCGCTTGTGCGAGCCCGGCCAGTGAAACCAGACCGGCCATCGATAGGGGGAGTAGCCATTGCTTGATACGTGTCCTGATCTTCATCTTTTTTCTCCACTTTGCCAATGCTTGTATGAATGGTGCTAGCAACTTCAATGCCAGTAAAATATCAATCAAATTGGCAATTTTGAGGAAAATAAGTACTTTATCGGTGCTTTTTGATCAAAATTGCACGAAAATAGAGCATATTTTCAATATCTCAAGTCATCTTTAGGAACAATACTCATATCAGATAAGAGAGGTGCGATCATGATTGTTAGCAATTTTCCGGAGGCGTCCATGACGCTTGACCCGGAACGGGCCGCGGCCTTTGTGGCGCCGTACATGCGTAATGACCAAATCACGGGGATGGCGGTATGGAACGACGGTGCAGAATAGGCGCCTGGCATGCAAAGTGCTTGGCGTTTCTTGTCCAAAAATCGATCCGACAGGTGAATTTAGGACCCGGGCTTGAAAATGATGCACGTCCACGATGAAAGATCTATCGCCGTTATCAGGCAAGACAACCCACAGGGAACAAACAGGATGAAAAATCAAATCAAGTGCCGTACGCGCCGGATGAGAAATACGCTCCTTCTTGCAGGGCTGATGGCTCTCGGCAATGCTCACGCCAGTGAAGAACTCGCCAAGGTTACCTTTGGGCTAGACTGGTTTGCAAAAGCCGAGCATGGCGGCTTTTTTCAGGCCGTAGCGACGGGCATTTATGAAAAGCATGGGCTGGATGTGACGATAGAGGCCGGCGGGCCTCAAGTGAATGGCATGCAGCTGTTGTTGGCAGGAAAGCTGGATTTTGTCATGGGCTACCCCATCCACAACATCAATGCCGTGGAGCAGGGCTTACCGGTAGTAAGTGTTGCTGCCACCTTCCAGAAAGACCCCCAGGTTATCATCATGCAACCTGGAATCAAGTCACTCTCCGAACTTAAGGGCGGCTCCATTCTGGTAGCTAACTACGCAGATACCACTTTCTGGCCGTGGCTTAAGAAAGAGTATGGTTTTACCGATGATATGAAGGCCCCTTTCACCGGCAGCTTGCAGCCTTTCCTCTCCGAGCGCGCAGACGCCCAGCAGGGCTACCTGACCAACGAGCCCTACACCATTGGCCGAGCCGGCGTCGACGCCAACGTGATATTGATGGCGGATGAAGGCTATCCCCCCTATGCAGGTGTAATCGAAACCACACGGGAAATGTTGAATGAAAAGCCGGAAGTGGTACAACAATTCATCAAGGCTTCCCTTGAAGGGTGGCGCAGTTACTTCAAGAATCCGAAGCCGGGCAATGAGCTGATTCAGAAAAGCAATCCCGAGTTAACACCGGAACTTATCGCCTATTCCATCAGCAAGATGAAAGAGTACAACCTCATCGATGGTGGCGCGGCGCAAGATGGGGGGATTGGCACCATGACGCACGAACGCTGGGAAGAAACCTTCGACTTTATGGTGGACACGGGCCTGGTCAATACAGGCGTGGACTATCGAAAAGCGTACTCACTGGAATTCCTGCCAGAGTCGCCGATTTTCCTAGAATAAAGCATAAGTGGCCAAGCCCCCAGTGCGGCCTGACCAATTCTTTTGGATAAAGTAGAGGACCGCTTGTGAATCACAACCAAGAACCGCCAGTCTCTGAGGGCGTCGTAATCGTCGTCAACGTGAACGGGCAGCAGGAAAGTTTGCTGAAGGATATTGTTGCTAGGGATCCAGGGGGGCGGTCGGCCGAGGAGTTGATCCGCTATGGCTTTGCCGAGTTCGCGAAACAAAAGCGGCAACAACAATCCTGAAGGGAACAACATGACATGAGTCAGCGTAAGATTGTTCAGCATCTGACACTCGATCCGACCACCGGTAAAGCCATCCCTGTAAAACGGGGGCAGATTCTTCGCATCACCCAGACTGGCAACGGTCAGTGCCTGGACTTCAATGCCTATAATCTTGAGGACTATAAGGAAGTATTCCATTGCGGAAGAACCAGAACTGCCCATGGCCTGAACCCTGGTAAAGGCAGTCACCTCTGGAGTGCGCCACCGCGAGAGCGGCCCATGTTTACAGTGTTGGAGGACACTGTGGGTGCCAACGACGTCAACTTTCCGCGCTGCAGTGCCTTCCTCTATGAAACCCAGTTCGGGTTTGATGGCGCGGTGCCGCACAGTAACTGTCACGACATCCTGTCCGAGGCCATCCGCGAGTATGGTCTGACACCGGATGACGTCCACGATAGTTTTAACGGTTTTATGAATACTGGAGTAAGGGATGGCAAGTTGTTCATCGCGAAGCAACGGGCAATCCGTGGAGACTATATCGAACTTCTGGCACAAATGGATGTCCTGGCGGTTCCTGCTTGTTGCGGCGCCGATCTTATGCCTACCAGCAATTATGAGTTGAAAGGGCTTGAGGTGACGATCTTCGAGGGCACTTCAGCTGATCAGAAGCTGTTGCTGGAAAACACCTGCGTTAATCAAAGGACGCCCGATCAATTCAGGCAGCCAGTGATCAAGAGCGACCGTCCCCTCTACCGTGACGACACCTATGAGCCCGAATGGCCCTGGCTGGAAGCTGTGAAAGAGCGCCATGAGAAGACGATAACGCTGAACGAGAGAGAGACGATTTACTTGCAAATGCTCCGTAATGATCCTGATTTCGCAACGTTCAGTGATGCCGAGATTATCAAGTACGCATTTTTCGACTGGTATCTGAACACTTTTGTGCAATAGCCCTGCAGAATAATTTTCAGGAGCAATACTTATGGTTAAAAAAAACGAAGCTATTAAAATAGTTAGCGATTTTCTGGAAGCGTCCATGGCGCCTGACCCGGAGCGCGCAGCGACCTTCATGGCACCGGATGTCCAGATTACGTTTACCGGGGGGCGGGTGATGGGAACCCCCCAGGCCATCACCGAATTCAACGGCGGTCGTTATGCCAGGGTGAAGAAATCGCTGGGTCAGTTCGACTGGACGGAGCATGCGGATCATACCGTGGTCTATTCCAACGGCACGCTCTACGGGGAGTGGCCGGATGGCAGGCCTTTCGTTGGTAATCGCTATCTGGACCGGTTTGAGGTTCGTAACGGCAAGATCACCCGTATGGATGTCTGGAACGACAGCGCGGAATGGATACTGTCGCCGGAACTGAACCGGGAAGCCTGGCTCGGCTGATTCAGTCCATGGCCAGGTTGGTCCGATACCCGCCCGTTGGCATGAGATGACCAGGATTCCTTCAGGGTCATTAACCATGCAGCCGTGCATGGAGTGTTTTGACTCTTTCTGCCAGTTCTTCATCCGGCCCCTCAACGGGAACAGCGGGTGCAACGGCATTGATCGGCAATGTTTTCACCGGAGGCAACGGAACGCCCAGATCCCCCAGCCATGCCGATAGCTGCTCGGAAGAACTGGCGTAAACCACACGGCCCAGACCAACCCAGGCATGGGCCGCGGCACACATGGGGCAGTGCTCGCCGGAGGTATAGACGACAGCTTTGGCGCGTTCCGCCGGAGTCATGTTGGCGGCGGCCCAGCGGGCTATGGAAAATTCCGGATGCTGGGTGTTGTCTCCGCTACTGGCAATGTGGTTATGGTCTTCAAACAGTACCTGGCCTTTTTCCGACACCAGAACCGAGCCAAATGGCTCGTCGCCGCTATTCAGCGCCTGCTCTGCCAGATCCACAGCCCGTGCAAGGTGAGTTCGGTCTATATCATTGATCATCAGACTTTCCTGGTTCATTTGGTATTTCAGGCCGGTCCAGTACTCTGAACCGGGCCATGGAAACCGGTGGCCATGCCTTCGGCCACCTTCAGCAATGTCCCGGCAAATCCCTTATCAGGAAGGTACCCGACCCTGGACGCCTTCTACGAGCCAGGTCATGCTGTTGATATCGCCATCAGACAGCTCTGCACCTTCAGTTACCCGCATTTTGCCAGACTGGTCCTTGATTGGTCCGGTAAAAGGCTTGAGGTCGCCTGCTACAATGGCTGCTTCGGCTGCATCCAGCTCCTTTCCAACCGAGGCCGGCAATGCCGGGCTCCGCGTCGCCATGCGGATAAAGCCACCATCGCCAATCCCACGCCAGCGGCCTACAGGCTCCCAATTGCCATCCAGCACAGCCTGTGTTGCCTCGATATGGGCCGGGCTCCAGTCGAGCTCAAAGGAGGCAAGCTGGGTCTCCTGCACGAACTCGGAAAAATCGCCTGTATTGCCGATGGACCAGACACCCGCTGAGCGGGCTGCTTCGCTCTGGACCGGCGTATTCGGGCTACCGGAGATCACATCCGCGCCCTGACTGACCAGAGTACTGACAGCGTCTCTCTCCTTGGCGGGGTCTACCCAGGCATTGACCCAGACAAGCTTGAGCACAGCATCCGGATTCACACTCTGCGCCCCCAAAAGGAACGCGTTCAGGCTATAGATGACCTGGGGCACCGGAAAAGCACCAACCCAGCCAAGAACATTGGACTTGGTCATCCGGCCGGCAGCGATGCCGGTCAGGTAGGCGCCTTCGTAGTGCCTTGCTTCGAAGACACCCAGATTCTTTCCAGCCTCAATACCGGCACAGCATTCAAAGTGGGACTGAGGTAACTGTGGCGCAAGCTTTCTGAGTGAGGCGTACTGGGAAAAGGTGGTTCCGAACAGGAGCTTATGGCCCTGCACGGCAAGCTGGCGGAACTGGCGCTCAACCGACTGGATGTCTGCAACGTTTTCCAGCACGGTCACTTCAACCTTGTTCGGGTATTTGGCCTGCAGTGCACGCCAGGCTTCGGCCTGATAATACTCCCAGCCGGTATTGGAAATGGCGCCCATATGTATAATGCCAACTTTCAGTTTTTCCTTGGCGTGGACGATGGGGAAGCCCATGCCACTCCACAGAGAGGCTGCTGCAATGCCACCAAGCAGGCGACGACGGGTTTGGTCTGTCATGGTATCTGTACTCCTGGGGTTAGTAAGGTCTGATTCATCCTTTGATATCCAGCGATTTCCCGAGTGAAGCCGGGACACTCAGCCGCATTGTTGAGTCCTTGCGCGAGATAAGTACCAGCACAATCACCGTCGCAAGGTACGGCGTGGCTGACAGTAGCTCCGTGGGTACACCCAGTCCCATGACCTGTCCGAGGAGTTCGGCGATCGTCATGCCGCCAAAAAGATAGGCTCCCACCAGGCAACGACCGGGTCGCCAGGTGGCGAAAATGACCAACGCCACAGCAATCCATCCACGGCCGGCGATAATGCCCTCCGTCCAGATCGAGGTGTAAACAACCGAGATGAAGACACCGGCAATGCCGGCCATTACGCCGCCGAAGCCTGTAGCCAGGTACTGGATGCGCATAACAGGGTAGCCAATGGCGTCGGCTGAGGCGGTCGACTCGCCTACCGCACGCAGAACAAGGCCTGCGCGAGTGCGGGAGGTGAAATACCACAGCCCGGCGAAGAGGAGCCAGGAAATCCATACCAGCGGGTGAACGGCACTGAACAGAGGGCCGACCAGGGGAATGCTGGTCAGACCGCCACTAAGCTGGGCATCGGTAATATTCAGTGACTGGCCCACCAACGGCTTACCCACATAGGCGCCCAGACTAATCCCGAAAATCGTTAGAGCGAGTCCGGCAGCTACATGGTTGACCCGTAAGCTGATGGCCAGAAAGCCGAACGCCAGCGCCAGCACACCGCCACTCAACCCGGCCGCAAGAACCCCCAGCCAGAGATTGCCGGTTGCATAAACGGCGGCGAAACCGGCAATCGCGCCGATGACCATCATGCCCTCGACTCCGAGGTTGAGGATGCCGGAGCGCTCAGTGATGAGCTCTCCCAGCGCGGCGTAGAGCAGGGGCGTACCGGCGACCACGGCCGCCAACATAAGTGCAAGCAGTTCCGTCATGCGATTGAGCCCCCGGAGGAAAGATCCCGTGAGCGCCGAAGCCGGTAGTTGACCAGAACTTCAGTGCTGAGTAGGAAGAACAGAAGCGTGGCCTGAATCACGCCGGCGATGGAGGGCGGCAGGCCAAGAATCATCTGGGCTGCGTCACCACTGAGATAAAGCAGAGCCATTAACAGTCCTGCAAACAGAATCCCCACGGGATGCAGCTGTCCAAGAAAGGCTACGATAATGGCGGCATAACCATAGCCCGGGGTGACCGATGGGTATATCTGCCCCAGCGGCCCTGCGACTTCCGCAACTCCGGCGACACCTGCGGCGGCTCCACCACAGAGCATGCCTACCAGAATGGCTCTGTCTGCCCGGAAGCCGGCATATTGCGCCGCACTCTGCGATACACCGCGTGCCTGTAGCTGAAAGCCCAGAAAGCTGCGCTTGAGTAGCAACCACGCCAGCAACACCGCCAGCGGCGCGAACAGAATGCTCAGATTGGCCCGGGTACCTTCAATCAATACCGGAAAGAGTGCAGCTTCCCCCAGGGGTTTTGACTGGGGGAAATTGAAACCGGCCGGATCACGCCAGATCCCGTGTACCAGGAAAATCAGCGCGAAGTGGGCCACATAGTTGAGCATCAGGCTGGTGAGAATTTCATTGGCGCGGAAATGGATGCGTAGCAGTGCCGGAATGCTCGCCCAAACGCTACCGCCCAACAGGCCCAGCAGGACCATGCCTGGCAGCACCAGCCAACTGTCGGAGTCGCCATAGGCCAGGGCAAGGCCACCGGAGAAGATCACGCCCATGATGATCTGGCCCTCGGCACCAATGTTCCAGACGTTGGCCCGGAATCCGATAGCCAGACCCACCGCAATAAGAATCAGCGGAGCCGCCTTGATGAGCAGCTCTCCGAAGCCATACATGGTAGAAACCGGTTCGGTGATAAAAGTGATCAGGGACGCCACAGGTGCCAGACCCGACAGCGCAAAAATAGCCATGGCGACCAGACAGCTCAGCGCGATCGCCACCAGAGGAGATAGCCAGAATACCTTGCGTGATGGCGTAGGTCGTGCTTCAAAGCGAAACTGCATCGGTCGCCTCCTGTTCTTGGTCTGACGGTGACTGACCCGCCATTGCCAGACCGACCGCATCGCGATCAAAGTCAGCCCGCTTCACGGGCTCCGAAAGCGTTCCTGATGCCATAACCACAAGCCGATCCGATAGCTGGAACAGCTCGTCGAGCTCTTCCGAGATGACAATAACGGCGCAACCACTGGCACTCAGATCCAGCAGGACCTGATGTATGGCGGCTGCGGCGCCGACGTCTACCCCCCAGGTCGGCTGCGAGACAATCAGCACTTTTGGCTCCTGCAGGACTTCCCGTCCGATCAGGAACTTCTGCAGGTTGCCACCTGAGAGGCTGGCGGCCTTGGCATTCACGCCAGGTGCCACGACGTTGAACTGCCTGATGCAGTCCTCAGTACTGGCGTTAAGCTGGCGAAAACGGATGAACCCGTAGCGGACATGCTCAGCACCGTTACTGGTCAGCAAGAGATTCCAGGTCAGCGGCATGATCCCGACAGCGCCCCGTCCCATGCGGTCGTCGGGCAGGGCGCAAAGCCCTAGCCGGCGACGCTGAAGTGGTGACAGGGTCGTTAGCTCTTTGTTGTCGACTAAAAGGCTGCCGGACTTCAGTTTCGCTATCTCGCCGGACAGGACTGAGAAGAGTTCCTGTTGCCCATTGCCTGAGACGCCTGCGATCCCCAGAATTTCGCCTTCCCTGACCGCAAAGCTGATGTTGTCCAGTGGCGTGGAGAACGGATCGTCGAGCTGCACCGAGATGTTCCGGACTTCAATTCGAGTGCGGCTGGGCAATGAGGTGGCATCCTTTTCGCGAAGCTTTGGCGGATCACTGCCGATCATCATATGAGCGAGGGACTCTTCCGTTTCCAGATTGGTCTGGCAGGTGTGGACAACTCGACCCTGGCGAAGCACTGTGGCTCGATGACACAGGCTCTGAACTTCCCCCAGCTTGTGACTGATATAGATAATGCTGCAGCCTTCGTCGGCAATGACACGTAATGTATCGAACAACCTTTCCACGGCCTGCGGTGTGAGTACCGAAGTAGGTTCATCCATAATCAGCAGCTTGGGCGATTGCATCAGTGCACGCAGGATTTCCACCCGTTGGCGCTGGCCAACCGACATGGTGTAGACATGCTGCATAGGGTCGATCGATAACGAATACTGCTGACCGAGTTCGTTGACCCGCCTGATGACATCAGCCAGTGGCGGCCGACCTACAAGGCCAAGCGCAATATTCTCTGCGGCTGTAAGCGTGTCGAACAGGGCGAAATGCTGGAGGATCATTCCGATTCCCAGCCTCTGGGCGACTGCCGGAGACTCGATTAGCGTTTCCTTGTCATTCCAGATGATCTGTCCGGCATCGGGGCGAACCATGCCGTAGAGGATCTTCATCAGAGTGGACTTGCCGGCACCGTTTTCCCCTACAAGTCCATGGATCTCGCCAGGCTTGACCCGCAGGCTGATATCTTCATTGGCAACGACATTGGCGTAGGACTTACTTATGCCTATCAGCTCGAGCCGCCAGCGCGGGAGTACCTGATTTGGCCCGGTAGTCATTGAGGTATCACCACTCCAGCGAAAGCAACAAGGCGACCGTTTTTATAGACATCGCGGTTTCCCGGGACTGCAACCATGGCTTCGGGAACGTGTTCGGCATCCAGAGTGACGAAATCCGCCCTGGCGCCGACCTCAATTCCGTAATCCTTGATGCCCAGGGCCCGGGCTCCTTCCGTGGTCACCATGGAAAAAGCTGTTTCCAGTTCCCAGTCTTCGTTGAAGCCAGAGCGGTAACCGACAATGTTGGCCCGGCGCAACAGGTCGCCATCACCGTAGGGCCACCAGGAATCGCGAATATTGTCATTGCCGGCGAAGTAGTTCACCCCCGCTTCCCGCAGTACATGCACGGGCGGGAACGACATTGCCCCCGGCGCGTTGGTAACAATAGCAACACCGGAACGGGCCAGGTTATCCGCAATCCGGCGAACCTGATCCAACTCCAGATCGCCCAGGCAATAGGCGTGACTGATGGTGACACGGCCTTCCATGCTCAAGGCACGCGTACGCTCGGCGATACGTTCAATCTCGAACGCACCCAGGGTGCCGGGGTCATGCAGGTGGATATCGATTCCGGCATCGTGTCGATCCGCCAATCCGAAGACTACATCAAGATGCCCTTCAATATTGCCGTCAAAACCTGCAGGGTCGAGCCCGCCAACGGTGTCGCATCCCATGGCCATGGCCTGTGACATGTAATCACTGCAGCCGGGGCTTTTGAGTATGCCGTGCTGCGGAAAGGCCACCAGTTGAATATCGATTAGCTCGCGGTAACGCTCCCGAACCGCCAGGATGGCCTCCAGGTGCCGGACACCAACCGTGTCATCCACCATGACATGACTGCGCATACTGGTGGTGCCGTGAGCAAGGCACAGTTCAAGCTGATTGCGCGCCCGTTCCTCTATAGGGGCTGCCGCCGCCAGGTTTTCGGCCTGGAATGCCGACCGCTCGCGAACGTCAAAACCATTTGTACAGGGTTTGTGGGGTCGCCAGGTATCACTGTAGAAACTGGTGTCCAGGTGTATATGGCCTTCCACAAAACCAGGAACCACCAGACGATTACCCAGATCTACCGTCTGTGACGCTGCTGGCAGAGTATCACCGGCCTCAAACAGGCCTGAGAAGCGCCCGCCGGTCACAGCCAGACTCACAATCCTTCCATCGGAGAGGCGTGAGTTGGTAAAAATACAATCGGCAATATTCATAGAACCTTCTCGTTCTGGTCTGAATCCATGGGGTCGTTACTTTATTGCTCGCCCCTTTATGTTTATTGCTAGCAATCAGAGTGCCATCATCATCAGGTACAAAGAAACGGGGGCCTGGCGGGGTGTAAATGCGTTATACATGCTCCATCCCGGTGCTCAGATAGGAAAAACGCACCAAAGATCATCGTTTCTCTCCGGGCTTCATCAGTCTTGGGTGGGGGTTAGGTAAGAAGGGGGAGAGGATAGGGAAGGCCCGGAAAATGTTGAAATTGTTGACTATCACTGGGGAGGTCGCACAATGATTCGTAATGGTATGCGCCCCATTCATCCGGGGGAGATTCTTCGAGAAGAGTACTTGGAGCCGTTGGATATGAGCGTGAACGCGCTTTCAAATGCACTGCATGTGCCGGCTACCCGGATGAATGAAATCGTCCGTGAGAACCGGGGGGGTAGCGCAGATACTGCTTTACGTCTGGCTCGATACTTCGGTACGAGCGAGCGTTTTTGGCTGAACTTGCAAACCGAGTATGAGCTGCGTAAAGCACAGATCAGCAAGACTGTTCAGGTTGAGAAAGAGATTCGTCCTTACGCGGCCTGACTGCCTTGTATGCCCAGTACCGATGTAAAGTGGCTAATAAAGTTGGCTACAACGAAAACGTAACTTATTGATTTTTATGGGCTGAAGATGGCGACTATCAGCTAACACTCTGCTTTCTTGTTTCTGCTCTGCCACTTTCGACACTACCTCAGCGACTTGACACACGCCATATTTCGACTCAAGTTGAATAGTAAGTCGAAGTATTGCGAATAAATTCTCCGCATCTAAGCGACGCACAAACGCTCTTCTGATACAGGGCAGGCGCGATGGATCTCTACACCTACTACCGCTCCACTTCTTCCTATCGCTTACGCATTGCGCTGGAGTTGAAAGGGCTGGATTACCGTTCCATGCCGGTCAATCTGGTTGGTGGCGGTGGCGAGCACCTTAAGCCTGCATACCGGGCCATCAATCCACAAGGCCGGGTACCGGCTCTGCGGGTGGAAAACAATCAGGTACTGATTCAGTCCCCGGCGATCATCGAGTATCTGGAGGAGTGTTATCCGCAGGTGCCGCTGTTACCAAAGGACCTTCTGGAGCGTGCCAGGCAGCGTGGTGTGGCGGCGCTGATTGGGTGTGATATCCACCCATTGCACAACGTGTCGGTACTGAATCGGTTGCGTCAGCTGCAACTCTCGGAGGCGGAGGTCGATAACTGGATCAGGCACTGGATCGGTCTCGGCTTCGATGCTGTCGAGGCGCTCATTGGTGATCATGACTTTTGTTTTGGCGCGCCTGGGCTGGCGGATGTCTACCTGTTGCCGCAAGTCTATGCCGCGCGGCGCTTCGCAATTGACCTTAACCGCTACCCGAGAATAGCGAGGGTTGAACGCCTGGCTCTTGAGCATCCGGCATTCCAGCGCGCGCACCCCGATGCTCAAGCGGACAAACCCGCTTGAGCGAATCGAATGAAGGAACGAGACAATGGCTGACCTGTTTGATAACCCCATGGGCCTGATGGGTTTCGAATTCATCGAGTTCGCGTCACCGACTCCAAATGCCCTGGAGCCCCTCTTTTCGATGATGGGGTTCACAAAAGTCGCTAATCATCGTTCCAAGAACGCCTCGCTTTATCGTCAGGGTGAGATCAACCTGATCCTCAACAGCGAACCCAAGAGCGCGGCGTCTTACTTTGCTGCGGAGCACGGGCCCTCGGTATGCGGCATGGCCTTTCGGGTCAAGAACGCCCAAGCCGCTTATGCCCGCGCCCTGGAGCTGGGAGCCCAGCCGATGGACATACCCACCGGGCCGATGGAATTGCGACTGCCGGCGATTAAAGGCATCGGTGGGGCGCCGCTGTACCTGATT
>JAGPVT010000003.1 GCA_018066865.1 Marinobacter sp. | reverse complement strand
GGTGGTCCTACCCACGAAAAATAGACACTCGGTTATGCGCATCTGCGCTCGTATTCCACCGGGCTGAGATAGCCCAAAGCGGAGTGTCTTCTCTTTCGGTTATAAAAGATTTCGATGTACTCGAAGATAGCGGATTTGGCCGCTGCGATCGACTCGAAACACTCAGCGTAGATCAACTCCACCTTAAGCCGACTAAAGAACGATTCCATCGGAGCATTATCCCAACAATTTCCTTTACGGCTCATGCTCGGTACACAACCCCTTGAACGCAGGTAATCCTGGTAACCTGTCGACCGATACTGAACACCACGATCCGAATGCACAATCAGCCCTGGGTTCACCTCTCGGCGTCCATAGGCCATGCTCAGGGCATCGGTAATCAGTTGCTCTGTCATGCTCATATCCAGCGACCAGCCAACAATATGGCGCGAGTACAAGTCCATCACCGTCGCCAAATAAAGCCAGCGGCCATTCACCCAGATGTAGGTAATGTCGGTCGTCCACTTCAGGTTTGGAGCCGACGCTGCAAACTGACGCCACAGCAGGTTCTCTGCCACGTTCGTCATCGCCTCAGACGTGCGACTGTATTTAAAGGCCTTGCCGTTGCGGGCTCGAATAGCCTTCTCCCGCATGATCCCGGCCACATAGTTCACGGAACATGGAACACCGGTTGCGCTCAGTTCCTGAGCAATCCGGGGAGCACCATAACGAGCTTTAAAGCTGGCGTAGGTCTCCATGATGGCCGCTTCCGTGACCGCTCTGCGCTTCTCCCTGAGGCTGGCTGGGCGCTGTCTCCAGCGGTAGTAGCCGCTGGCGGAAACCTCCAGCACCCGACACATCAACCGAACGGTATACGACTGACGAAACTGATCCATCAGCGCGTACTTCACTCTTGGGACTTCGCGAAGTACGCAGACACCTTTTTTAGGAACTCGTTCTCCTTCTTCAAGGTCTCCATTTCGCGTTTGAGCTTCCGCAGGGCTTCGCTCTCAGCCTTGGAGTAATCGACACCATCAACGCTATTAAACTGTTTATCAGACAGACGGGTAAACTGACGACGCCAGTTGTAGATCTGGCCGGGATGTATGCCCAGTTCCCGAGCAACGGACGCTGCCGTGCTACCCGGTTGATCGGCTCTTCTGACGGCTTCCCGACGGAATTCCTCAGTGTAGGCTTGGGTCTTTTTGCGACTCATGAAACACCTCCGCGCTAGGGGCTACCCTAACTATAGAAGGTGTCTACTATTCATGGGTAACTCGGCAGGCTAACGCCAAGACCAGGCAGTGGGTTCGATCTTTCGATTCAGGTGCCGGATCGGTACCATTACTGGTGTTCAGGTCAGATTGGTGATCGTATACAGCCAGTTTGGTGTCGGTTACAGCCAGGTTGTCGATGGACAGTGAACCGATGGAAGTACCACCGATTCATCAAAGTCCATATCTGTAACGTCAAATGCCGCTACGGGGTTGAGGTGATCACTGCAGGAGCAACGAAAAAAGCGGTAAGCAAAAGAACATTCCGCAAAGACTTTCCAAGATAAGGCATCATTCTTATTCCTGTTTTATTCGCGTTAATTTTCACGCCAAGACTGGCCAACTCCGCTAGAATGCCGTTTTCCGATTCCGGGCTGGCAGTGGTTGTTTTGAGTGTTTTCATTAGACCAGTGCCCCTCCGGAACCGACAATGCCCGTTTTGTGGCCTGAGTATCATTCTTCCAATTAACCGGAGTTAATTTGCCACTTCCTGTTTCCTCTCTACTCAGCCGGCAGGAGTACGAACAACTTCTTGCCCACGCTGCCCGTCAGCCTGACTTTGCTTATCTCGGCAGTGTCGGAACAGGCAACAGTCGTGGGTTCTTCAGCGGGTTTACGGCGGGCGCAATTGCAACAAAGTGTGTAACGCCCGGGGATGAGGATGCTCTGGACACAAACAGGCTGGCCGCGGAAATGGAGAGCCTGGTTCAACGCTATGAAATACCTATACAGGATGCGCAGCAGGTTCTGACAGGCGGGTGGATCGGCTTCCTGAGTTATGAATTCGGATACATCAAAGAAAAGCGTCTTTCCTCTCTCTGCCCGGCGCCTGCTACTCCCCTGCTCTCTGCGGGTTTTTACCTTTGGGCGGCAAGCCACAATCGGGCATCCGGTACTTATTACCTATGGGTTCACCCTGAGTGTCCGGAACATATCCGGGGTGTTCTTCAATCCTGGCTCTCCTCCATGCCAGTCAACAACACAGCAAAATGGAAGATGGTTTCACCCTTCAAGGCCCGCCAGCCTGCCGAAGAGTTTATGGCCGGTGTCCAAACGGTTCAGCGCTACATCAACGCAGGTGATTGCTATCAGGCCAACCTTTCCCAGGAGTTCCAGGGCAACTATTCAGGGGATCCCTGGCTGGCGTTTCAGGCGTTGGCTGAAGCAAACCCAACACCTTACAGCGCGTTTCTTAAAACCGCTCCAGGAGCAGTGTTATCGATTTCCCCCGAGCGTTTTCTTGAAATCCGTGGTCGCACCATAAAGACCAGCCCGATCAAAGGCACCCGTCCCAGGGGAGAAACCCCTCTCGAAGATGCAGCCTATGCGGCAGAACTGGAAGCATCAGAGAAAGACCGTGCGGAAAACCTGATGATTGTGGATTTGTTGCGTAACGATTTGAGCGTCCACGCTACGCCGGGGTCCGTTACTGTAGACAGTCTGTTTGCACTCGAGTCGTATCGGAATGTGCACCACCTGGTCAGTCATATTCGTGCTGAGCTTGCGGAGGGCGCTTCACCCATGCAGGTGCTGTTCGATGCCTTCCCCGGCGGCTCCATTACCGGTGCACCGAAAATACGTGCCATGGAAATCATCCGGGAACTGGAACCACACTGGCGTGGTCCCTACTGCGGGTCTGTATTTTATCGCGGGCTCGATGGCACCCTGGACAGCAACATCGCTATCCGCACCATGCTGTGTGATGCAGGGCGATCTGCAGGGCTGGCGGTAGAGCAAGGAACGATCCGGTGTTGTGGCGGCGGAGGCATTGTTGCCGATTCGGATCCGGAGAGCGAATATCGGGAAACGCTTACCAAAGTGAAACCGCTGATGGATTTCCTGGAGAACCTGAACCGAGGCAGCTAGCCGCCCCGGCCATACAGGCTTACGGTCAGACGTTGTGTACAGCACTCGCCTTCAGAAATTCCTGCTTCAGATCCTCAAACTCGTGCACAGCCGGGTACTGTGGAAACTCGTCAATCACATTCTGAGGCGCATGGAACAGAATGCCTGCTTCCGCCTGCCCTAGCATGGTGGTGTCGTTGTAAGAATCCCCCGCCGCAATCACGCGGTAATTAAGCAGCTGAAACGCACGCACTGACTGGCGCTTGGGGTCTCTCTGGCGTAGCAGATAATTGGTGATCTGGCCGTTCTCTGCAACTTCCAGCTTATGACAAAGCAGCGCCGGGTAACCCAGCTTCTTCATCAGTGGCATGGCGAATTCATAGAAGGTGTCTGAAAGAATCACCACCTGAAACCGCTCGCGCAGCCAATCCAGAAACTCCCGGGCGCCCGGCAGCGGGTCCAGCTCACTAATCACGTCCTGGATCTGCGGCAGGCCATATCCGTGCTGGTCCAGCAGCTGTAACCGCTGCCTCATCAGAACATCGTAATCAGGAATATCGCGGGTTGTCGCCTTGAGTTCATCAATACCGGTTTTTTCCGCAAATGCGATCCAGATTTCCGGGATCAATACGCCTTCAAGGTCAAGACATGCCAGTTCCACAGTGATCTCCTGATTCAGGTCCAAATGAGAATGCCAACGGAGAGCAAGGCCTGCTCCCCCTTTATTGACGCGGTATCATAAGAAAAACCGGCAAAGATTGCATCGTACATTGCAACAAATCCGTGAGGTTTTCTGCCCGCACCCTCACATAAGGCTATAACCATATAGATTGTCATTCCTTCATGGAATTAGCCATTTAGTGCTAACCTTTACTAAAATCCGCATCAGGTGCTGACATTTTATGAGCAATATCCGCGAGCTACAGGACGAACTTGGCAACGAAAGCCCGAGAGCGATTCTGAAGGCTGCCTTCAAACGTTATGACAACATCGCTATTTCCTTCAGTGGTGCTGAAGATGTGGTGCTCATCGAAATGGCCCACAAGCTGACGGATAATCTGAAGGTGTTCACGCTGGATACCGGTCGCCTGCACCCGGAAACCTACGAATTTATCGAGCGTGTCCGCAAACACTACGGCATCAACATCGAGGTTCTGTTTCCAGACACCAACGAAGTTCAGGACCTGGTGAACCGCAAGGGATTATTCAGCTTTTACGAAGACGGCCACAGCGAGTGCTGTGGCGTTCGCAAAGTAAATCCGCTCAAACGCAAACTCGCAGATGTTGATGCCTGGATTACAGGTCAGCGCAAGGATCAGAGCCCGGGCACCCGCAACGAGGTTCCGGTCGTGCAGGAAGACGCAACCTTCTCTGGCCCCGGTAAAACGCTGGTCAAGTTCAACCCGTTGGCCAACTGGACATCAAAAGAAGTGTGGGATTACATCCGGATGTCGGAAGCGCCTTACAACAAACTCCACGAAAAAGGCTTTGTCAGCATCGGCTGTCAGCCCTGTACACGCCCGGTTCTACCCGGACAGCATGAGCGGGAAGGCCGTTGGTGGTGGGAAGAAGCCACACAAAAAGAATGCGGCCTGCATGCAGATAACCTTATCGCCCGCCAGTAAGCAAACTGGCGAGGATTGCAGCTATTCAATAGGTTGGCAGCTCTACATCCTTGAACAAGGCTTCTATCTCACTGCGACTGCTCTGGCGAGCGACTGCTTCGTCAACGGCCTCTTTCGTCAGGTGGGGCGCGAAACGCTGCATGAAGTCGTACATGTATCCACGCAGGAAGGTACCCTTGCGGAAACCGATACGCGTAACGCTGGAACGGAACAGCTTTTTGGCATCCAACGCGACCAGGTCCGGGTCGGTTTTAGGATCAAATGCCATACTGGCGATGATTCCGACACCAAGACCCAGGCGCACGTAGGTTTTAATAACGTCGGCGTCGGCGGCAGTGAATACAACTTTCGGCGTCAGACCTCGGGACTGGAACGCCTCATCAAGCTTCGACCGACCCGTAAAGCCAAACACGTAGGTTACCAGCGGGTATTCCGCCAGCTTTTCCAGCGTTAGCTCAGACAATTGGGCAAGTGGATGATCCTTGGGCACGATCACCGTGCGATTCCAGCGGTAACACGGCATCATAATCAGATCGTTAAAGAGCTCCATGGCCTCTGTGGCTATGGCGAAATCAACGGCTCCGCTGGCCGCCATTTCGGAAATTTGCATGGGCGTTCCCTGGTGCATGTGCAGCGACACATCCGGGTAAGACTCGATAAAACCGCTGATAATGGGTGGCAGTGCGTAACGCGCCTGGGTGTGGGTTGTGGCAATACTCAGATCGCCCTTGCGCTGGTTGCTGAACTCCTGGGCAATCTTTTTAATACCTTCCGCACGGCGCAAAATTTCACCAGCTTCACGCACAATGATTTCCCCGCCCGGGGTGATGCGAGTCAGGTGCTTGCCACTCCGGGCAAATATCTCCAGGCCCAGCTCATCTTCAAGAAGGCGGATCTGCTTGGAAATACCCGGTTGAGAGGTAAAAAGACTCTGGGCGGTTGCCGACACGTTGAGATCATGGTGCGCAACTTCCCAGATATAGCGCAACTGTTGTAATTTCATTGACTCGGTCGCTCCCTGAGTTTCTGGTCTGTGGCGGGCTGCATGGATAGGTGGACTTGCAAACAACGCCAAGAATACGCATAACACGCCTATTATTCATTCTTTTTTAGTATAGAAGAGGTCTCTGACTCAGTTTAGACCAAAACCTGCCCCGTGCCGCTTTTGACGCCCATGTTTGTTTCTCCGGCCCCTGACTTGCTCGGCGTTGGCCGGAGAACCGAGGCGCTTGCCCGGGCGCGGGATATGGGCATCCTCGCCCGGTAAGTTTCACTACCCTTTTGCGAGCCTCGTCACATTCAGCCAGAATTTTTATCGTGCCTTACGCCCTTTGGACGATTCGCTTACGCCCCCTGCTCGCCTATTATTGTTTCCACGGTGAGGCAGCCCCTCGCTATGAATTCTGGAACTTCAGGCCTTCAGACTTCTTGTAAAGCGTTGTTTCGACATTTGGGTTCTTCGAGGACCCCTTCGAACCAAGCCAGCCTTCGGGCTGGCTCTTTTTTTTCTAACGTTCAATAATCCGCCGGAATGGCGGCAATGAATCCAGCAGTAACTGACCATAGCGTCTGGCGACAATTCGACGATCAAGGATCGTAACCCGACCCGTGTCTTCCTCGGTGCGCAGTAACCGGCCAACCGCTTGCACCAGCTTGATGGAGGCATCCGGCACCGTAATCTCCATAAACGGATTACCCCCGCGCTGGCTTATCCATTCCGCAAGACCGGCTTCGATGGGGTCGTCCGGAACCGAGAAAGGTAACCTGGTGATCACCACGTGGTGAAGGTACTTTCCGGGCAAGTCGATGCCTTCTGCAAAGCTGGCGACTCCAAACAGTACGCTGGGCATTCCCTCATCTATCTTGCTCCTGTGCTGGCGCAAAACCTCGCCCCGGGACATGTCGTCCTGGGTAATGATCAGATCTGGATGGTCCGGCGCCAGCGCATCTCGCACCTGGTGCATTTGCCTGCGGGAGGTGAACAGCACGAGAGTGGCCGTTTCACCAGCCCATACCCCCGGCAGGCGCTTGATTAGCTCATCCGCAAAGCCGTCATCGGTGGGCATGCAGGCCATCGCCGGCACTTCGACGGTGGCCATCTCTCCGTAGCGGAAGGAACTGGGAACCACCAGCAACCGGCTGGCTTCCGGCAGTCCGGCTCTGGCCTGGAGCCGGTCAAAACGGCCAAGCGCGGTCAATGTTGCACTGGTCAGCACGGCACCATAAGCCCGAGACCAGAGCCTTGAGTACAGCAGGTTATCTGCCAGTACCGGTGAACTGAACAAAGTGATGTCTTCAGCATGATCCCAACGCTGCCGCACGCTCCAGCGCGCCGGGGGTGGGCTCCTGTTAATCCGGCCCTTCGGTGGGTGCTCCTGAGCACCCAGTTGATCAGAGGCGCCCTGCTCGTTCTCTTGCGGCGCTTTTTGGCCACCGACCTGCTCTGTCCAGGCTGTCCAGAGCCGCAACTGATCTTCAGAGCGGCTGTGAAAGGCACCAATAACCGGGTACCAGGCTTCGGCGGTGTCGCGATCAATCTCATGCTGTTTGCGCTCATCAAACGCACCCTGAAGTTCATCCGCCAACACGCCCAGATGGCGCACCAGATTGGCTGTGGCAATCCGGCTTTCAGACGCCAGCTCTGCCAAGGTTTCCGGCAGCTCACCTTCCGGATAACGCCACTGCGCTGAACGGCGCTCTTCGTTGAACTCCCATCCGGTGTTCTGCTCAGTTTCCTCATAAACGCGGGCCAATATCAGGTCGACATCACGCGAGGCCGTGCTTATGCGATCAATGCTCTTGGCCGCCTGTGTGGCGGGTGCAAGATAGGGCTGCATTTTGGCCAGTGCCTGGGATAACTGCTTGAGCCATTGCCGGGTCGAATTCAGCGGCACGGACGCCGCAAAGTGATTCAGCGCCTTGTCTGGCAGGTGATGGGCTTCATCAAAAATGAACAGCGCGTTCTCCGGTTCCGGGAGAATCGCACCACCGCCCAAAGCGAGGTCGGCGAGAACGAGATCGTGATTGGCCACCACGATATCTACTTCGTCCAGATCCTTGCGGGCATCGAAAAAAGCACAGCTATCAAAATAACTGCAGTGGCGATTTGTACACTGGCGGTGATCGGTGGTGACCTGGCGCCAGACATCGTCGGGTATCTGTTCAGGCCAGTGATCCCGGTCGCCGTCCCACTTCCGGGATCCGTAGCTTGCCAGCATTTCCTCAAAGAATGCCCGGGTGCCCGGCTCTTCGGTGCCGGGACTGTCCAGAAGGAACAGCGGCATGGTGTCACTGTCGCCGTTGCCTTCATCGTGCAGCCGGGATTCCAGGCGAGACATACACAGATACCGACCGCGGCCTTTGGCGAGCGTCCAGGTGAAGTTCATCTTGCTGTGTTTTTTCAGGTCTGGCAGGTCTTTCAGGACAATTTGATCCTGCAGCGCCACTGTGGCGGTTGAAATCACCAGAGTTTTCCCCAGTGCCCGGGCTACAGGAATAGCGGCAATCAGGTAGGCCAGAGTTTTGCCGGTACCGGTGCCGGCTTCAACCACACAGGCAGCCGGTGGCGAGGTGCGCTGGCCGTCATTCTCCGTGATCTCGCCCATGTACTTCGCTATTTCAGCAATCATAAGGCGTTGACCGTAGCGGGCGCGAACCCCCTTACCCGCCAATACGTCCCGGTAACCCTGCTGAATCTGCTGTTTGATGTCGTCGGTCAAGGCCATCAGCGTGGGCTCATCCAGTCCCGGACAATGCCGACACGGAAGATTCTGCCCTGTTTGCCAAGCACAACACCGTCTTCAGTGACTTCTTCTACGGTTATTCCGGAGAACGAGTCACCCGGGCGAAGGTAGTGGCCGTTAATCATCACACGACTGGCATTGGGGGCGGTGGAGTAGATATGGCTGCTAAACATCAGGTCCGGAATACTCTTCTGAAATGAAAGGGGTAACTCAACCAGGTGCGGTACTCTTGCTCCAACTATTCCTCGAACCCCGGCTCCAACTCTTGTTCCGGGCTCATCCTGGCGCAAGGCAGGTGCCTGTCGCTCCCGGGGTAAAGACGGCGTGATAATCGTTGGGCGCTCGCGGGCGGGTTCAGCTATCGGCCCTGCCACCACCCCCTGCTTTGGCTCTGGCTGAGAAACAACGGCCATCTCTGGACCTTTGGCAGAAGTTTGCGCCGCTTCAGGTTTCACCTCTGGTTTCGCAGGCTCAACCGTCTGCCTGCCCGGCTGGGCTATCAGGTCGCTTGGGCGTTCCGGCCAGAAGACAACCGCCAGCACCCCGGCGTTCACCAGCAAAGCCAGCGCCACCCATACCACCGGAGACACTCGCCGTTTTTTGGGGCGGTGAATCAGCTGTACCTGCTGCCCGAGGTCCGGAACCTTGCCCTGGCGGCGTTCCGTTTCAGACTTTCTGAGGGCATCGAGAATGTAGGACATAACCTATCCCATCCCTCCGGGCCTTGGGCTTACCAGCCTCGGAACATCCGCTTTAAGGTCGTTGTTAATCTGGATAACCGTCATGGCGCCGGCGATACCGTCCACTGTCAGGCCCCGCAACGATTGATACCAACGCACCTGTTCTTGCGCAGACAGGCGTTTGATTCTCGCCTTGTCGGCGGGCGACTTGCCGTGGGCATCTGCCAGCTCCATCATGCGTACGCCAAGCCATAGCTCCTCACCCGCAGCATTACCAGACGCCGTGCGATCGGCAATATATTCCGGGAGCTGCCACAACACTCGATACTCCCCGAACCATAGGGCCTCCAGGCTCATGAAAGAAACTTCCATCGGCCCCGTGGGCAAGACAATTTCTGCAACGTCTCCATCGAGTTGACGCAAAACGACGTATCCCGAATTGCCGGCCTCGTTTTGGAGCATCAGCATGACGGGCCTATCGAGAAACGTCAGGCTTCGACGGCTGCCTTGCCGCTCAAGACAGCCAAGGCCAGATACGCGCGCAAAATCGCAGGCAATGGGAAATTCCCGGGGACTGTATTCAACGCCCCAAACACCAAACAGTCCCCGGAAAGCTTCTGGCAGGCTCAATGCTTGCTCGGGGAAGCTGAAAGGCGGGATTTCCGGTGCGGGGTTCGTAGAACTCGTCTCCACAAGTGTTGGTAGCTGCAAACCTTCGGAATCCAGCTCGTCAGGCTCGTTCTCGACCAGACCTTCGGGCTCGTTTTCACCCACAACAGTTCCGGCCTGCTCCACGGTCGCCTCACCCGCTTCCGCCTCTGCTACCTCTGCTGCCCGTGACCATTGCTGATAGAACCAGTAGGTGCTGATGATGGCCAGTAACAGCGATGCGGCAAGCAACATATAACCCGAAAGTTCCGGCTTGCGCCGGGCTCCGGCCGGTTTTGGCCCGAGATTGTTGCCTCCGACTTCCTTTGCGGCCTGCCGGATGTGAGCAGGTGTCACTTCATGCTCGCCTTCGGAATAGGCGCCCAACAGTGCACGGTCACTGATCAGGTTGATCAATCGGGGTATGCCATTGCTCAGGCGGTACAGTTTCCGGATAGCTGCAGGCGAAAATACATCGCCCCGCATGCCAGCCACACCCAGCCGGTAACTGAGATAGGCAGGCAATTCGTTGCTGCTGATAGCATTCAGGTGGTAACGGGCGGTTACCCGCTGATTCAGCTGCCGGAGTTTGGGAAGTGCAAGAATCTGCTGCAACTCTGGCTGGCCCAGCAAGACAATCTGCAGCAGTTTCTTCTCGGCTGTCTCGAGATTGGTTAACAGGCGAAGTTGCTCGAGTACGTCGGCTGAGAGATTCTGCGCCTCATCAATCATCAAAACCTTGTGCCGCCCCGCTGCGTGGGCCTTTAGCAAATCCCGGTTAATCAGATCCACCAGCTGTTTGATGGTCGCCCCGGCCGGATGGACGATCTCGAGCTCGTCGCAGATAGCAGAGAGCAATTCCCGGGCAGAAAGCCGCGGGTTCAGAATCAGGGCTATGTCGACGTGAGCCGGAGCGTTTTCGATAAAGCACCGGCTCACGGTCGTTTTACCGGTACCCACTTCTCCGGTAATCACAATGAAACCACCCTGCCCCTGCACGCCATACATGAGATGCGCAAGCGCCTCTTTGTGACGTTCGCTCAAATACAGGTAGCGGGGATCAGGCGCGATAGAGAACGGCGGTTCTCTGAAGCCGAAGAAATCGTAGTACATGGGCGTCCAGTCAAATGCTCAGGCGCCGGGCTGATCGGCCATTCACCGAGCCAGGCTCTATAACAGCGTATCATACCGCCCGCTTCGCAGGCCTGTCATCTCAGAGTGGGCCGGAATTCGCACTGTCTACCAGCTTGAGATCCGCAGCGCTGCGGCGGTTTTGCTCTTTCAGGCGGCGCACGCAGCGTTCCAGGGTCTTGGATATGCGTGCGTGGGAACGAATCATTGATATTTTTGGCCAGGTCGCGCGCTCCCCCGCCAGAATCATTTCACGCACAAACTCGGGCTTCGGGTCGGCGAGCATTCGCCGGTAATCCTTGAACCTGTAGTCGGGCGCAATGGTTACGTCTCCGGAATACCTCTGAGCCATGATGGCGTACATCTGACCAGACACCTGCCTGAGCAGTTCGGGCCTGGCCCGCTTACGGAGATAATCAAACACCCCCTGCCCGTGAAACTGTATCTCGGATTTCATCAGATGCCAGGGCAGACTGGCCAGAGACAGCTTTTCGTCCAGACCGCGAGCGTTCAGAAAAGGCACCACGTGCGGATTGGTCTGGCTGACGATAGTGAAATTCACATCGTAAAGGTGCATCAACCGCTCAATGGGCAGGTCACTGACAACCGAACCATCAACAAACTTGAGCCTCGGCATGTACGGTAGGGCCTGGCCATGTATATCTTTTTTCATCAGCGTAACCGGCGGGAAAATTCCCGGCACGGCTGCACTGGCAAGAGCTCCGCTCCAAACCATTAAATAGGGCGAGGTATAGCCGGATAAAAGTCGGGCCTTCTGATGCGCCTGAACTGGCGATACACTCATATTAATAGAGCGGCCGGTGCGCAGGTACGCTTCTTCAAACGTATACTCACCAATGTTGGTTCTCAGGCAGGTGCGAAGCTGATCCTGATCCATCAAGCCTTGGCCTCGCATGGCGCTGAGCAGCCCGCGCCACTTCCAGGCTTTCAGATTGTGGTTTTCCGGGACCAGCATTTCGGGGATTTCAGCATCTGTGTGAACACCCAACATTCCGGCAATGATCGCACCAATGCTGGAACCAGTAACAACCTGGGGAAGCAGCCCCTTGTCCCAGAGCGCTTTGATAACCCCGAAGTGGAACATCCCAAGGCTGGCGCCGCCGCTCAGCAGGAGCGTAGGACGCCCGTAACTGGTTAGCGTATCGCGGAAAAACTGAAGCTTGTCAGCAACCGGAAAACCCGGCACCGGGTGGTCGCACAGGAAATCGAGAGCTTCGCAGACCTGGGCAATGTACTCTTCAATCAGGTGTTTGGTGCCAACCCGGGAATGGGTGTACAGCGCCGAATTACCCATATTGCCAAGATCGTGATGCAGACCCTCACGCAACGCACGCTTCAGGCGTTCAAAATCATTCTGCTGACGATACTGTTTGATACTGCTCAGGCGATCATAAAGCAGCTCATAATTGTAAAACTCCGACGCGAAATCCTCTTTCCACTCGGCATTGCCTTCCAGAAAATCCAGTTCCAGCGCTGCGGCCTTCCACACCTCGTAGTTGGGCGCCTCGGCAAGCATCTTGCGGAATTTGTGAATCCTTGGATCTTTAAGCACGCTGAGTTTCCCTCAACCGGAGGCCAGGATCAAAAATCATCCAGCATCAGATCCTCGTCATTACCACTGGCGAACGGATCCCGGGTAACCTTGCCGTCGTTGATCAGATACTCCCTGCGTTGCAGGAAGGCGTTACGAACGAAGATATAGGTGTCGCCCGATATGAAGCCCTCAGCGGGGATAAGATCCGCGCGTTTATCGACAATCTGAAGCGCCCTGCCGTAATATTTTTCGGGGCTGTGAACCTCGTCCCAGAGTGACGGAAACACAAAACCGTCAGCGCCCAGCCCACTAAGATGTCGAGGGTTTGATGGGCCCAGAAACGGCAGCATCAAATACGGGCCAGAACCGGCACCCCAGTATCCCAGAGTCTGTCCGAAATCTTCCGGCCTTTCCGGCAAATCAAACGCTGTCGCAACATCGATCAGACCGCCAAGACCAAACACCGTGTTGTAGGTAAACCGACCTGCCGCAACAACGGCAGACTCACCTTTCAACTGCAAAATGCTGTTAGTGAAGTTGCGGACTTCCGACAGGTTATTGAAGAAATTGGTAATGGCTCGGTCAATAAAATCCGGGGTGAATGTACGATAGGTTTGAGCTACCGGCTTCAGAGCCCAGCGGTCGATGGTGTCGTTAAACCGGTAAACCTTGCGGTTCCAGTTCTCATAGGGGTCCTGCGGGTTAACGGCAGCCGAGCCCTCACGAACCGGTTCCTGTGCTTCCTGGGCCACAGCCGGCCCCGCAGACATGACAATTACCAAAATAGCCATAAGCGTCATGGCGAACAGCCGGCCCCGGCTTGAATAATGTGTCATCAGCGACGGCGCACCACAACACTGCCTATGGAATAACCTGCCCCAAAGGAACAGATTACACCTGTGTCACCGGTTTTCAGGTCGTCTTTGTGTTTGTGAAACGCAATGATCGAACCTGCAGAACTGGTATTGGCATACTCGTCAAGAATCACAGGTGCTTCATCTTCGCTCGCGTCCCGACCAAGCACCCTGCGGGCAATCAGCTGGTTCATGTTCAAGTTAGCCTGATGCAACCACATTCTGCGAAGACCATCCGGAGAAAGCGACAAGCTACCGAGGTGATCCTGAATGGTTTCTGCAACCAAAGGCGAAACTTCCTTGAATACTTTGCGCCCCTGCTGGATAAACAGTTTATCCGGCTGACCAACACCGGCTTCGTCTGCCCGGTTCAGGAAGCCGAAATTATTGCGGATGTTGTTCGAGAAGGTCGTTTTCAGGCGGGTACCAAGAATCTCAAACCCCTGTCCCGGCTGAGCGTTCTCCTCTCGCTCCACAAGAATAGCCGTGCAGGCATCACCAAAAATAAAATGACTGTCGCGATCGCGGAAATTCAGGTGGCCGGAGCAGATTTCAGGGCTGACAACCAGTACCGCGCGCGCTGAGCCATTCTCCACAGAGTTAACGGCTGCTTGCAGGCCAAAGGTGGCGGAACTGCAGGCCACGTTCATATCATAGGCGAAGCCATCAATGCCAAGGGCGGCCTGAACTTCGATAGAAACCGCAGGATAAGCTCGCTGCAAGTTGGAGCACGCTACGATCACCGCATCCACATCGCTGGCTTTCTTTCCGGCCTGAGCCAATGCTTCATTGCAGGCAGCAACCGCCATATCACACTGAACGGACGGCTCATCGTTGCCGCGTTCAGGGATATACGGCGCCATGCGTTTCGGATCAATAATGCCGGTCTTGTCAATAACATGCCGGCGCTTGATACCTGAGGCTTTTTCTATAAATGCCGAGGAGGACGGTTGAAGTGCCTCAGCTTCGCCACGCTCAATCGCGTCTGCATGTTCCGAATTGTACATCTCGACAAACTGGTTAAAAGCTTCAACCAGCTCATCGTTATCGATGGTCGCCGGCGGTGTGTACAGGCCGGTTCCGCTAATAACGGCTTTAATCACGCTAACCCCACGTCATGAATATAAAAACAGGAAGACAGGTATATCTACCTTCGGAAATACTAACACAGTCCCGGGGTTTTACTCGCCCCGCAGAAGCCACCAAGGCGGGCAGGTCTTATGCGATCAGACCCGGGTGAGTTCCCACTGCTTATCCAGGCGTTTTACAGATACGGTCATGATCGTGCCCAGTTGCTGAGCAAAAAACGATACGCGGTATTCCTCCAGCATCCATCGGTAGAGCACCAGTTCTGGATCACGAACGCCCTGCTTTTGCTGCTCATCGCGCTTGCTTGCGTACCGGTTCCACAGAGTATCCCGTGTATGGAGAAACTCACGTTCACGCCCCATTTCCCTTGTCATTTTCTCCAGCCTGACCAGCGCCGCTTCAAAATACCGCCCGAACTCGGTCAGCCATTGGGGCGGAGTTTCCACCAAAAAGCCAGGATAAACAAGGTGCTGCATCTGAAACTTCAAATCCGCCATGCTGTTTGCGAGGGCCAGATTGATCTTGCCTTTCAGTTGCTTTGCCACCTTCTGGTAGCCGGTCATGGCCTGGTAAAGACGCTCGTCGGCTTGCTCCAGAGCAGGAATAAAGTCGCCCCGATGCTGATCAAACAGAGCATCGAATTCTTCACGGGTACCGGGTATCCGGTCGTGTAAAAAATGCTCCATTGCAGTGGAAACAAGCAGATCGTCCAGAAGAACCTTTGCCTGCCCGACGGTTGAAAACATCAGAGCTGACTGTTTGAAGCGGGGGAGCTTTCTCTCCAGATCGTCCAAGGTGCTTCCAAACCGGTTAAGGATCAGGCGAGCAATACCCTTGCGGGTTGTGTCTTCTGCGGTAAGGCGATCCAGGCAACGAATCTCACGCACGCGTTTTCCCAGATCCTCAAGAGCCGGGTAAACCGTGATTTGCATGCCGCCCTTTTCAGTCTGCACCTGCCTGGGCAGATCACCAAATTCCCAATCCGTGAATTCGCCCGCAGGCTCCTGATTTCGGCTATCGCTTGTGGCTGACGCGAGCGCTTCTTCAGCCCGCCCTTCAAGCTGATCCTGAAGCTCGCCCGTTTCGCGACTTTCAGCGATCACTTTACCGCCGTCCCCAAGAACTCTGAGGTTCATTCTCAGGTGGCGTGGCAGCTCATCCCGAGGCCAGGCTTCCGGATCAATGCGTACACCAGTCATGCGGCGCAACTGCTCCCCCAACTGGAAAGCCAATGGCTCATTGGAAGGCTGAAGATTGGCAACAGCAGCGTCGACAAAGTCTGGCACCGGCACAAAATTGCGACGCAGGGATTTTGGCAAGCCTTTAACCAGCGCAATACATTTCTCGCGAAGCAGGCCTGGCACCAGCCATTCAAGGCGCCGGGAGGGAATTTGCCGCAGCGCCATCAATGGCACCTGAAGCGTAACGCCATCACGCTCGCTGGTCGGCTCAAACTCGTAGCTGAGCGGGTAACGAACCCCCTCCCACTCCAGAAAATCCGGGTACAGGTCGCCCGCCAAAGCATCAACTGGCCGTTGCAGAACGTCTTCTTCGATCAATTCCAGATTGCGAAGCTGTTCAGCCGTAAGACTTTTCCACCAGCGTTCAAAGTGACGACCGCTGACGATCCCGGCGGGCAAGCGTTCATCGTAAAAACTGACAAGTACTTCATCATCCACCAGAAGATCCCGGCGGCGGGTTTTCTTCTCCAGATCCTCAACGCTGGCCAGCATCTCGCGATTGCGGCGGATAAAAGGCGCTTTCGAACGATAGTCACCCTCCACCAGTGCATGGAGGATAAACAAATTGCGGCATTCAACCGGGTCTATTTTGCTGAAGGCTATGCTGCGTTTGGCCACCACATCAAGGCCGTAAAGGGTAATCTTTTCATACCCCATCACCTGAGCTCTCTTCTGCTCCCAGTGCGGTTCGAAATAGTGGTGCTTCACCACATGCCCGGCCAGGGGCTCTATCCATTCGGGCTGAATGGCGGCCACCATGCGGGCAAACACCCGGCTGGTTTCTACAATTTCCGTGGCGACAATCCACTTCGGCCCGGTTTTCGATACTTTAGAGCCGGGAAAAATCAGGACCTTGCGATTGCGAGTGGCCAGATATTCCCTTTTTTCAACCTTGGTCGCTACCTGCCCCAGCAAACCGGCCAGAATCGCTTTGTGTATCATGTCGTAGGTGGCGGCGTTCCGGTTGAACGACAGTTTTTGATCACGGCAAATCAGCGTAAGTTGCCGGTGAATGTCGCGCCACTCCCGCATACGCATCCAGCTGAGAAAGCTCTTCTGGCACACCTTTTTGAGCTGATTCTGGGACAGTTCCTGGCGCTGCTCTTCGTAAAAGTTCCAGATATTCAGCAGAGTGATAAAGTCGGATTCTTTATCATTGAATGGCGCGTGGGCCTGGTCTGCCGCCTGCTGTTTGTCCTGCGGCCGTTCTCTGGGGTCCTGAACACTCAAACCGGCAATAATGATCAGCGTTTCCGCCAGGCTGCCCTGATCTGCGGAGGTGACCAGCATTCGCGCCAGGCGCGGATCCAGGGGCAATTTCGCCATGGTCCGCCCGAGCTTTGTAACGCGCCGCGAACTATCGACCGCACTCAGTTCTTCCAGCAGTTTGTAGCCATCATTGATCAGGCGTTTGTCGGGCGCTTCAAGAAACGGGAAATGGCGAATTTCACCCAGACCTGAAGTGGACATCTGCAGGATCACGGAAGCAAGATTGGTTCGCAGTATTTCCGGGTCGGTGTATTCGGGGCGGTTGAGAAAGTCTGTTTCATCGTACAAACGAAAACAGATGCCCGGAGCAACCCGGCCACAACGCCCTGCCCGCTGATTGGCGCTGGCTTGCGATACCGGCTCAATAGGTAGGCGCTGTATTTTGGAACGAACGCTGTAACGGCTGATTCGCGCAACACCGGTGTCAATCACGTAGCGGATGCCAGGTACTGTCAGAGAGGTTTCCGCTACGTTGGTAGAAAGCACAATCCGGCGCCCGCGATGGTTCTGAAACACCCGGTTCTGTTCCTGATTGCTCAGCCGGGAGTACAGCGGAAGGACTTCCGTGTGCAGAAGTTCTGCGTGGCGCAGCACTTTACTCAGGTTGCGGATCTCACGCTCACCCGGTAGAAAGATCAGCACATCGCCCGGTGGCAACTTGTCGCTACGCTCATGCTGCTCAATTTCATCAAGCGCAGCGAGAACGCCATCATTCCAGCCCTGGTCGCGATCATCTTCATCGCCGGCCAGTGGCCGGTACCGCACGTCTACAGGAAAGGTACGGCCACTGACTTCCAGCACCGGAGCCTTGTCGAAGAAATCGCTGAAGCGATCCACTTCGATGGTAGCAGAGGTGATGATGACTTTGAGATCAGGACGTTTGGGGAGAAGTTGTTTCAGATAGCCCAGCAGAAAGTCGATATTCAGGCTGCGTTCGTGGGCTTCATCAATAATCAGCGTGTCGTAACGGTTGAGAAAGCGGTCGTGCTGGACTTCCGCCAACAGAATCCCATCAGTCATTACTTTGACCCGGGTCTGTTCGGACGTGTTGTCGGCAAACCGCACCTGATAGCCGATCTGCTGCCCGGTCTGCTCGCCAAGCTCATCCGCAATACGGGCAGCAACACTTCGTGCCGCAATACGTCTTGGTTGGGTATGACCGATAAGACCGCGAATTCCGCGGCCCATATTCATGCAGATCTTGGGTATCTGGGTTGTTTTACCCGATCCGGTTTCGCCGGCAACAATGACAACCTGATGGTTTTCAATCGCTTCGCGGATATCATCTACACGATCAGAAACCGGCAGCCCTGCCGGAAAACTGATTGGTTTGTGCAGGGCTGACCGAATATCAGAGTGCAAGGTCACCGTATTTACTTGTTCCCCGGCTCGTCACGCAGTTCGCGGCGCAGAATCTTACCCACGTTAGTCTTTGGCAGATCATCGCGGAACTCAAAGAAGCGCGGCACTTTGTATGCTGTCAGGCGCTCACGACAGAACTCTTTCAGTTCATTCTCGGTGACACCTTCGGTTGTCGCGACCAGGTATACCTTTACAGCTTCACCACTCTTGGCATCCGGGATACCCACTGCTGCGCACTCAACCACCTTCGGGTGGCTGCTCACCACATCCTCAATCTCGTTCGGGTAAACGTTAAACCCGGATACGATGATCATGTCCTTCTTGCGATCAACAATACGGATGTAACCGTCTTCCTGAATCACCGCCACATCACCGGTCTGGATGTAGCCATCTTCAGTGAAGGATTTCTGCGTATCCTCCGGGCGCTGCCAGTAACCGCGCATGACCTGAGGGCCTTTCACACACAGTTCGCCCGGCTCTCCCAACGCTGTCTCATTGCCATCATCATCAATGGTTTTGACTTGTGTGGAAGGAACTGGCAAGCCGATGGTGCCCAGCTGGATAGCACTTCGGGGGTTAAAGGTAACCACCGGAGAGGTTTCGGTCATGCCATAGCCTTCAGAAATTGCACAACCGGTCACACGCTCCCACATCTTCGCCGTATCCGTGGTTAATGCCATGCCACCGGAAGATGTCAGCTTGAGGTGGCTGAAATCGAGATCCTGAAACTCTTCGTTGTTGCACAGAGCAACAAACAGCGTGTTGAGACCCAGGAACGCGGTGAACTTGTGGTTCTTCAGCTCCTTGACAAAGCCCGGGATATCCCTCGGATTGGGGATCAATACGTTGTGGCCGCCGGCTTCCAGCATGATGCCGCAGTTCAGCGTGAAGGAATAAATGTGATAGAGCGGCAAAGGTGCAATCACCACTTCCTGCCCTTCAATAATCGTGTCTTCCATCATCGGCCGAACCTGCAGCAGGTTCGCAACCAGGTTGCCGTGGGTGAGCATCGCGCCCTTGGCTACGCCGGTTGTTCCACCGGTATACTGAAGCACCGCGATGTCGTCTTGCGTGCACTCAACCGGAGTAAACTTTTCGCGGGCCCCCGCACTGAGTACGGCTGGCAGTTTGTGGGCCTGCGGCATATTGAACGATGGCACCATCTTTTTTACATGTTTGACGACAGCGTTCATCAGCGTGCGTTTGATGGGCGAATGCATGTCGGCAATCTCAGTTACAATGACATGCTCAATGCAGGTATGAGGCAGAACTTTTTCAGCGTTTTCAGCCATGTTTGCCAGAACGACCAGCGCCTTGGCACCCGAATCGTTAAACTGGTGTTCCATCTCGCGAGCGGTATACAGTGGGTTGGTATTGACCACGATCAGGCCCGCACGCATGGCGCCAAAAACCACAACCGGATACTGGGTGAGGTTAGGCATTTGCACCGCAATACGGTCGCCGGGTTTCAGGTCGGTCTTGTTTTGCAGCCAGGCAGCGAAGTTCCGGCTTTGAGTGTCCAGGTCGCGATAGCTGAGAGTCACACCGACAGCGCTGAATGCAGGACGGTCTGCGTATGTCTTCACCGCCCGATTAAACACGTCCACCATGCTGCTGTATTTTTTCAGATCAACTGCACGGGGAACGCTGGCAGGGTATTTGTCTTGATAGAACTTCTCAAAATCCATCACCATCTCCTGTCTGGCGCTTTTATTTATAGTGATTTACGAATGTCGTAAAGTTCAAAAATCAACTCGACATAAGTATCAGCCTCGAAAAAGTGGGGAGAGAATAGCAGTTTTGTTAACGATGAGGTAGTTTCAGATCCCAACTTGAAACACCTCAACCACCAAGCCTCGCGCACGGAGCACTTGATGAGTGACGTCCTTGATATCCTTGAAAACATTACTTACGACGAGCTAAATGAGGGCGACACCGCGACATTCGTCCGAACGCTGTCAGAAGATGAACTGGTGTTGTTCGCCGCTGTTTCCGGAGACGCAAACCCGGTGCATCTGGATCAGGAGTATGCTGCCGGCTCAATATTCGGGGAGCGGGTCGCCCACGGTATGTGGAGCGGGGCACTGATCTCAGCTGCTTTGGCCACGGTTATGCCCGGCCCTGGAACTGTGTATCTGGAACAAAGCCTTTCGTTCAAGCGCCCCGTCAAACTCAACGATACAGTGACCGTAAAGCTGACAGTCTCGCGCAAAGACCCGAAAAACCGGGTTGTTTTCCGTTGTGAGGTAACTAACCAGAACAATCAGAAGGTTGTCACCGGTGAGGCCA
>JAGPVT010000142.1 GCA_018066865.1 Marinobacter sp. | reverse complement strand
AACAACAGTGCCTCTTGAGGCATTCATCAGAATAGAGCCAGGCTTCATCTGAGCCAATTGTTCTGCCTTGAACATGTACTTTGTGGCCGGTGTTTCCGGCACATGCAAGCTCACAACATCCGCGATGTTGAGCAGTTCCTGCATGGTACCTACCTGTGTCGCATTACCGATGGACAGTTTGGAAACCACATCGTAGAAGTACACATCCATGCCCAGGCCTTCCGCCAGAACACTGAATTGGGTGCCGATGTTGCCGTAACCGATGATGCCCAGCTTTTTACCACGAATCTCGTAGCTGTCTTTGGCCGATTTCTGCCAGTCACCACGATGTGCCCGGGCATTTTTCTCCGGAACACCACGGAGCAGGAGGATAGCCTGTGCCAGAACCAATTCAGCAACGCTGCGGGTGTTGGAGAAAGGCGCATTGAATACCGCGATACCACGACGGGTCGCCGCATGCAGATCCACCTGGTTGGTACCGATACAGAAACAGCCCACGGCAACCAGTTTTTTGGCAGCCTCAAATACGTTTGCGGTCAACTGGGTACGGGAGCGAAGGCCAACAAAATGCGCATCGGCAATCTTCTCAATAAGATCTTCCTCGGCCAAAGAGTGACTGAGGTACTCAATGTTGGTATAGCCTGCGGCATTCAGGGTATCCAGGGCGGATTGATGCACGCCTTCCAGCAGCAGAATCCGGATTTTGCTCTTTTCGAGGGACATCGTTGACATGGGCTTCGCTTCCGAACCTTTCGTGGCATGAAATGACCTGCAGCCAGTGATCGTCGGGGCTGGCTCACAGAACAGGGGCGGTATGATACCATAAAAGCAACTTTTCACAGCGCGCCGGTTCGCCTGGATCAACTGAACCGAGAACTTTTTATCCAGAGCTGCCGGCCCCACCCTGACGAGACTGATGCATTCATGAAATCCGAACAGATCATTGCTTCCCTCAAAGAGCTCGTAGCCATTGGCGAGGCGCCCGGAAAGGTACTGACCGACCCGGCTGATCTCGAGAGTTACGGCAAAGACTGGACGCGAGTCTATGCGCCCAACCCACTGGCCATCGTGCTCCCGAAAACCACTGAACAGGTCCAGGCGCTGGTCAGATTCGCCAACGAAAACGGGGTTGCACTGGTTCCCTCCGGTGGCCGTACCGGTTTGAGCGCAGGTGCCGTGGCCGCTAACGGGGAAGTGGTTGTTGCTTTCGACAACATGAACCAGATTCTTGATTTCAGCGCCAGCGACCGCCTGGTTCGTTGTCAGGCCGGCGTTGTGACCGAACAGCTGCAAAACTTTGCCGAAGAGAACAACCTTTACTACCCGGTCGATTTTGCGTCTGCCGGCTCTAGCCAGCTTGGCGGTAACCTCTCCACCAACGCGGGTGGCATCAAGGTCATTCGTTACGGCATGAGCCGCGACTGGGTAGCCGGCCTGAAAGTGGTTACCGGTAAAGGCGACATCCTTGATCTGAACAAGGATCTGGCAAAGAACAACACTGGCTATGATCTGCGCCACCTGTTCATCGGCGCCGAAGGCACGCTAGGGTTTATCACCGAAGCCACCATGAAGCTCACGCGCCAGCCCGACAGCCTCACGGTGCTGGTGCTCGGGCTCAATGATCTCGGCAACACCATGGATGTGCTGAAAACCTTCCAGAGCGGCCTTGATCTGACCGCTTACGAGTTCTTCTCGCATCAGGCCATGGGGCATGTTCTGGCCCACGGGCAGGTACAGGCTCCGTTTGAAACCGAAGCGCCTTACTACGCGCTGCTGGAGTTTGAAGCGACATCGGACCAGGTGATGGACAATGCCATGAACCTGTTCGAGCAATGCATGGAAAATGGTTGGGTACTGGACGGTGTTATCAGCCAGAGCGAAACCCAGGCCCAGAATCTGTGGCAGCTGCGTGAGCGCATCTCGGAATCCATCGCGCCCCGCACGCCCTACAAGAACGATATTTCCGTTGTGGTCTCTAAAGTTCCGGGTTTTCTACAGGAAATCGATGAGCTGGTAGCTGAACAATACCCGGATTTTGAAATCATCTGGTTCGGCCATATTGGCGATGGCAACTTGCACCTCAACATCCTCAAACCGGAAGACATGGCAAAAGAAGACTTCTTCGAAAAGTGCCAGCAGGTTAACAAGTGGGTGTTCGAAATTGTCGAGAAATACCAAGGCAGCGTTTCTGCCGAACATGGCGTGGGCATGACCAAAAAGCCCTACCTGCAATACACACGCAGCGAAGCAGAAATTGCCTACCTGAGAGGGATCAAACAGGTATTCGACCCAAACGGCATCATCAACCCCGGCAAGATCTTCGACTGATGCAAAGGCATGTTGTAGTCCTCACCGGCGCTGGCATCAGCGCCGAGAGCGGCCTCTCCACCTTCCGCGACAACGGCGGGCTTTGGGAGCAACATAGTGTTTACGATGTTGCCACCCCCGAAGCCTTCGCCCGCAATCAGGAACTGGTGCTGCGCTTCTACAACGAACGCAGGCGCCAACTCGCCACCGCCCAGCCAAACCGCGCCCATCGCCTGCTCGCCGAACTGGAACAGAGCCACAGGGTAACCATCGTCACCCAAAACGTAGACGACCTGCACGAACGCGGCGGCTCCAGCAGGGTAGTCCACCTGCACGGCGAACTCACCAAAGCCAGAAGCTCAGTTAACCCTGAACTGGTATACGACATAGGCTACCGCGACATCCAGCTGGGCGAGCAATGCGAGTGCGGCCAGCAGCTACGCCCGCACATCGTCTGGTTCGGCGAAGAAGTCCCAATGCTCCAGGCGGCAGCCGACATCGTCCGCACCGCAGACGAGCTGCTGATCGTTGGTACATCGCTACAGGTATACCCGGCTGCCGGATTGGTTCATGAGGTGGAGAGAGACGTACCGATTACGGTGATAGACCCGGGCGAAACTCCCGGCGTTTCCCGTGCAAGGGTTATCCGCAAAGGTGCAGGAGAGGGCGTTGCTGAGTGGATTGCAAACTTCTTGGCGAGATAGGTATCGGCAGTGCACAGCTGAGCCAGATAGGCAGTGTCAGGGTCTTATTCCCAAAACTGTGCGAAGCCATGGATGGCGTAGCCAAGCGTACAGGGAAGTATTCACAGCGTGTTTTGGAAATAAGACCCTGACACTGCCGTCAGCACCGAAGCAAGAAATCAGAGCGACTCCGCAAGATACCGACGAAGCTCCTCACCAAAAGCAGCCTGAACCCCTAGCCGTTTCAGCATCCAATAATGCCCCGCAATCATCCGGTCAATAAAAATACTCTCAACCGGCGGCTTGAACGAATCCAGATACTTGAACACCGTGCTCGTCTTGGCAGCAACACTTTTGTGAATACTGGATTCGCCAAAATCATAAGGCTGCTCAGAATCGAACGGCACAACGAGAATATCCCGCCACATGGCGTAATAAGCCTCATCAATAGCCGGTTGACTCCCTACCCGGGCCCCCAGATCGATCAGATACGAATCCAATGCCTTGTAATCCTGAGCCAGCGCTGCGGTCACGGCATTGCGGTAAGCCTCAACAATCTCCGGCTTCAGTTTCTTGATGCAGCCGAAATCGTATACCACAATGCTGCCATCCGGCCGATACGCAAAGTTCCCGGCGTGAGGATCACCGTGGATACACTGAAAACGGAATAGCTGGTCGGCCATGGTGGTAAACATGCGATGGCCGATCAGATTGATCGTGGCCTGGTCGTAGTGTTCCGGCGTAACCTCGCTGACGTGGTCGCCTTCCTCCAGCTCAAGCGTAAGCACATGACGGGTAGAATGGCTATGAATTACAGCAGGAATAACCACCCAGGAATCATTCTTGTGAAACTCCCGGAACAGTTCAATGTTGCGGGCTTCGTTCTCATAGTCCAGCTCTTCCCGCAAGCGCTCGCGAATCTCTGTGAACAACTGGTCAACCGACTCTTTCGGCATTTTCAGCAGGCCGCCGAGCTTGAGAGCCAGGCGCAACTGTTTCAGATCGGAATCGCAGGACTCATCAACACCCGGATATTGTACTTTTACAATCACATTGGTGCCGTCGTGCAACCGGGCGCGGTGCACCTGGCCTATGGACGCAGCGGCATAGGGCGTTTCCTGCAGGTATTCAAACAGCTCGCCTACGGGCTTGCCCAGCCCGGTTTCTACCTGCTCAAGAATAATCTCGAAAGGCATGGGTGGCGCTTCTTTCTGTAGCTTTTGAAGGGCATCCGAAAATTCTCGTGGCAGGAAATCCTGAGTCTGGGACGCAATCTGGCCCACCTTCATGGCTGCGCCTTTCATTTCGCCGAGGGTGTCGGTAATGCGGTTGGCCATGCGGGTGTAGCTTTCGCTACGGGCGCCGTCGTCATTCTCGCTGCTGAACATGCTGCGGGCTTTCTGACCGGCATATTGTCCTGCCACCGAGGCAGTCATGCCGGCAAGCTTGAAGAAACGACCACTGCGTGAGGTAACCGGTTTTTTTGCCATGCCTGACTATACGTGCTCTTCAGATAGAAAGATTGTAACACCCCACGTTAAACCACTTTGGTGGAGACAGACAACTGATCCTCCAGTTGCAGCGACAGGGTTTGCCCTGAGATCAATGGGCCAACGCCGCTGGGAGTGCCCGTGATCACCACATCGCCCGGCAGCAACGTGAAGTGGCTGCTTATGTGAGCGAGCAGCGAAATGATCGGGAAAAGCATATCCCGGGTATCACCGCTTTGCTGACGCCTCTCATTGATATCCAGGCTGAAGGTAATGTGATCGTTACGAAAACGCTCTGCGGCCACAAACGGAGACAGGGGGCAGGCTCCATCGAAGGCTTTGGCCCGCTCCCAGGGGTGTCCCTTTTCTTTCAACTGGCTTTGCAGATCCCGAAGGGTCAGATCCAGCGCCAGGCCGTAACCGAGAATGGCTGCTTGAGCCTCGCTGGGAGTTGCATTGGTTAATGGTTTGCCGATCAGCACCGCCAATTCGGTTTCGAAGTGCACTTGGCCATAATTGGCCGGAAACGCGAGGGGGCGTGTTACATGCGCTGCTGAGGTGGCGGGTTTGATGAACAGCAGAGGTTCGGCAGGCACCGGGTTGTTGAGCTCTTTTGCGTGCTCCGCATAATTGCGGCCAATGCAGACGATCTTGCCCAATGGCAGATGTACCGGTGTGCCGTCTTTCCAGTGGTGCTGATAATGATCCATGGCGACCTCTCAATAAGCTTTCAGTGCTTGTTCAGCAATCGGGGCGAAGTTTCTATTCGCCCTCAAACGAGCATACAGTATAGACCTTCAGACCCTCTTCCTGCAGCTTGGCAGATCCGCCAAGATCGGGGAGATCGATCATTGCAGCAACTTCTATAATTTCTGCGCCAATACGGCGAATCAGACGGCTGGCGGCCAGCATGGTGCCACCGGTGGCAATCAGATCGTCCACAAGTATCACTTTGTCGCCGGGTTTGAGCGCATCCTGGTGCAGCTCTACCGAGGCGGTTCCGTATTCCAGTTCGTAGTCTTCTACCAACGTATCAAACGGTAGCTTGCCTTTTTTGCGCACCAGTACCAGCGAGGCATTGAGCTCATAAGCTAACGCCGAGCCGATGATGAACCCCCGTGCATCCACCGCAGCCACAGCATCAATGTCGTGGCCGTGATAGCGGTGAACGAACGCATCGATCAGCTTTCGGAAGGCGGTTTTATCCTGCAGAACCGTGGTGATATCGCGAAAGGCGACGCCGGGCTTGGGCCAGTCTGGCACTGTGCGGATGGCTTGCTTGATGCTTTGAGAAAAGTAATCCATAAAAGTCAGTCTCTCAGTCCGGGCGCAGCTTAACCTGCGTCCAGAAAGATGAATTTCAGTATGAAAACGATAGAAATTACCACAACACTTGCGTTCAGGTCTGACCAGCGTCCGCTAAGGGCTTTGATTACGGCGTAAGTAATAAAGCCCAGTGCAATGCCGTTAGCGATGGAAAAGGTCAGTGGCATCACCAGCGCGGTAACGACCGCTGGCGCGGCATCAGTGATGTCTTCCCAGTCTATCAGTTTCAGGCCGCCGGTCATCAACACCGCAACGTAAAGCAGGGCCGGCGCCGTGGCATAGGCTGGAATAATGCTCGCGATGGGTGCCAGCAACAGGGAGGCGAGGAACAGCATGGCTACAACCACGGCTGTCAGACCGGTGCGCCCGCCCGCAGAAATACCTGCCGTGGACTCAATGTAACTGGTGGTGGTCGAGGTGCCGAGAGCGGCGCCAGACATGGTCGCAACAGAGTCAGACATCAGTGCGCGGCCCAGACGAGGGAGCTTGCCGTCTTTGTCCAGAAGGCCGCCGCGCTGAGCAGCACCAATCAGCGTACCCGATGTATCGAACAGATCGACGAACAGGAACGCGAAAACAATGCTGATCATGCCGACGTTCAATGCACCGGCGATATCCAGTTGCATGAAGGTGGGCGCAAGGCTTGGCGGGGCGGAGACAAAACCATTGTATTCGATCATTCCCAGCATCATTGCAATAATGGTTACGGCAATTATGCCGATCATCACCGCGCCGGTTATCCGGCGGAACGAAAGCGCACAAATCAGTACAAATCCGCCAAAGAACAACAGGCTTTCGGCAGATTTCAGCTCGCCCAGGCCAACCAGCGTAGCGGGGTTATCTACTACGATACCGGCGTTTTTCAGAGCGATGAGCGCCAGGAAGAAGCCGATGCCAGCGGAAATCCCGAAGCGCAGGGACATGGGAATGCTGTTGATGATCCACTCGCGGACCTTGAAAATGCTCAGCAGGAAGAAGATCAGGCCCGAGAGAAAGACGGCACCAAGCGCAACCTCCCAAGTGTACCCGAGACTGCCCACAACCGTGAACGAGAAAAAGGCGTTCAGGCCCATGCCCGGAGCCAGGGCGATTGGATAGTTGGCCCAAAGGCCCATAATCAGAGTGCCGATGGTTGCAGCCAGACAGGTGGCAACAAAGACTGCTCCGAAGTCCATGCCGGTGGAAGACAGGATGCTGGGGTTGACCACGATAATGTAGGCCATGGTCAGGAAGGTAGTGATGCCCGCAATCAGTTCTTTACGAACGTTTGTGCCGTGGGCCTGGAGTTGGAACAATCGTTCGAGCATGACGGATGTCTGCCTCTCGGGATGCCAGAGTGTGGGGTTTAGCTGCGTGAAAAAAACGGCAATCTTACCGGCTGAGGACCCTCAGGCCAAGAAATGATTCCTGACCACAGACTCAGGCCGTCAGCGCTGTATCGGGTCTCGCTGTAAACGGATATCAAAGCGTACCGCAGCCATTCGGACAATCACGATAAAGAGCAGGCCAATCGTCAGCGACAGCGTTTCGCTTTCCAACGCCCACTGGCACAGAAAATAAAGCCAGCAGCCGGCAAATGAAATGGACGCGTAGATTTGATCCTTGCGAAAAATGAAAGGTACTTCGTTACAGAGGGTGTCCCGCAGAGCTCCGCCAAACGTGCCGGTCATCACGCCGAGCAGTGAGGCGATAAACCATGAGTGGCCCAGATCGAGAGCCAATTGCGCCCCCAGAATCGAGAAAGTACCGAGCCCGATGGCGTCCGGAAAAACAATCCAGGATTCGCGAATGCGCTCCGAGCGCTTCCAGTAGCTGAATATGATCGCCATGGCAAGAATGAGGATGGGTTGTTCTTCGTGCTTGATCCAGTAAACCGGGTGATTTGCCATGATCAGATCGCGCAGGGTTCCGCCGCCGAGTGCCGTGATAAAAGCGATGGTAAAAACGCCGACAGGGTCCATGTTCTTGGAGCGAGCAACTACCATGCCCGATATCGCGAAGGCAATAATTCCAATCATTTCAAGCGAGTAAATAACGTCGAACATAATCAACCCTGAAAGGAAGACGGATGGTTTCTGAGCGGCTCGGATCAGGAGCGCGAAGGATAACGGAAACTTGTTTCTTATTCACCTCAGGATATACGCTTGTGAAAGTCGTATTATAAGCCCGACTTATTCACATGGATAAAGGTTCTTTATTTGCTTCATGAAGAGAGTCTGTTTAGCTTGGCATGATTCAATAACAACTGATTTTTATCAAAGGAGTTCCCATGAAAGCGATTCTCTGCAAGGAATATGGTCCGGCTGAAACATTGGTCATCGAGGATGTCCCCAGCCCGGAGGCCAAAGGCCGCGGCGTTAAAGTCCGCGTAAAAGCCGCAGGCCTGAACTTTCCCGATACTCTGATCATCGAAGGCAAGTACCAGCTTAAACCGACAATGCCGTTTTCCCCCGGCGGAGAAATGTCTGGTGAAGTGATTGCAGTGGGCGATAAGGTCACCCGTTTTAAAGTCGGCGACCGGGTTGCGGGCCTGACCGGTTACGGCGCCTTTGCCGAGGAAGTGATCGTACCCGAGCACAATCTGCTGCCAGTGCCGGAAGGCATGAGCGACGAAAAAGCCTCTGCGTTCACCATGGTTTACGGTACGTCCTATCACGCACTCAAACAACGCGCCAACATCCAGCCAGGCGAAAGCCTTCTGGTTCTGGGTGCCAGCGGAGGTGTTGGCTTGGCAACGGTAGAGCTGGGTAAGGCTATGGGTGCTCGCGTTATCGCCGCAGCCAGTTCAGCCGAGAAGCTGGAGGTTGCCAGGGCGGCTGGTGCAGATGAGCTGATTAATTACACAGAAGAACCTTTGAAAGACGCGGTAAAGCGCCTGACCAACAGCAAAGGCGTGGATGTGATCTATGACCCCGTAGGTGGCGATTTCACCGAACAGGCTCTGCGTGCCATGGCCTGGAATGGCCGTCACCTGATCGTCGGTTTTGCAGCAGGCGATATTCCGAAGATTCCAGCGAACCTGACGTTGCTGAAAGGCTGTTCTGTTGTTGGCGTGTTTTGGGGCAGCTTCACCCAGCGCGAGCCGGAAGCGAGTGCTCAGAACATGATGGAGCTGATGAAACTCTATGCCGAAGGTAAAATCGACCCGAAAATCAGCGAAGTATTCGAGTTTGAAGATTACGCCAAGGCACTGGGAGCTCTGACTGAGCGGCGTGTTACTGGGAAGGTGGTGCTTAAGGTTGGCTCCTGATGTTCGTAGCCTGATGGTTTTGGAGTAGGTGAGAGTGAGCGGCCCCTCCCAAAAA
>JAGPVT010000141.1 GCA_018066865.1 Marinobacter sp. | reverse complement strand
AAGTGGCCGCCTCAGTCCACAGTGACGTTTGAGGCGGCTTCTTCCAGGGAGTCGATCAGGTGCTTCAGGCGCCGGCTCATGTCAGCACTCTCTCCCAGCTGAACGACCATACTCTGGGTGGCCTCACGGATACCCTGCACGTTAGCAAGCACATCGTCCGTTCCTGCGGCCTGCTTGGCGGAGACGTTGGCAATTTCTTCGTTTGTCTGGTCAATCCGTCCTACCACCGTATTAATCGCATCCAATGCGTTGCGACCCTCTTCCGATTCTTCCACGCAACGGCTTGCTTCAACTGAGCTGCTGGTCATCTGCTCGACGGCGGCTTCCATGGCTTTTAGCAGGCGATCTATCGTGTCCTGAATCTGGCCAGTGGAGTCTTGAGTTCTTTGGGCCAGGTTGCGAACTTCATCAGCCACTACGGCAAAGCCTCGCCCCTGTTCGCCGGCTCTTGCGGCTTCTATAGCCGCATTCAGCGCCAGCAGGTTGGTCTGCTCGGCAATGCCACGGATCTCGGTAATAGCTTTCCCGATTTCATGGCTGTTTTCCGCCAGAACCTCGACGCTGCTTGCGGAGTTGCGAACGGCTGTCGCCAGCGTGCGGATGCTGTCTGCGCTGCGGCCAACACGTTCACTGCCTGACATTGCCGTTTCCCGAGCCTCATGGGAAAGCGTCTTGGCGATATCCGCCTGCTCTGCGATCCCGATAAAGCTCTGCAGCATCTGCTCGATTACTTCTGTGGAGCGATCGGCGTTCGCCTGCTGCCGGTTCAGATCATCGCGTCGTGCCTCGGCGGCCGCTGTCAGGGTGTGAGCCTCATTGTTCAGCCGTTCGATGGCCTGCTTCATACTCCGCACGACACCAACGGTGCGATCCTGCATGGCATTGAACGCCTGTGCCATTTCGCCGATTTCGTCGCTGGAGTTTATATCTGCCCGTTGGCTCAGGTTGCCACTGCTTTGAACCTGCACCATGGTGTTTTTCAGGCGATTGACATGCCGCTCAATAAAGGAAATCAATAGCTGGGAACCCGCCATTTCCACGGCCATGAGCACGGCGACTACGAGGGCAAAGCCTCCTGCGGTATCGCGGAATACGTTAGCGAGGCTTTCCCCGGTGTGGTTGGCAATGCTGTACATGGCGTAAAATGCCAGCAAGCAAAGAACGATAAGCACAAGGATGTTAAGCAGCCAGAACTTGTACTTCAGCCGGGCATTTCTCAGCAGCGTTAGCATGGCGACTCAGTCCAGGGTTTTTACGGGGATCTGCACGGCGTTGGAGGCGGCAGGCACCTCGGGCATCGCGAGCCCCAGATTGTTCTTGTCGAATACTCTGTCGGCGCGATAGCTCGAGCGAACCATAGGGCCGGAAGGCACTTCCATAAAGCCCTTCTCAAGACCGATCTCGCGATACCGGTTGAATGCTTCCGGTGTTACGTACTGCTCTACCGGTAAATGGTTTGGTGTTGGTCGCAGATACTGGCCCAGAGTCAGGATGTCCACGCCAATGGCGCGCAGGTCGTCCATCGTGGCAAGTATTTCTTCTTCCGTCTCGCCCAGGCCCAGCATCAGGCTGGTTTTGGTGAGCACGTCGGGGCGGTATTGTTTGGCATGAGCCAGCACGCTCAACGTTTTCTGGTAGCCGGCGCGGGGGTCACGTACACGGCGCGTAAGTCTTTCCACGGTTTCCACGTTCTGCGCAAACACTTCAAGGCCGGAATCCAGCACCTTCTCTACATCGGACATCACCGCATCGAAGTCTGGCGTCAGTGCTTCCACAGCAACTTCGGGTGTGCGCTTTTTGATCGCGGAAACGCAGGCGGCGTAATGGGCTGCACCGCCATCATCCAGGTCGTCCCGGTCTACAGAGGTAAGCACGATATAGCGCAGCCCCATTAGCTCGACGGATTTAGCGGTGTTTTCCGGCTCGTCTTTATCCAGCCATCCATTGGGATTGCCTGTATCCACCGCGCAGAAACGACAGGCGCGTGTGCACACCGAACCCATTACCATGATGGTTGCGGTGCCAGCGGTCCAGCACTCGCCAATGTTGGGGCAGTGAGATTCCTGGCATACGGTGCTCACCCGGTTTTCGGTGACGTTCTTGCGCACGGCTTCAAAGCGTTCACCACCCGGCATCCGCGCTCTCAGCCACTTGGGCTTGCGGTCAACCGGTACCGACTCCTGATTTGCTGAGCGCTTTACGCCATCTTTGATAGCCGAAAAGCCATGCTCGTTGCGGAATTTGGAACCACTGGTGACGCGGGGCTTTGCGCTTTCGCTCATTGCAACCGGACTCTCATTGAGACTAAGGGGAACCTTAGAGAATAATCGGCTGGCGGGGGAGTTACAAGGCAGGTAGGGGCAATCACGGGGTGCTTGACGGGGTTACCGGGTACGACATTCGTCGTACCCGGTTGAGAGCAGTCGGCTTGAGAGCAATCAAGCCTGGGCTTTTTCCAGCGCCTGAGTAATGTCGGCCAGTATGTCGTCTATATGTTCAATGCCGATAGACAGGCGCACCAGATCTTCACTTACGCCTGCGTTCTTGAGTTCTTCCAGGTTCAGCTGGCGATGCGTGGTGGTTGCCGGGTGGCAGGCTAATGATTTGGCATCACCAATGTTCACCAGACGGTAGATCAAATCCAGTGCATCAATAAACCTGGCGCCGGCTTCTAGCCCGCCCTTAATGCCGAAGCTCACAATGCCAGACGCTTTGCCGCCACAGATTTTCTCACACATGGCTTTAAACGGGCTGTTCGACAGAGCCGCGTAGTTTACCCACTCTACCGCAGGGTGATCCTGCAGGAAATTGGCAACCTTCTCGGCGTTTTCACAGTGGCGCTCCATGCGCAGCCCCAGAGTTTCCAGGCCCTGCATGATCAGGAACGAGTTGAACGGCGAGAGGGCAGCACCGGTGTTGCGCAGCGGCACAACGCGGCAGCGACCGATAAAGGCTGCAGCGCCCAGGGCTTCGGTGTAAACCACGCCGTGATAGGACGGATCCGGCTCGTTCATCATTGGGAATTTCGCGCCGTTGGCTTTCCAGTCGAACTTGCCGGAATCCACAACGATGCCGGCCACAGTGGTGCCGTGGCCGCCAATGTATTTGGTGAGGGAGTGCACAACGATATCGGCGCCGTGCTCGAATGGGCGGCAGATATAGGGCGTTGCCACAGTGTTGTCCACAATCAGCGGAATACCGTGCTTGTGGGCGACTTCAGCCCAGCGGGCAATATCCACTACGTTGCCAGCAGGGTTGCCAATGGATTCGCAGAAGAGCGCGCGGGTCTGATCATCGATGGCTTTTTCGATCGCATCAAAATCGTCGTGGCGAACCATGCGGCACTCAATACCCTGGTTGGGCAATGAGTGGGCAAACAGGTTGTAGGTGCCGCCATACAGTTGGCTGGTGCTGACAATATTATTGCCAACCCGGCAGATGGTTTGCAGGGCATAAGTAATGGCAGACATGCCCGAGGCAACTGCGAGAGAGCCCACGCCGCCTTCAAGGGCTGTCATGCGTTCTTCAAGCACCGAGTTGGTCGGGTTCATGATCCGGGTGTAAATGTTGCCCGCGACCTTCAGGTTGAACAAGTCTGCACCATGCTGGGTGTCATCAAACGTGTAGGACGTGGTCTGGTAAATCGGTGTAGTGGCCGCCTTGGTGGTCGGATCGCCTTTGAAGCCGGCGTGGAGGGCGAGCGTCTCGAATTTCATGTTAACTTCCTTGCGAATGGGTAATAGTTGGTGTTATTCGGTTCGGACATCAGTATGCCATATAGATTTAGCGGGGTTTATAACGCTATGCAATCGTGACATGCGGGAAAATACGATGCGATTGAAAACAGGCCGTTACTGCTCAGGAAGAGCGGCTGCATCGGTGTCTGGAAAAACCGTGTCGTAACACCAGGTGAACACAAAGGCGTACACCAGATAAAACAGTGCAAACGAAATATCCACAAAAAGCGCCTCCAGCAATTCGATCTCCATCCACCAGGCAATAATTGGAAGGAAGGCCATTAGCAGCCCCAGCTCAAAACTGAATGCGTGCAGGAAGCGTATTTTTATAGACTTGCGAGTTGAGCCAGTCAGCCGTTTCAGCGTGTGGTCAAAGCCCAGATTGAAGATGTAGTTCCACACCGTGGCCAGAGTAGCGCCAATCAGCCCGAGCACGCCGGTTTTTTCGAGTGAGTAGCCGAAGGCAAAGGCCGCGAGGGGCACGGAAATCAGCAAACCGATAACTTCAAAGGAAACCGCTTGCCGGATTCTGTCGCCGGTGGTTCTCATGAGGTGTCTCCGCAGAGGCAGGGCATTGCACGTTTTCGTTGCCGGAAATAAAAAAAGGCCGCGACGTGAATCGCGGCCTTTTTCGAATACTGGTAGCAAGGGGCGGAGTTGAACCGCCGACCCCAGCATTATGAGTGCTGTGCTCTAACCAACTGAGCTACCTTGCCATTTCGCTTCAGCGATGGAAGCCGCGCGTATCTTATGTATGGGCCGCTAACCTGTCAAGAGCACATCATCATATCTAACTCTTTTCTAGCCTGATCGCCGACTTCCAGTCGGCTATTAGTCTATTGAAAACAAAGGGTTGAGAGATGGTGTTGGACTCAAAAAAGTTTTCTGAATACGTATCGATTTCGGAGAACCTCGTTCGAAATCCTATATTCCCTAAAGTTCTTTTGATTGGCCTCAATATGCCTTTGAGTCCATCGCGCTCTTTTTTTTGTGTCAATTTGGACCCCCGGTGGACCCCCGAATTGGTCACATGCAAAGGTCGAAAAAATGCTTGGAGTTCAATAGGTTTTCAATATTTTTTTGGGCTGAGTTCGGTTGGTGTTTTGTGTCGATTTGGACCCCCGATTTGCGGTAAAGGGGGTGTTAAATGAAAGCGAAACTGACGGAGAGACGTGTAAACCTCCTCAAGGCAACAGGCCAGCGTTACGACGTTAGAGATGATGCGGTACCCGGACTCCTGGTGCGTGTCGGCCCGACCGGCCACAAAACCTACTACCTGGATTACTACGATGCCGATGGTAAGCGCAGCAAGTACCGTATTGGGCCTGCGGATGCCGTTTCATTGAGTGACGCCAGGAAAGAGGCCCGCAAGCGGTCGGCCGAGGTTGCTGGTGGGGATAACCTGAATGAGGTGAAGCGAGAGCGACGGAGGCAGGCGGAGGTCAAACAGCAACAGGTACTGGGAGTTTTTATTGATGAGGTCTACACAAAGTGGCGTAGCGCCGAGCGCAAACGTGCGGATGAGGATCTCGCCCGGCTGAAACTGCATTTTTGGCAGTGGTATGAGTTGCCGATGACTCAGATCTCAGAAGCAAAGGTGTTGGACTGGCGTCAGGACCGGTTAATACAGGGTATGAGTCCCAAGACGATCAATCGTGACATCGCCTGTTTGATGGCAGTGCTGAGCCATGCGGTGCGGGTTGAGGTAATTCCGGAATCGCCGCTGCGCAATTTCAAACAGCTAAAAGTGGATTTGAGGGAAAGGGTACGTTTCCTTTCGCCTGAAGAAGAAAAGCGCTTGAGGGACTATCTAGAGGCCCGTGAGGTCTCAAAACGCGAGGGGCGCATCAACCACAACAAATTTCTCAGGAGCCGGAACCTGCCAACGAAGCCTGAAATTGGGGAGGGGCAATACTACGATCACACAACACCGCTCATTTTGCTGGCCATCAACACGGGCTGCCGGCCAGAGGAATTGCTGATGCTTGAGTGGAGAGACATCGACTTTGTTCATAAAAACCTGACGGTACGAGGGGTTCAATCCAAAAGCTCCCGTACCCGCCACATTCCTTTATCCTCCGAGGCAATAAGAGTTGCCAAGCGCTGGCAGGCCAGCCCTGGGGCTAATCGCTCAGGGCTCGTATTCCCTGGCGTTAAGGGGCAGCCGATGGATCGCATGCCTCGGGCTATCACCCGCATCATTACCGCATGCGATCTGGAGGATTTTCGTCCGTACGATTTTCGCCACACGTTTGCGTCAAAGCTGGCAATTGCCGGTGTCGACCTTAATACTATTCGAGAGTTACTCGGGCACGAGACGATACAGATGACTCTGATCTACGCGCACCTGACGCAGGATCACCGGCGTGAGGCGATTACCAAAGTATTTGACTGAGGCATCACTGGGGCTCAAGAGTCGGAAATTGCTGAGGGAGACGGGTAGTCAACGAATGAGTCCAGGTAATGACGCACTGACGCCAGATCCTGAATCATTCGTTCGAGCCCAGATTCCCCGGCAAAGGCCCTGTTCGGTTTTCTGATCCACGCGTTTGCCCGCGATTCTTCGGAATAAAGGATTCGCAGGTTCTTATAGATGCCGAGGACATAGGATATTCGCATCAGCGTCGCTTTGGGCACGGTCGGACCTTGTCCGGCCCGCCATTGCTGGTACAGAGAAGGTGAAGGGTTTCCCAAAAGCCCCTTCTCTTCCTGTTCTGTGAGGCCCCAAGCGTCGCAGATGTTGAAAAAGGTCTTCAGGGCAATCCTGGAAACTTCTGAATTATCGATCCCTGTTTCCTGTCGCTCTGTCTCTGGGGGCATGTGTCCACTCCTGATCTTGATTGCCATCAGGAAATCGTAGGCTTGTATGCTCAAATACTCCAGCCATTGGTCATCTGATAGTGGACCGCCCAGGCATGCGGAGTCGGGAGTAGGTCCGTTTTCTTTAATGGGGCTTGTAATGCGGGGTATCTGTTGTTGTACAAAAGAGTCTTCGTCGCTTTGCTCCTCTAATAACCCAGTTGGTCGGGGGTGGATCGGGCAGTGGTTTATTCGCGAAGCGGACTTAAATAAGTCTGAAAAATCCAGTTATAAACATGAGGGTCAAAATTTTATCTTGTTATTTATATATTAATAAAACAAAAACGAAATATTTTGGCCCTAAAGACATAAGACGGTTGTGAAGGAGCCAAGGCTGGCGCTAAACGAAAACTATACGCAAAGTCGCTCAACTTTGCGTATAGTGAAATCCTGAGTATGGATGACCCTATAAATGGCCAGCCTATTTTAGCAGTCGCCTAACATCCTCCGGCGAAAGTCCGTTTTCATGCATAAGTCTGTGCAATTCTTCTTCTGGACTTAATCCATCCTCATATTCACCCGAATCAAGATTGTACCAGTTGCCATCTGCAATTAAGATATCTGATACGCGCCTGTCGCCTTGGTAATTAGCTGTCGCTCTTTGCTGTACTTGGCTAACCAAGCCCTGCTTTCCGCCTGACTCTCCATGATTGATAAAAACAATAGTATTTCTCAAATCATCAGTATAGCCAGCAAGATTAAATATATAGTCGAGCAACTTTTTTTGGTCCCCGTGGCCTGAGTAGAATGGCGACATCTCAACCACCTCGGCTCTTGGTGCGCTGACTTCAGAGTTTTGCGCATCGGCCAAAAACTGCTTCCCCGCAGATCCGGCTGACATAAAGCCAGTCGTCACGAGGGTGTTCCTGGGGTCCTTACCAAAATGATCCAAATAGTATTTGGCGGGCCCATGGTCGCACATACCGGAGCTGGCAATGATTATATCAGCATTTTCAATTTCCGGCTTGGGTTTGTCGGCTCCACCCTTGATGGGAGTAAGCTCCAGACTGCCTAGCCTTACGGAGTGTCCTTTACCCAGGTCAGCAAAGATCTTGGAAAGCTCGTCACCGCTCATTCCGATGCGCGCCGGAAGCTCCCCGTTAAAATACTGATACTTACCATTACACACCCGAGAACTAAGGTGTTTGCCGTATACCTCACAGATCTTTGTGGCCAGCCCGCTGTGCAAGGCAACCCGGAGGGGGCGTGGTCCGGTAAACATTGGCTCATCATCCGATGCATCGTCTTCGGTGAGCCAGATAAGATCGGCAATGATCTCCTGGGTCCTGTGAAAGGAGAATGCCGGCAACAATACTTTCCCACCCCTAGTGTAAACCGTGTGCTCAATCGTCTCGGAGAGGCGCTCAAGCCGTTTATGAGCCATCTTGTACTCGACGGGGCGGACAGTGTTGCCGTAGGTTGACTCAACTACCAGATAATCCGCATTAGGGTAGGGCTCAAAACCATCCTTGAGGAGTGGCAGGTAACAGTTGTCCTTGTTCTGGCAACCGATGTCGCCACTAAAGCAGATACTGCGTAATTTGGTTGGCTCCCCGTCATCCGTATCCACTTGCCAACGGATAGATAGCATCGCCGCACCAAGTACGTGACTGCTGCGCATGTAGCTTACGCTGAGTCCATCCTCGAGTCTTAAAGTTTTTCTCCAGTTAAAGTTGCCGTCGTCCACTGCGTGCCAGCGGATCTGGTCAACGTGTCTTTGTGTGTATTCGGTGTGGCCCTGATTAGCAGAATCTTGTAATAGCAGCTTGGCAATGTCACGGGTTGCAGCTGTGCAGTAGACCCAACCTCTAAACCCCTCTTTTACGAGCCTGGGGATAAGGCCGCAGTGATCAATGTGAGCGTGAGTAAGGAGGACATACTGGATGTCAGCGGGGATAAACGGAAACTTCTCGTAATTCCTGAATTCGGCCTCGTGAGGCCCCTGATGCATCCCGCAGTCCACGAGGAGTTGCGTGCCAGTGGCCTCATGCTTGAGCCATGCGCAGGATCCAGTTACACCATTGATTGCTCCAACGAATTTGACCTTCATAATTTTTTCCTCAGTCTGGTTAGTTGTGATTTCGGACGCACTCGTGTCGTCCGATAACCAGAATCTGCTAGTGCAATGCACTACCAAGCCGCTGAGGGGAAAATTTCTACTTTTTTCGAAAAAAATTCAGAAGATCATCAAATTCATGGGCTTCTGCTAGCTTTCGGTCCACCTCCGCCTTGAGAGCGAGTAGTTCCGGCGTGCCGGACTTTATTTGATAAGAGAGGTTTTGGGCCCGCTCCCAATCGCCTTCGATGTAGGCTAGAAGAAATGAATCCCCGGGATTGCGTAAACCGCTGAAGGTTGCCACCCATTCCACGTGAAGCCTGCCGCCCGGACCGGAGCAAGGCTGCCACCCATCGGAGCGTAGCGACGCGGGGTTTCTCTTCTTACTCCGAAGTCTCGGTGCCCGTCAACCTTGCCTGC
>JAGPVT010000178.1 GCA_018066865.1 Marinobacter sp. | reverse complement strand
CCAAAAATGTTGGAGGCCAAGGACGGCCGGAAACAAGCGCACATGGATGTGCTCGTAGCGGTTTTTGGAAGGGGATTCTGCACGCCTGCAGGCACCGAAACAACAGGCTGCCTGCAGAAAAAAGCCTGTGTCAGATAATACCGGAGTAGTGAGATAACGCTTATACGTCAGTCTTCTTTGTGCTCGTAAATCGCCTTACCCCAGGCTTCGCGGTCGCCCGGAAGTATCAGGTTCAGGATGATGGCTGCCACCGCACTCAGGGCGATACCCTCAAGGTGGCCGATAACCATGCCGCCGATACCGAACACCAGGGTCACACCCACGATAACCAGATTCCGCGCCAGAGAAAGATCCACCTGGTGGCGGATCAGTGTGCTCATGCCGACAACTGCAATGGAACCGAACAGCAGACACAAGATGCCGCCCATAACCGGTACCGGAATTGTCTGCAGAACCGCGCCGAATTTACCCACAAAGGCCAAAACGATCGCAGTGCAAGCCGCCCACCACATAACCTTCGGGTTAAAGTTGCGGGTCAGCATCACAGCGCCGGTTACTTCAGAGTAAGTTGTGTTCGGTGGCCCACCCAGCATAGCGGCAGCGCTGGTAGCCAGGCCGTCGCCCAGCAGAGTGCGGTGCAGGCCGGGTTTTTCGAGATAGTTTTTGCGGGTGACGTTGCCAATCGCCAGAATATCGCCGATGTGCTCAATGGCCGGCGCAATGGCAACCGGAATCATGAACAGGATGGCACCCCAGCTGAACGCTGGAGCTACAAAGTTGGGAACCGCAAGCCAGGCTGCCTGCTGGATGGGTGTGGTATCAACAATGCCTGCGAAAGCAGACAAAACATATCCAACAATCACGCCAAACATGATCGGAATCAGGCGAAAGATACCCTTGGACCAGACTGAGGCAATAATGGTCACCGCCAGCGAGATCATTGCAATCCACAGAGCGGTATTTTGCGGAATCAGCTGAGCTGCACCATCACCGGTGCGGCCAGAAGCCATGTGTACCGCAACGGGCGCCAGCCCAAGGCCAATCACCATGATGACCGGGCCGATAACCACCGGGGGCAGAAGGCGAGTGACAAAGCCCGTTCCACGTAGCCGTATTGCACCGCTGAGAAGGATATAAAGAATACCTGCAGCCATCAGGCCACCCAGGGTTTCCTCAAGGCCGAACTTGCCCTTGGACGCGATAACCGGTGCAATAAATGCGAAGGAGGAGGCCAGGAAAATCGGGATCTGGCCACCGGTCACGATATGGAATATCAGTGTGCCCAAGCCGGCCGTAAACAGTGCGACGTTGGGGTCGAGGCCGGTGATCAGCGGCATCAGAACCAGCGCGCCGAACGCTACGAGCAGCATCTGGGAGCCGGCAATCGCCTGCTTCCAGACAGGATCCTTGGTGTGGTCTTCCATGATCAGGCGTCCTTCTGCTTGGTACCAAAGATCTTGTCGCCGGCATCGCCGAGCCCAGGCAGGATGTAGCCTTTTTCATTCAGGCAGTCGTCCACCGAAGCAGTATAAATGGATACATCCGGATGTTTTTCCAGAACCCTTTCCACACCTTCCGGAGCCGCCACCAGAATCAGCGCACGGATTTCAGTGCTGCCAGCTTTCTTGAGCAGATCAATGGTGGAAATCATAGAGCCCCCGGTCGCCAGCATGGGGTCAACAATCAGCGCCATGCGCTGATCCAGTTCGCCAACCAGCTTCTCCAGATAAGTGTCGGCTTCCAGGGTTTCCTCATTCCGGATCTGGCCCACCACACTGACCCGGGCGACCGGAATCAGGCTCAGAACACCGTCCAGCATGCCTAGACCTGCCCGCAGGATTGGTACGACCGTGATTTTTTTGCCGTGAATCTGCTCCACGTTCACCGGGCCAGCCCAGCCTTCAATGGTTTTTTCCTGCAGGCTGAAATCCTTGGTGGCTTCATACGTCAGCAAAGCGCCGACTTCTTGTGCCAGCTCACGAAAATTCTTGGTACTGATCTCCGCGCGGCGCATCAGGCCGAGTTTGTGTCTGATCAGGGGGTGTCTTACCTCGTGGACTGGCATGGGCTCACCTGTTTGTGTGTTTTGGGGGTGTGTCGTTAGGGTTCAGTATCGCGTTTTAGTGGCGCAAGGATACCGTATCTTGGAATGTGAGTCAGGCAGGTAAAGACAGCTTGCGAATGAAAAATTCAACACGATGGTATGGATCTTGCGGTATCACTGCAAAAGACGCGTGGGTGTCAGAATTTCGACCCTGAAAACGCCTTCAGAAACAGTGAATCGGAGATGCTTCCGGCATGGACAGAGCTTTAGTCCTTAGTAACGTCAAATCCCTGACGCGGGGCAACCTCGGCGTGCCTGTCATGCTGATGGGCCTGTTGGGTATGATGATACTGCCCATGCCCGCCTTTCTTCTGGACGTGTTTTTCACGTTCAATATCACGCTCTCGATTGTCATTCTTTTGGTCTGCGTATACGCGCTGCGACCGATGGAATTTGCCTCCTTTCCCACGGTATTGCTGGTAGCAACCCTGCTGCGCCTGGCGCTAAATGTGGCTTCCACCCGAATTGTATTGTTGCAAGGGCATGAAGGCGGCGATGCGGCCGGTAAGGTTATCGAATCCTTCGGGGCGGTTCTGATTGGCGGTAACTACGCGGTCGGTCTTGTGGTATTTGCCATTCTGATGATTATCAACTTTCTGGTTGTCACCAAGGGTGCCGGCCGGGTTTCGGAAGTCAGCGCGCGGTTTACCCTGGATGCGATGCCGGGTAAGCAGATGGCCATTGATGCCGATCTGAACGCCGGCCTTGTCAATCAGGAAGAAGCCAAGCACCGGCGCGCCGAGATAGCGCAGGAGGCGGATTTTTACGGTTCCATGGACGGTGCGTCCAAGTTTATAAAAGGTGATGCTGTTGCCGGTCTGCTGATCCTCGCGATCAATATTATTGGTGGTGTTGCAATCGGAATGATCCAGCATGGCCTCGATTTCGGGCTTGCGATGGAACGTTACGCATTGCTCACCATCGGTGATGGCCTGGTTGCCCAGATTCCGTCTCTGCTGCTCTCTACTTCTGCTGCCATCATGGTCACCCGGGTAACCTCCAGCCAGGATATGGGCGGACAGATTCTTCAGCAGATGTTCAATGCGCCCAAAGCCCTTGCGATCGCGGCCGGTATTCTTATTCTGCTGGGCCTGGTTCCCGGAATGCCCCATGTGGCGTTTCTGGGGCTAGGCAGTCTTGCTGCTGCGGGCGCATGGTTTATCTGGAAGAAAGACCAGCAAACGGTGGAAGAGGGGGGCATGTTCCCGGGCCGGGGAGGCGCCGCTGTGGCGCCCGGCTCAGGCGGGCGCGATATACCGTTGACAGGCGACACGGGTGGCGACCCGGGCCGCCAGCTGCCTGCGCCGGGGGAAACCCGGGAGCTGGGTTGGGACGATGTGGCAACGGTGGATATTGTCGGGCTGGAAGTCGGCTATCGCCTGATTCCGCTGGTCGATAAATCGCAGGGTGGCCAGCTGCTGAGCCGTATTAAAGGCGTGCGTAAAAAGCTGTCGCAGGACATGGGCTTCCTGATGCCCTCCGTGCACATTCGCGACAACCTGGATCTCATGCCCAATGTGTACCGCATTACGCTGATGGGTGTGACAATTGCGGAGGCGGAAATACATCCCGACCGAGAGCTGGCGATCGACCCCGGCCAGGTATTCGGAAAAATAGAAGGTATAGAGGGTAAGGATCCTGCTTTCGGCCTGGATGCGAGCTGGATCGAGCCGGAAAAGAAAGATCAGGCCCAGACCCTTGGTTATACCGTGGTGGATGCCAGCACCGTTGTTGCGACGCACTTGAATCAGGTTCTGCAGAAACACGCTCACGAACTGCTGGGGCACGAAGAAGTCCAGAAATGGCTGGATCAGCTGGAAAAAGTCTCGCCGAAGCTGACGGAAGAGTTGGTGCCGACCACTGTGTCCATCAGCCTTTTGCTGAAAGTGCTTCAGAACCTGCTCAAAGAAGAAGTTCCTATCCGTGATATGCGCTCCATTGCAGAAGCCATGGTGAACGTGCACCCGAAGAGCCAGGACCCCAGATTGTTGACCACAGTGGCGCGTCAGGCGCTGCGGCGGATGATCGTTCAAAGCATCTGCGGCAACGATCAGGAAATCCCGGTAATTACTCTGGATCCGGATCTGGAACAGTTATTGCTAAAGTCTGTTCAGCAGAGTCAACAATCTGGCGGCCAGGAAGACATAGGTATGGTTCTGGAGCCAAACATGGTGGAAAAATTGCAGCGCTCTTTACAAGACAGCGTGCAGCGCCAGGAGGTGCTGGGTAAGCCCGCCATTCTGCTGGTATCCGGACCGCTGAGGCCGGTGCTGGCCAAGTTTGCCAGCTACGGTGTGGAGCGGTTGCATGTGCTCTCGTACCAGGAAATACCGGATAACAAACAGATTACGATCGTGGCGTCCGTGGGCCAGTAAGCACGCGGATGAAAGAACGGACGGCGCCGAAACAGCGTTGCCGGTGGAGGATGCAATAACATGAAAGTGAAACGTTTTTTTGCCAAAAGCATGGCCGAAGCGCTGAAACAGGTCAGTGAACAGATGGGGCCGGATGCTGTCATCCTTTCTAACCGGCGGGTCGACGGAGGCGTCGAGATTGTCTGTGCGCTGGATTACGACGAAAATATGGCGCGCCAAAGCTTGGGCGATAAAGCTATAGAAGCCGCCAATGGATCCCGGCTCGGTGAAATGCAGGCAGAGCAACACCGCCGCCTGGAAGATGAGTTAAGCCGCTCCCGTTCCCGCATTCGCGATGTTCGCGAACATCGTGCAGTGCGTAGTCAGGGCTATGCTGACGCCTCATTTGCGGAGCTGCATGAAGCAGCGAGTGATGGTTTTGATGAACCACACTCCACGGGCGGCAGCAGCAACACCGACTATTCCGACGAGCTTGCCCGCATGCGCGCAGAAATCAGTTCTTTGCGGGATCTTATGAGTGGCCAGCGCGGCGAGCCAGAAAAGTCTGGCGTCAATGCAGTTCAGCAGCGGCTTGCGGAGCGATTGCAGGAGTTTGGCCTGAGCCCGGATCTGGCAGGCTCTCTCTCCCGTCGACACAAAGGCGGGAAGCTGGATGACGGCTGGAAGCAGTCCTTGAAAATGCTCGTCACCGGTGTGCGAACTCCGTATAAAGAGTGGCTGGACGAGGGCGGCGTTTATGCGCTGGTCGGTCCTACTGGCTCCGGCAAGACCACCACGATTGGTAAACTGGCTGCCCGCTATGTGTTGAAGCATGGCGCTGATTCATTGGCGCTGGTTACCACCGATCGCTATCGGGTTGCCGCGCATGAGCAACTTTTCGTATTTGGCCGCATTCTGAACGTGCCGGTTCGAGTGGTAGACGAAAGCCACACACTGGATGATATTCTTGATGAATTGTCGGATCGTCATCTGGTACTGATTGATACCGCGGGGCTGACCAGCTCTGACAAGGGCTATCAGGAGCAGCTGGCAGAGCTTGCTCGCAGCCACCACAAAGTGCGCACACACCTGGTTGTTTCGGCAACCAGTCAGCCGCGTATTATGAAATCCGTATGGCATTGCTATAAGATGGCAGGTCTTACAGGCTGCGTGATGACAAAGATTGACGAGGCCCTGACGCTGGGCGAATCTCTGGGCTTTGTAATGGAGACCGGGTTACCGGTGGCCTACTACACAGATGGTCAGAAAATTCCGGGAGATTTGCACCATGCCGAAGCGGTTCCGCTTGTACGCCTGGCTGTCGAGCGTCTTAAAACGCTTCAGCAACAGGCAGCAGCAGAGCGCTTGCGCGGCGCAGAGCGGCCGCGTGAAATGGCATGAGGCCGTGAAAGTCCGGGTTGTACCCAGCCATGAGTCATAACCGGCTAAACGTTGCGAGAGACAATAAACAGTATGAGCAAACCACATCCGGTACAGGTGATCGCAGTTTCCGGCGGCAAGGGCGGTGTCGGCAAGAGTAACGTGTCGGTCAATCTTGGCATTGCTCTGGCACAGAAGGGCAGGCGTGTGGTTCTGCTTGATGCCGATCTGGGTCTTGGCAACATTGATGTGCTGCTTGGTATTACGGCTAATCGTACGTTGCAGGATGTGCTGGCGGGCGAGTGCGATCTCAGAGACATACTGGTTAATGGTCCTGGTGGTATCAAAATTGTTCCCGCATCGTCCGGTACGCAACGCATGACCCAGCTCAGCCCAATGGAGCATGCAGGTCTTATCAATGCGTTCAGTGAGCTGGGCGATCAGATTGACGTGCTCATTGTGGATACTGCAGCCGGCATTTCCGAGTCGGTCGTGAGTTTTCTTCGGGCCTCCCAGGAATTGCTGATGGTGGTTTGCGATGAGCCGACATCGATTACCGACGCTTACGCACTGATTAAACTGATGAATCGCGACTACGGTACCAACCGCTTCCGCATTCTTGCCAATCAGGTGGCAAATGAGCAGGAAGGCCGCCATTTGTTTGAAAAACTGACCCGGGTTACTGAACGCTTTCTGGATGTGGCATTACAATACGTGGGTATGGTGCCGTACGACGAAGCCGTGAAGAAAGCGGTCCAGCGCCAGAAAGCCGTGTTGGATGCTTACCCCCGGGCCAAGGCGTCGCTCGCGATCAAGGCGCTCGCCGACAAAGTGGAGAGCTGGCCGCTGCCGTCATCTCCTCGCGGGCATCTGGAGTTTTTTGTGGAGCGGCTCGTCGAAGTCTGAAACGGATCCCGTCAAACAATACCGGATACATGACATTGACGAAAAATTTGGGAATCTACAGCCAGGCTGGCGCAAAGAGCTCTTCAGAACTGATCGAGACACACGCGCCACTGGTCAAGAAAATTGCTCTCCATCTTTTGGCACGACTGCCCGCTTCCGTGCAACTCGATGACCTTATGCAGGCCGGTATGATCGGTTTGCTTGAGGCTGCCCAACGCTACAGTTTCACAAAAGGCGCAACCTTCGAGACCTATGCCGGTATCCGCATCCGGGGTGCCATGGTGGATGATATCCGCAAAGGCGACTGGGTGCCGCGCTCTGTTTACAGGAACGGTCGCCGGGTTGCCCAAGCTATCAAGGCAGTCGAAAATCGTTTGGGGCGTGAAGCCCAGGACGCGGAGGTTGCCGAAGAGCTCGGCATGGGGCTTTCTGAATACCACACCACTCTGTCTGATTCGAACAGTGGGCGACTTTTTAGCCTTGATGAGCTCAATGAATCCGGAGAGCTGCCGATAGAACAAACAGAGGCCAGAGATAATCCTCTGGACGGCCTGGCTTCTGATTCCTTTCGGAGCAATCTGGTAGCCGCTATTGAACAGCTGCCAGAGCGGGAAAAGCTGGTTCTGAGCCTGTATTACCAAGAGGAGCTGAACCTCAAGGAAATTGGCGCAGTGCTGGGCGTCAGCGAAAGCAGGGTCAGCCAGATTCACAGTCAAGCTGCGCTGCGGCTGCGTGGCAGGCTCTCGGAATGGCGCCATGAGGATGGCAAATAGGCCCGGCTCAGGTTTCCGGATCGTACTGGAGTGTAGTATTTGGTAACCGATGCTTTACAACCGTGATAAAGATCAGACAATAAGTGCTTAAATCAGCGGCCTGCCAAACTTTGAGCGCAAAGGTCAAACGAATTCCGGGTCTTACTTACTGGAGGTCCCTTTGGACAAGAACATGAAAATTCTCATTGTGGATGACTTCTCCACAATGCGGCGGATTATCAAGAACCTGCTCCGTGATCTGGGTTTCACCAATACGGATGAAGCCGATGATGGCAATACGGCTCTGCCTATGCTCAAAAGCGGCAAATACGATTTTCTGGTGACAGATTGGAACATGCCTGGAATGTCTGGCTTTGACCTGCTCAAGGCAGTGCGGGCCGATGACAACCTGAAAACTCTCCCGGTGTTGATGGTTACGGCCGAAGCCAAACGCGACCAGATTGTGGCGGCTGCTCAAGCCGGCGTGAATGGGTATGTGGTGAAGCCTTTTACCGCGGCCGTTCTCAAGGAAAAAATTGAGAAAATTTTTGAACGAATCCAGTAATCAGAGATTGGATGGATCGCATGAGTGATAACGAGAAGATCCACCGGGGTCTCGAGCCGGAAGTAACTGAAAAGCTCCGAAAGCAGACGGCAGAGCTTGGCCGATGCGTTGAAGGCGGAGATTATGCCGGCGCTATGACCCTGATCAATGAGCTGGGCGAGGTTCGGGATCAGAGTCTGTATCGGGAAGTGGGACGACTGACTCGATCGCTTCATGAATCAATCCGGAATTTCCAGATAGACCCACGCAGTGACGAACAGAAGGAAGCTCTGTCGATGATGACAGACGCCTCAGATCGGCTTGCCTATGTTGTGCAGATGACCGGCCAGGCTGCCAATCGCACCATGGATCTGGTTGAAGAAAGTATGCCCGTAGCCAATGCAATGCGTGACGAAGCGACCGCTTTGCGGGGTGAATGGCAGCGTTTGCGCCGCCGTGAAATGCAACCTGCAGAGTTTCGTGAGCTATACGGTCGGATTGACAACTTTTTTGTGAGCCTGACCCGGGACGCCGATACGATTTACAGCAGCCTCTCCGAAATTCTTTTGGCGCAGGATTTTCAGGATCTGACCGGACAGGTGATTCAGCGTGTCACGACGCTGGTTAAAGATGTGGAAGAACAGATGCTCAGCCTTGTTGTCATGGCCAGCCATGTCGACAAGCTCACCGGCACCGTTCATCAGATCGAAGGCCGCGCAGTATCAGCTGAGCAGGGCGTGGGGCCTCCGATGAAGGCTGAAGAGCGTGAAGATGTAGTTTCGGGGCAAAACGACGTAGATGATCTGTTGTCCAGTCTCGGTTTCTGAATTTAAGAGGTTAACCCATGGCGTTTGATGCCGATGATGAGATCCTGCAGGACTTCCTCGTAGAAGCCGGAGAGATTCTCGAAAAACTGTCTGAGCAACTTGTCGATCTTGAGCAACATCCTGATGACAGCAACCTGCTCAACGCAATATTCCGTGGGTTTCATACCGTCAAGGGTGGTGCAGGCTTCCTGCAGCTTGAGGCACTTGTTAACTGCTGTCACTCCGCAGAAAACGTGTTCGACATTCTACGCAACCATAAGCGGCAGGTGGATTCAGAGCTTATGGACGTTGTCCTGGAAGTTCTGGACCATGTGAACGCCATGTTTGAGCAGGTGCGCAATCGGGAAGAGCTTACGCCTGCGCCTGATCAATTGATCGCCGCACTGGATGCTCTGGCCTTGCCGCAGGATGCCGCGGCGAAAGCGTCAGGCGAACCCCTGGAAGAGCCCTCGGGAGCCGGGGCAGATGGCGGTGATATTACCGACGACGAATTTGAACAACTGCTTGATGCTCTGCACGGGGAAACTCCCGCCGCCGGGTCAGGTGAGAGCCAGGCGCATGAGCAGCCGGCTGGCAACAACAGTGATGGCGCCGGCAATGAGATTACCGACGATGAATTTGAAGCTTTGCTGGATGAGCTTCATGGCAAAGGCAAATTTGCAGCGCAAGAAGCCCCGTCCGCGGATTCCGGTGCAGCCGGCTCAGCTGGCCCGGCTACAGGCAGTAGTGGCGAGCTGATCAGCGACGATGAATTCGAAAAACTGCTGGACGAACTGCACGGCAAGGGCGGCAGCCCAACAAACGGTAGCGGGAAAGAACCCGATGAACCTTCTCGGATAAAAGCAGAACTCAACCCGGGACCTGCGAAAAGCAAGTCTGATTCAAAGCTGGCCGCCAATCAGGCTCCTGAAAAAGCTGCCCCTGCGGCACCCGCCCGAGAGCAAGCGCCGGTTGCAGAAACCACTGTACGCGTCGATACCAAGCGTCTTGACGACATTATGAATATGGTGGGTGAACTGGTTTTGGTACGCAACCGGCTGCAGCGGCTGGGTTCTGCGAGCGAAGACGAACACATGCACAAAGCGGTATCCAGCCTTGATGTTGTGACGACAGACCTGCAGGCCGCTGTCATGCAAACCCGGATGCAGCCAATCAAGAAAGTATTCGGCCGTTTCCCGCGTGTTGTTCGCGATCTTGCCCGTGGCATGAACAAGGAAGTGAACCTGGTCATGCACGGCGAGGACACCGATCTCGATAAAAACCTCGTCGAAGCGCTGTCGGATCCACTTGTCCACCTGGTGCGGAACTCGGTGGATCACGGCATTGAAGCGCCGGGCGTGCGTGAAAAAGCCGGCAAGCCGCGGCAGGGTACAGTCACGCTTTCGGCAGAGCAGGAAGGGGATCATATTCTGCTGTCTATTGATGACGATGGCGCCGGTATGGATCCGGAAGTACTGCGACGCAAAGCCGTGGAGAAAGGAATTTACGATCAGGATGCAGCCGATCGCCTGACCGATACGGAGTGTTTCAACCTGATCTTCGCCGCTGGCTTCTCCACCAAAGAGCAGATTTCTGACGTTTCTGGCCGCGGTGTGGGTATGGATGTGGTCAAGACCAAAATCGGTCAGCTCAACGGTCAGCTCAGCATTGTTTCAAAGCTGGGCAAAGGCTCACGCATCATCATCAAGGTGCCCTTGACCCTGGCGATCATGCCAACGTTGATGATCATGCTGGGCAACCAGTCTTTTGCGCTTCCGTTGGTGAATGTGGTGGAAATTTTCCATCTGGATCTGACCCGCACCAATATTGTGGACGGCCGCGAATGCATTGTTGTGCGCGACAAGGTGTTCCCGTTGTTTCATATAAAGCGGTGGTTGGTTAAAGGCTCTGTTGCCAGGGGTGAACCTGGAAACGGCCATGTGGTGATCGTGGCCATGGGTACCCGCCAGGTCGGATTTGTGGTTGATCAGTTGGTGGGCCAGGAAGAAGTGGTTATCAAGCCTCTCGGGCGCGGGCTTCAGGGTACACCGGGTATGGCTGGCGCTACGATTACCGGCGACGGCCGTATCGCGCTCATCATTGATGTTCCCAGCCTGTTGCAGCGTTACAGCTGACGGCTTTTAGTAAAAGCTGAGGGCTCTTCATGGTAGCTGGAGGCCCTTCATGGTAGCTGAGGGCTTTTCATGATCGCTGAAGGCTCTGTGGGGCAACATATTTTTGGTAGGAGAAACGGATGACAGTTTCTGTCTTGGTCGTTGACGATTCAGGGTTCTTCCGCAAACGGCTGACGGAGATACTGACTGCGTCCGGACAGATCCGGGTGGTGGGTGTTGCATCCAATGGCCGGGAAGGCGTTGAGCTGGCAGAATCACTGCGCCCGGATGTTATTACCATGGATTACGAAATGCCGATCATGGACGGTATTTCAGCTGTGCGTGAGATTATGAAAAGGCACCCTGTGCCGGTGTTGATGTTTTCTTCTCTTACCTATGAAGGTGCCAGAATTACGCTGGATGCACTCGAAGCCGGGGCAGTAGATTTTCTGCCTAAAAACTTTGAAGAAATTGCCCGCGATGGCAGCCAGCTGCAGAAAATTCTGATCGATCGCGTGCTTGATGTTGCGCGAAGCCGGCCTTCCAGTCGGGTCTCGCACTCTAATTATCAATCGCCGTCTCAATCTACTTCTCACTCTTCACGACCCGATCAGACGGCCTTGGGCAAGGTTTTTTCCAGGCCTTCAACTCCGGGCCGACCGGAGACGCGACCGCTGCCATCGGGCGATCAGAGTGCGCATGGCGCACCCAGTCGCCCTTCACGAAAAGGTCCAGCCCGGCACTATGCTGTTGTCGGTATCGGCACCTCTACCGGTGGGCCTGTCGCGCTCCAGCGAGTTCTGGCGGCACTGCCGGCGACGTTTCCTTCGCCTATTGTGCTGGTTCAACATATGCCTGCGAGTTTTACTCCAGCGTTTGCAGAGCGTCTCAACAAACTGTGCAAGATAGAAGTTCGCCAGGCTGAGGACGGCGATATTTTGCGCCCAGGGCTGGCATTGCTGGCACCGGGCGGCAAACAGATGATGGTTGAAAACCGCGGTGGTCAGCCCCGGGTGCGTATTTTGCCTGGAGACGAACGGCTGAACTATCGGCCCTGTGTGGACGTTACCTTTGGTTCTCTGGCCCGCGCATACCCCGGGAAAACACTGGGTGTGATCCTGACGGGAATGGGGTCAGACGGCCGGGAAGGCTGTCGCATGATGAAACAGAGTGGTTCGCAAATCTGGTCTCAGGATGAAAAATCATCGGTGATCTACGGTATGCCCATGGCCGTTGCGAAAGCGGGCCTGAGCGATGAGGTTCTGGCTCTTGATGACGTAGCCCCGAGATTGATTGAGGGCGTTAGTTGATGGATTTTCTCAGCCTGCTTGGTGTTGTTCTGGCATTTGCCGCCATCCTCGGTGGCAACCTGCTTGAGGGTGGGGCGCTGAGTTCCCTCTTTAATGGCCCTGCGGCGATTATCGTTATTGGCGGCACCTTGGCTGCCACTATTCTCCAGACCTCCTGGCCGACCCTGAAAAGAGCCTCCGCGCAGGCCCAATGGGTGTTTGTTCCTCCTTACATCAGTATCGAAGACGGCATTGGCAAGGTAATCGACTGGAGCGTAAAGGCCCGTAAACAAGGCCTGCTTGGGCTTGAGGGGCTGACTGAGAAAGAGCCGGAACACTTTGCCCGCAAAGGCTTGCAGCTGCTGGTGGATGGGGCAGAAACAGAAACGATCCGAAGCATCATGGAAATTGATCTGGAGTGCCGTGAGCAGCGGGATCTGGAATCTGCCCGGGTGTTTGAAGCCATGGGCGGCTATTCACCGACGATCGGTATTATCGGTGCCGTTATGGGACTGATCCAGGTAATGACCAACCTTGAAGACCCGGAATCGCTCGGCAACGGGATTGCTACGGCCTTCGTAGCAACCATTTACGGCGTAGCACTGGCAAACCTGCTGTTTTTCCCGGTTGCCAACAAGCTTCGCGGGCTGGTGAAGGAGCGCTCAAGATACGAAGACATGATGATCGATGGCTTTATCGCCATTGCGGAGGGTGAGAACCCTAAATCCATTGAATTGCGGCTGCGGGGCTTCCTGCAGTAGGCAAACCCGGTTCCTATTTATGCGGCGTCGCAGGCAACCTCAGGATGATCTGCACAACAAAGAACGTTGGCTGATTTCCTATGCGGATTTCATAACCCTGCTGTTTGCGTTTTTTGTGGTGATGTACTCGGTGTCGTCGGTAAATGAGGGCAAGTACAAGGTGCTTTCAGAAACGCTTACGGGCGTTTTCAACGCACCTCAGCGATCCATTCAGCCTATAGAAATCGGCGATCAGCCCCCGGGTTCTGGAGTGGCTGTGCAGGAGGATGTTATCCCCCCGGCGGTCACAGAAGCTCCCCGAAACCCGGAGCAAGAAATTCAGGAACGCACTGAAGCATTGCGTACCATGGCAGATCAGCTCGCAATGGAGTTTGATGATCTGATCAATCGTGGGGTGGTAACGCTTGAAACCAATGAGCGCTGGCTGGCACTTAATCTTCCGGACAGCCTGTTGTTTGGCAGTGGTGATGCCGAGCCGCACTATGACGCGTTTGGAGTGATCGAAAAAATCGCCAGGGTTCTCAGGAACCGGGATAACGCAGTAAAGGTTGAAGGCTTCACCGACAATCAGCCCATCCGTACGACCCGCTTTCCCTCGAATTGGGAGCTGTCAGCGGCAAGAGCGGCTGCGGTTGTTCGCATGCTGGGCATGGATGGCATTGAGCCTGAACGACTGGCAGCGGTCGGGTATGGACAGCATCAGCCTTTAGCTCGCAACGACACTGAAGAAGGGCGCAGGCGAAACCGCCGCGTGGTGCTTCTAGTCTCCCGGGAGGCCAGTGTTCGGGGCATCATGCGCTAGGGTTTCGTTCCCGTTCAAGTTGTTTAACCTCTGGCCGATAAACCGGAGTACAACTGGTTTTCAGTGGGTCGCAATATCGTACTTTCCGGAGAAAAAACGTGCGAATCTGGGCAGTAGCCAATCAGAAAGGTGGTGTGGGTAAAACCACCTCGGTGGTCGCATTGGGCGGCTTGCTGGCAGAACGCGGCAAGCGCGTTCTCGTGGTTGATCTTGACCCTCATGGTTCGCTTACCAGTTGGTTCGGGTACGACCCCGATACCCTTGCGCACAGCGTTTTTGACCTGTTCCAGCACCAAGGCAAAGTGCCTGAGGGTTTGCCTGCCCAGCTTATTACCGAAACCAGCTGCCCCGGGTTATCGCTGCTGCCCGCGAGCACGGCACTGGCGACGCTGGAGCGCCGTATGGTCGGCGCCGAGGGTATGGGGCTTATCGTGTCACGCGCGCTCACCCAGCTATGGGACGATTTTGACTACGTCATCCTGGATAACACACCATCATTGGGCGTGCTGATGGTCAATGCCCTGGCGGCAGCACAGCATCTCGTTATTCCGGTGCAGACCGAGTTTCTCGCGATCAAAGGGCTTGAGCGCATGCTGCATACTCTGCAGATGATCATGCGCTCCCAGAAGAACGAACTTCCTTATACCATTGTGCCAACCCTGTTCGACCGACGTACCCAGGCCTCGGTCAAGAGCCTGAACCAGCTGCGGAAAACCTATCAGGACACCCTGTGGAGGTTTGCGGTGCCTGTCGATACCAAATTCCGTGATGCCAGCCAGGCCGGCGTAGTGCCTTCAAAACTGGACGCGCAGACTCACGGCATGCGGGCGTATCGGCACTTGCTGGACGATTTGCTGGCAAGGACAGGCGCAGGGAAGGAGCGTCAGCATGGCTGACGAAAAATTGACAAAGCTGGCGGGTCCGGCCAGTGCCATTGCCAGTTATCTGGATGAATTGCTGCATACAGCAACCGACACCGCGCTGCATGAAGAGGTTCGCGAGCCGGAGCCAGTTCCCGAAATGAAACCTGAGCCGAAACCGGCACCAGTGCAGAAGCCGGTGTTGCGGGCCAGGCCAGCGCCCCTGGTGGAAGCGCCGCCGAAACCGGTGCAAGTTCAAGAGGCTATTGCTGTCGTTGCTTCCGCGCCGGAACCGACATCGACACCGGAAATGCCGGTGTCGCGCCCCGAGTGGTCGCACCGCCCGTTTGAGTGTCTGATTTTTACCGTGGCGGGCCTGCAGCTTGCAGTTCCTCTCGTGCTGCTGGGTGCTATCCACCGGATTGAAGAGGAAGTCCGGCCAATTCCCGGCAGCCCCAAGTGGTATATGGGGATTCGCCCGGGCACTCAACAGAATCTGAGAGTTGTGGATACGGCCGAGTGGATTATGGCCGGCAGGGTGCCCGTGAATGCCAGGGACAACTATCGGTTTGTTATCCGGTTAGACAATAGCGAGTGGGGATTGGCCTGTGATGATGTAGCCCAGTCGTTCACTCTGAGTCCGGATGATGTGCGCTGGCGCACGGCGCGCAGCAAGCGGCCTTGGTTGGCGGGAACGGTAATTGAACAGATGTGTGCCCTTGTTGATGTGCGCACCATGGCGAACTTGCTGGTACGAGCAGAGCGAGAACAGCATCTTGATTTGAGCTGATCGTGACCGGCAGACCGGTTACGGAATGAAACGGTGTCGTGCTGGCACGATTTGTGCGCTTAACTATAGTATTGGGCGCTGATGATGTTTTTTTGACGATCAGGTTGCCCGCTGGGCAGCCGAACAGGAGATTCAGGTTATGGCATCCCCGAGCGGACAGCAAAGTCAGGCCCAGGACGATCAGGTACTGCAGTATGTGACCTTCCGGCTGGATAACGAGACCTATGGTCTGAACGTTATGCAGATACAGGAAGTACTGAGATACACGGAAATCGCGCCCGTACCGGGTGCTCCGGATTACGTGCTCGGTATCATCAATCTGCGGGGTAATGTGGTGACGGTTATCGACACCCGCCGCCGTTTCGGGCTGGCGGATGCGGATGTAACAGACGCCACCCGGATAGTGGTGATGGAATCTGCCGATCAGGTAATGGGCATTCTGGTGGATTCTGTGGCCGAGGTTGTGTACCTGAAAGCCAGTGAAATTGAGACTGCACCGAATGTGGGTAACGAAGAAAGTGCCCGGTTTATCCAGGGTGTGTGTAACAAAGATGGTGAACTGATCATATTGGTCGAGTTCGACAAAATGCTGTCAGACCACGAATGGGCTGAAATCTCAGGGCTGTGAACCGGAGTTGTACCGGATAGACCTTGTGATGGACGCCTTCCGTGGCAAATAAACCGGAGACGTCCATCATGTTTGCTGAAATTCCTTCTTATATTCCGTGGGTGCTGACCTCGGCAGCGCTTTTTCTGATTTTTGCGCAGGGCGTGATGCTCGGGCGTCAAAACCGGCAACTGAAAGCCACACTCAAGGATCGCTGTGATACGCTCGGTCGGGAGTTGCATGCCACAGCGAGCGGAAGCATGGGTGTAGGCCAGCGCCTTGTGGTCTGCGAGCGGCAATTGCACGAGCTGCGCTCGACCATTGACGAGATGCGCCAGAACGACCCGTTACGCATCTCCTACGACGAAGCTTCACGGCTCGTGGATCTTGGTGCGGATATAGACGATCTTATGAATACCTGCGGAATATCCCGTCCTGAGGCCGAGCTTGTATCAGCACTGAGAAAGCGCCAGGCGGCCTGAAATAGCAAAGCTGCTATAAGGTTTCTGTTGAATCGCCGCCGGCGTCTTCGGGCGTTCGGCCGCGGATGTGAAATGCGAACGCAAGAATTTCAGCAATAACCCGGTAAAGGTTTTCGGGGATTTCGTCGTTGAGGGACAGGCGCGCAAGAATGCCGGCCAGCTCTGCGTTTTCATACAGCGGCACATTATGCTCTCTGGCGATCCTGATAATCTCATCGGCCAGTTCGTATGTACCCGTGGCCGTTATGGTCGGAGCCTTCTCACCGTCGTATTTAAGTGCAACGGCAGCGCTGGATGAATGACGTTCGTTTTGCTCTTTCATGCCCGGGTATCCACCAGTCTGTGTTCCAGCTTCGTTGCCGGGTACGACGGGCTGCCACGGCGACACTCAAGGTCAGTAACTTCCAGCCCCAGCTCCGACAGGCTTCGCCTCAGTAATGGCAGCTCTTCGTTCACCTGTTTCAGCGTGTCCTGTTTTTCTGCCCACACCCGTGCGCTGACTTCCTGCTGCCGCAGGGAAACTTCAAAATTCAGGGCGCCGGCCTGTTCCAGATCAATGGCAAGATTGAGGCGCCATTCGCTGATGGCCGCCCGTTTGTGGTCGCGCCCTTTTGAAGAGGCGTCGTCCTTGTGCTGTTCTATGCGCAATTGTGCCACTCTGGGCTCATTTTGAGGTGTGACCCAAGGTAAATCCATGAGCATGGTTGAGGCGGGCGCAGGTGCGTCACCCCCGCCTCTCGCAGTCAGTATCTGGCTGTGTAACTGGTTTACGGTAATGCGGTTCAGCATGCCGGCTAACATTCGCAATGTCTGCCCCACCGATGTGGGCTCGGAGCTCATGGCGGGCGGCGTTGATGTCAGAGCCTGCGGGAACTGCAGAGGTGCCTGAACCAGCCCGGGGCTGGCCAGTGGTGTGAGGCGGTTGAACAAAACTGCCTTGTCGCTGCCTTGTTCAGACAGCAGGGCGGTGATCATACGGCCAATGGCAAGCTTGAGGTCGGGTAGGGCCGGGGATGGCGTCTGAGTCAGGCGGGATTCTGCGAACAGCCCGCTCTCCGCGATCCATTGCCGTATTTGTTGCACGGTGTTGTTCTGCATTCCGGCGCCCGGTGCCAGGGTATTACTGGCAGGCAGTCTTGCAAGCAGCGTTTCGAGAGCCTGTCGTGCAGCCTCGGGCAGTGGTTGCGGGCTGCGTGCTGTCGGGAGTTGGCCGGGCGTCAGTTCAGGAATAACGCCGCGGTTCAGTGCCGTCATCAGCTTGGCCAGACCGCTGTCCAGGCTCTGCTGCCAAGGCATACGTTGGGCAAGAGCCCGGGCAATGGTGGCTTCCGGAGCTTGCGCCAGCTTGCCCACGAGTTGCAGTTCATTGCCAGCGCGCATCACTTTCACCCAGTCTCCGGGCGTTAGCTCCGTGGCGCCAATGGCCGCGTTTACCTGAAGCGGTTTGCCTCGCACGTCCAAAAGCACTTCGGCACTACCGCTGCCCTGACGTTGGATGATTTCCGCGACACGGGCCAGTATGGTTTCCCGGTTCGCAAGCTGAAGCTGGTCCAGTTGCTGTCGGGCAGACAAAACGGCAGTTTCCCGGCCTGATTGCCCGGCGTCAGTGGTTTTTTCGGGGCCGGGGGTAACCGGTACCGGAGGTGCAGGGGGCTGTTGACCGCTGGGTAGTTTCATTGCTGCTGACTTGATACCAGACAAGAGTATTTTGTAGGCGCTTTCGTTATAATACGCCGCGCCGGCAACTTTTGCCGTGAACACACCCGATGCAATATGCGCATCGACCTGATTACGGGGCCCTGATGTCCGAGCCGTTACTACAGGCTGTCAATCTGCAGTGTGAACGGGACAAGCGGATGCTTTTCCGTGAGTTATCCTTCTCCATACTGCCCGGTACAGTAACCCGTGTCGAGGGGCCAAACGGCTCCGGCAAGACGACGCTGCTGAGAATACTGGCCGGCCTGAACGATGCGTGGACAGGCGAACTGAAGTGGTGCGGAACCCCGGTAGCCAGCCAGCGAGAGGCGTTTCTCCGGAACATGCTCTATCTCGGGCATCGCCCGGGCATCAAACCCCTGCTTACCCCCACGGAAAACCTCCGGGCCTTGATGGCCGGTCGCAGGCCAGTAGCTGATGCGGCATTGAGTCAGGCGCTGCAGGGCACCGGCCTGACAGGCTATGAAAATGTACCCTGTCGCAACTTGTCTGCCGGCCAGCAGCGCAGGGTTGCATTGGCGCGCTTGCTGGTTGCTGATGAACCACTGTGGCTACTCGATGAAGTGTTCACTGCCATCGACGCAGATGGCGTAAAAGCCCTCGAGGCACTTTTGCAGCAGCGCGCTGCCGAGGGTGGCGCCGTGCTGGTTACCACTCACCATGACCTGGCATTGCCGGGCATGCATCGACTGACTCTTGGCGCGGGGGGGGCTCCATGAACGCTGAGGTTCGCCCGGCAGTGCGGCTTGCAAGTAGCAGTGTTGGTGTATTGGCAGCCATGAAAGGCGTGTTTGCGCGGGATATGAGAGTGGCATTTCGGCAACGCCAGGATCTGCTAAACCCGCTGCTGTTTTTTGTGATGGTTGTTACCCTGTTTCCGCTCGGAGTCAGCCCGGAAGTTTCATTTTTGAGTGAAGCGGGAGCCGGCATTCTCTGGGTAGCAGCGCTACTGTCTGTATTGCTGTCGTTGGATCACCTGTTTCGCCATGATTTTGACGATGGCACCCTGGAACAGCTTGTGCTCCAGCCCCAGCCCCTGTTTCTGCTGATTCTGGCAAAAACCATAGCGCACTGGATGCTGACAGGGCTGCCCTTGGTCATTTTGACACCCGTTCTTGGTGTAATGGTGCATCTCGACGGGAACTCCATCGCTATTTTATGTCTAACGCTGTTGATTGGTACACCGGTACTAAGTTTGATTGGCGCTATTGGCGCCGCGTTAACGCTTGGACTGCGATCGGCTGGCGTGCTCTTGTCTCTGCTGATCATTCCACTGTACATTCCTGTGCTTATTTTCGGTACAGGTACCGTTGCAGCGGCAGCGGAGGGTGCATCTGTGGGGGCTTATCTGGCTCTGATGGGTGCGTTTCTGATGCTGGCGCTGACATTGGCGCCGTTTGCAGCGGCCGCGGCGCTGAAGATCAGCTTATCGAACGCGTAAAACAAGGTAAACGTTAGGACGGTGACCATCTGATGTGGCAATTTTTTCACAAACTGGGTTCCCCAAAATGGTTTTTCGGGATATCCACCCGGTTCATGCCCTGGCTGTTGGCTGGCGGCATCCTGCTGCTTATGAGCGGGGTTATCTGGGGCCTGGCGTTTGCCCCCAAGGATTACCTTCAGGGTAATAGCTACAGGATCATTTTTATTCACGTCCCTACGGCGTTTATGGCGCAGTCGGTTTACATCATGATGGCGTCCGCAGCCCTTGTGACGCTGGTCTGGCGCATGAAGCTCGCCGATGTGTTCGTCAAGGCGGTTGCGCCGGTGGGGCTGGTTCTGACGTTTTTGGCACTTTTTACCGGCGCGGTCTGGGGTAAGCCAACCTGGGGCACCTGGTGGATATGGGATGCGCGGCTAACGTCCATGCTGATACTGCTGTTTCTGTATGGCGGTGTTATCGCGCTGGATCGCGCTATCAATGACGAGAAGTCAGCCGCCCGTGCGGTTGCGGTGCTGGTGTTGGTAGGGGTAGTGAATATCCCCATTATCAAATACTCCGTGGAGTGGTGGAATACACTGCACCAGCCCGCGACGTTCAAACTCACAGAAAAACCGTCCATGCCGGCGGAAATGTGGGTGCCGCTACTGTTATCAGTACTGGGCCTGTACCTGATTTTTGGCTGGCTGGCCTGTGTTCGCATGCAGACAGAGATTTTGTCCCGGGAGCAACGCACCCGGTGGGTAAAAGAATTCGTAATGAAAGGAAGGGTCTGACCAATGGCATTTGATTCCTTTTCTGCCTTTATCGCGATGGAAGGCCACGGCCCCTATGTCTGGGCCTGCTACGCAGTATTTTTCGTGTTGATGGCACTGATGATGATCGGGTCGGTACGAAGCAGGAATGCGATCATTGAGTCCTGCCGTCGCGGTTATGAGTTTCAGGCTGAAAAGAGTACAGTGGCGGCGGCTCCAGCGACCTCTGCGTCCTTCGCGCGCGTAAACGTTTCCCAAGACTAACTGACAGGTATGTAAATGCATCCGATCCGTAAAAAGCGG
>JAGPVT010000140.1 GCA_018066865.1 Marinobacter sp. | reverse complement strand
AACCCGCTCGATAAACTCGTAGGGCAAGTGCGCCCAGCGTGCGGTCATAAAATCTACGGTTTCGACAGCGCGCAATGCAATCACGTATTCATAGCGGCGGGCATCGCCGACTACACCAACGGATTTAACCGGCAAAAACACAGCAAAGGCCTGACTGGTTTTATTGTATAAATCAGCTGCATATAATTCTTCGATAAAAATCGCGTCGGCTTCGAGCAACAGGTCGGCGTAGCTTTTTTTCGCTTCACCGAGAATACGCACACCTAAACCCGGTAACGTCCAAGGTGTACCCGGCTTACTTGCGCTCCACCACCTGGCGCGCACCTGGCGTGCACTCTGCCAGTTTTTTGATACCCTCCGCATCAAAGGCATCCACGCGGATGACATCGTAGAGCGCGGTCAGCGCTTCCAGCAACACCTCTCGATCAGATTCACCAACCAGTTGTTGATCGATGGCCCAGTTCACCAGTTCTTCACGCTGGTGCCCCATGAGCAAGGCGATGCTATCAAGGTCGTCTGGATCTCTTTCGCGAATGGCCTCGTGCAGCACACTGCGCAACTCACGGGTGTTGTTGGCAAGTCGGTAAGCATGGAGCACTCTGCCCAGAGAGTCAGCAGGCTCATCACTGGCGTAGGTGCCCCGCACGATACGATCCCGTATTGGACTGTCTTTAACAATACTTTGCGCCACGGCGGTACCGAGGGCATCCGCGGGACGGCGCAGGCGGACGCTGCCCAGCGGAAACAGGAACACGCGCAGTGGCCAGCGCAGTATTTTGACAGGGAAGTTATCAATCACCTCGCGCATATGTGCCTGTAGTTCGACCAGGCAGGTCTGCAGGGACCATTCAACCAACTCGCGCTCGAATTCTGGATAGTCCTCTTCGTGCCACTGCTTAATGACCGCCGACGCATAATAGAGTCGCACCAGGCAGTCGGCCATATTCCCGGAGAGCCGCTGCCTCGCTTTCAGGCCGCCACCAATCGTCAGCAGTGTGACGTCGGTCAGCACAGAGAACGCCGCAGAAAAGCGTGAGAGCTGACGGTAATAAGGCTGTATATTGCCCTGGCCTGGAACCGACTCCAGGCGCCCACCACTGACACCGAGCACCAGGCTGCGCAGCACATTGCGGATGGTGTGCGCTATATGCCGGTAAAAAACAGCGTCGAGTCTCGCCACAGCCTGAGTCTCGTCTTCCATACCCGCCGCTTCGATTTCTTCGACGATGAAGGGGTGGCAGCGGATGGCGCCCTGACCAAACACCATCAGGCTGCGGGTCAGGATGTTTGCGCCTTCGACAGTGATCGCAATAGGGATTGCCTGGTAGATGCGGGCCATGAAGTTTCTCGGTCCGATGATAACGCCGCGCCCCGCCACCACATCCATTGCATGATTGACAACAACGCGCATCAAATCGGTATTGCGATACTTCAGCAGCGCCGACGGTACCGCAGGCCGAACGCCGCGGTCGAGCATGGAAGTGGTCAACAATCGCGCAGCGTCCATCATGTAGGTGTAGCCGGCAATGGGCTCCAGCGCTTCCTGTACCCCTTCGAACTGACTGATACTGCGGCCGAATTGCTCGCGCACGCTGGCGTAGGAACCGGTCGTCAGGCTGGCGACCTTACCCGCCCCGGTAGCGAGGGCCGGTAGCGATACGGAACGTCCGATGGAGAGACATTCGAGCAGCATAGTCCAGCCTTTACCAAGCATGTCCTGACCACCGATCACCTGTGTCATGGGAATAAACACATCCGTTCCCCAGGTGGGGCCATTCATAAACACCGTGTTCATGGGCAGGTGCCGCGCACCGCTGTGGACACCCGGGAGATCATGCGGGACCATCACGCAGGTCACGCCAATTGTGCCGTCCGCTCCCAACAGTTGCTCTGGATCGTAAACCTTGATGGCAAGCCCGATGATCGTGGCCACCGGCGCCAGCGTGATATAGCGCTTGTTCCAGGTGACCTTGAGCCCCAGCACCTGCTCGCCCTGCCACTCGCCCATGCAGACAATGCCTTTATCCGGTATGGCGCCCGCATCTGACCCGGCCACCGGCGAGGTGAGCGCAAAACACGGGATGTCTTCACCGCCGCTGAGCCGCGGCAGGTAGTGCTCCTTCTGCTCATCGGTACCGTACTCCATAAGGAGTTCTCCAGGCCCAAGTGAATTGGGCACCATCACCGTCACCGCTGCGGACACGCTGCGGGTGGAGAGCTTCATGACAATCTCGGAATGCGCGGTCTGGGAGAAGCCCTTGCCGCCGTATTCCCTGGGAATAACCAGGCCAAAAAAGCCCTCATGTCGAATATAGTCCCAGACCTCCTGCGGCAAATCGAACAACTCATTGGTCATCGACCAGTCGTCAATCATGCTGCACAGTGTGGTTACCGGGCCGTCGATAAAGGCCTGTTCTTCTGCGCTGAGGCTGGCGTGGGGAAGCTCAAGCAGGCGGGCCCAATCAGGATGACCACTGAACAGGTCTCCGTCCCAGTCTACACTGCCGGACCGCAGTGCTTCGGACTCCGTTTCCGACAAGGTGGGGAGCATGCCGCGAACCCAGTGCAACAGCGGTCGGCTCAGTCGTTCACGACGAAATTTATTCGGTATTAACAGCACGAGTAGCAGTGCCAGTACTACCCCGCCAAACATCAGACTCGCCAAACTGAACCCGTCCAGCGCCCAGCCGACCACCACTGAAGCCAGCATGACGAGAAGCGCTTTATTACCTCCTGTTCCGCAGTACAAAAGGACGAGCGCGGCGAACAACAGCAAAGTGATACTCATATCCGGATCTCAGAGATAGAGCGTGGGTTCAATGACAAGTATAGCGGCTCAATTCAATCCGTCAGGCCCGTTCAGCATGAGCCTGGCAAATCTGACCATCACCCCGCCAAAAACCCAGGTGCCAGCCAGCGCCAGTCACTCCCACTCGATTGTTAATAAGCCTTGAATCTTTTTTAAAAACAATAGTTTATTTTGCATGCACAGGGCAAATACCATGAAAAACACCATGTTTAAAATTTTCCTGAAAAGAATTCTGTGATATTTTAGTACATGAGCAAACAAGCTAGATAGGAATCCAGTTTAACCGAGTAAAACGTGAATCTACCACGTGAAGGTTTATCGATAAAGATCTGTAGCACCGACCGGCGCTTGAGCGCTCGATCTTCTCTTGCTCACGTACGGCATCCGAGGTAACAATGCCTTGGCCGTGGTGCAGCAGAATACCAGTTCTTAGGAATAGCTTTCAATTTTGGCCGTGGTGACATCTTCCAATTGTTGATGGTTACTCTTGCTCCGGTGTGGGATAGATGATGCGCGGCGGTAATCGGTGATACAGCCGCGCGATCATCACAAGCATCAAACTTCCAACCGCAACGGGTAATCCGATATAATCCCCTCAATTACGTTGGCCAGTTGCGACAACGGACTGCCCCGCACAGAGAACAGAAAAACTAGAAAAACTAGAAAAAGATGAAAAAATCAGGTCATAATCTGGCCAGGCACGCGGGTCAATTCAAATACAAATCAACATTTAGATATACCAGGCCACCGAAATGAAATCTTTCAACTTTGGCGTACTACTGTTTCTGTGCTGGATTTTTTTGTCGGGACATCTGGAACCCCTGCTGCTAGGGCTAGGGGTAGCATCTGTCGCGCTTACAGTTTTTTTGTCACGGCGGATGAATGTTATCGACCATGAAAGCTATCCGCTGCATCTCTCGTCGAGATTCCCCGGCTTTTTTCTTTATCTGTTCAGAGAGATCGTAAAGGCAAATATCGATGTTGCCAAACGGATTCTGCGCTGGAGGGGGGCATCGGTCAGCCCGCAGATGATCCAAATACCACAGTCGCAAGAAACCAATCTCGGGGCAGTGATTTACGCCAATTCCATCACCTTGACCCCTGGCACCGTCACGATCAGTTTGTCGAAAGACAGTCTCACCGTTCATGCGCTCAGCAAAGAGGCGGCCGGGAAGCTCGCCACAGGCGCCATGTCGAAAGAGATCTCGAACCGGGTTTTCGACCAATAATGTTCGTTGCAGCATTATTGGCGATCCTTCTCACGATGGGACTGGCCCTCGCCCGCGCCCTTACCGGGCCCACGACTTATGATCGTATTGCAGCGGTCAACATGTTTGGCACCAAGACGGTGCTGCTGATTGCCGTTTTGGCGTTTTTCTCTGGAAGAAGTGATCTGCTGGATATTGCGCTGGTCTATGCGTTAATCAACTTCATAGGTGTCATCGCGGCGTTGAAACTGGTTACTCAAGGGAATTTTCACTCCTCCGACGGCGACGAGAGCGAAGCTAAACAGGGAGAATCGAAGTGATTATCGATATCCTCAGCTGGATCTGTCTGGTGGCCGGCGGGGCACTGGGTATCGTTGGCGGTATCGGCATACACCGTTTCCCCGACTTTTACAGCCGCCTGCACGCAGCCGGAATAACCGATACCTTTTGCGCCACGTTGATCCTGTTGGGCCTTGGGCTGCAGGCCGGCTGGAGTATCGCTGCCTTTAAATTAGCTTTGATTTTCATGTTCCTCTTTTTTACCAGCCCAACCGCTTCCCATGCGTTAGCAAACGCGGCGCTGCACAGCGGTCTGCAGCCCAGGCTGGATGGCGATGAGCGTGAGGGCAGCTCATGATTGATATTGTTATCGATATCACCTTGCTGGCCTTTTTGGCAATCACCTCGGTCGCTATCGTACGTATGACAAATCTGTTTGCAATCGTCATGCTATTTGGGATTTTCAGCCTGCTGTCGGCCGGTCTGTTTGTGGTTATGGATGCCCCCGATGTCGCCTTTACCGAGGCGGCGGTGGGTGCCGGGATTTCCACGGTATTGATGTTGGCCACCCTGGCATTGGTCAAAAAGCCGCGGGAACCCTTCTACAACGAAGCGCCTCATGCTCACCGTGCCTGGTTATCGCTGGTCGTCGTGGCCGTCACCGGCGCGGCACTGGTTTACGGCACCTGGGATATCCCGAGGTTTGGTGATCCCGATGCGCCGGCACAGACACATGTTGCGCGCTACTACATAGAAAACGCGCTGCCGGAAACCGGCGTGCCGAATATCGTCACCGCCGTGCTGGCCAGTTATCGCGGGTTTGATACCCTGGGCGAGGTCGCGGTTATCTTCACCGCGGCTGTGGCCGTACTGCTGTTAATTGGTGGGAGACGCTCAAAACCGGCGGTCGAAAAAAAGGATAAGAGGGAGCAAGATGAGGCCTAATCTTATCCTGCAGGTTGTTGCAAAGTTCGTTATCCCGCTGATGATCCTTTTTGCGCTCTATGTCCAGTTTCATGGTGATTTTGGGCCCGGGGGTGGCTTTCAGGCCGGGGTGATTTTTAGCGCCGCCTTCATTCTTTACTCCCTGGTATTCGGACTCGATACCGCAGAAAAAATCATCCCTGCACACTGGCTGCGCATACTGGCCGCGCTGGGGGTAGTTATCTATGCCGGAGTCGGGGTGGCGTCCTTGCTGTTAGGCGGCAACTATCTCGATTACACGCTTTTGGGCAGCAATCCGATTGCCGGGCAGCATCTGGGTATTCTGTTAGTGGAGCTGGGCGTAGGTATTACAGTGGCCGCGGCTATGTTGATTATGTTTTTTGCCTTTGCCGGCAGAGGTAGAGAATGATGGATTTCATTATTGGCCACTATAACTACTGGATTGTGATCGTCCTGATGATGGTCGGGCTCTATACAGTGATAAGCCGTGGCAACCTGATAAAAAAGATTATCGGCCTGAATATATTCCAGGTCTCGGTGTTCTTTCTTTATATCAGTCTGGGCACTGTGGAAGGTGGGGCGGCGCCTATTATCGCTGAAGGCGTCAAGGTCTATTCAAATCCATTACCCCATGTATTGATCCTCACCGCCATAGTGGTAGGCGTGGCAACGACGGCGCTGGCGCTGGCTTTGGTGGTGCGCATCAAGGAGTCCTACAGCACCATTGAAGAGGATGAAATTCATAATCTGGATCATTCGCTGTAATGCTAAGCCATATTAGCCTGTTGCTGGTCGTTGTACCGCTGATTTCCGCGCCCGTGGTCGCCATACTGCCGCGCGGCCGATTGCCCTGGGCGGTTGCGTTCATTGTCGCTGCCTCGTGTGCCGTGCTCGCCGGGGTGCAGCTGTGGGCGGTTCTTCACGAGGGGACCATCAGTTACGAACTGGGCGGCTGGGCACCGCCCTGGGGGATCGAATACCGTATCGATGCGGTCAATGCCTTTGTGGCCCTGATCGTTGCCACTATCGCCGCAATCACACTGCCCTATGCGCTGCTCTCCGCGGAGCGGGAGATCCCTGAAGACAAGATACCGCTCTTCTATAGCGCCATGCTGCTCTGCCTGACCGGTCTGCTGGGAATCACCCAGACCGGTGACATCTTTAATGTCTTCGTCTTTCTGGAGATATCATCACTCGCCTCCTATGCACTGATCAGCCTTGGAAGACAGCGGCAGGCATTCACCGCCGCCTATCAATACCTGATCATGGGCACGATCGGTGCCACCTTCTATTTGATCGGCGTGGGCCTGATCTACTCACAAACCGGCACCCTGAATATGCAGGATCTGGCAACCATTCTGCCCGACGTTCTGCATCTTAATACCGTGGAAACCGGCTTTGCCTTCATCATTGTCGGCATTGCGCTGAAGCTGGCAATGTTTCCTCTGCATCTCTGGCTGCCCAATGCCTATACCTACGCGCCCTCGGTGGTCACCGTTTTTCTTGCGGCAACGGCCACCAAGGTCGCCGTTTATGTGTTGCTACGCATACTGTTTACGGTTTTTCCACAGGGCTTCGCCGTGACAACACCAGCCGACGAACTCTTCATCGTGGCGGGTATCGCCGGCATTATCACTGCCTCCGTCTCCGCCATCTACCAGGAAAACATTAAAAGGTTGCTGGCCTACTCCAGTGTCGCACAAGTCGGTTATATGGTACTGGGAATCGGATTTGCATCCGCAACCGGTTTGACAGCCGCACTGGTCCATCTGTTTAACCATGCCCTGATGAAAGGGGCGCTGTTCATGGCTGTTGGTGCCATTGTCTACCGTGTCGGCGCGTGCCGTATGGAACAGATTCATGGCCTGGGTAGAGCGATGCCCTGGACCTTTGGCGCTATCGTTATCGGCGGATTGAGTCTTATCGGCGTGCCGGGTACCGCCGGGTTTATCAGCAAATGGTACCTGGTTGTGGCGGCTCTGGAGCAGCAGGCGTGGATCTCGGTTGCCGTGATTCTGTCCGGTTCTCTGCTGGCTGTGGTTTATGTCGGCAAAATGATCGAGGCACTCTACTTCAAACCGGTTGCAGATGCGGGAAAAGCGGTGAGTGAGGCGCCGATATTATTACTGCTGCCGACCTGGGCTTTGGTGCTCGCCAATGTCTATTTTGGTCTGGACACCGACTTGACGGTGGGGGTTGCTGAAAAAGCCGCGGCCATCCTCGTGGGGGTGCAACCATGAGTGCCGAGACACTGCTGCTGACGATTCTCCTTCTGCCGCTGGCAGGTGCGGCCGGCATTATCATTGCCCGTCACCATCCTAATGTCAGAGAGGGTGTGACGCTGCTGTGCGCGACGTTGATTGCCATTTTGGTGGTGGTGCTGGCCACCCGGTTTATGGATGGAGAGGTGTTTGCCCTCACCCTGACCGAGCCTCTGCCGGGCATTACCATTGCCTTTGAGCTGGAGGCGCTGGGCATGCTGTTTGCGTTGGTTGCCGGATTGCTGTGGGTGGTCACCTCTATTTACTCCATCGGCTATATGCGCGGTCATAATGAACAAAATCAAACACGCTTCTACGCCGCCTTTGCTGTGTCCATTGCCACGACCATGGGAATCGCCTTCTCGGCCAACCTGTTTACGCTGTTCCTTTTCTATGAGCTATTGACGCTTTCCACCTATCCGCTGGTCACGCATGCCGGCACCCCGGAGGCAAAGCGGGGCGGACGGGTCTATCTGGGCATTTTGCTGGGAACATCCATCGGCCTCTTCCTACTGGGGATTCTGGTGACATGGTCCCTGACCGGCAGTGTCGATTTCAAGGCGGGCGGAATACTGTCCGGCCATATTGATCCCGCCTGGGCCGGCTTGCTCTACGCCCTGTTCCTGTTCGGTATCGGCAAGGCCGCCGTGATGCCCTTTCACCGCTGGCTGCCTGCGGCGATGGTGGCGCCCACGCCAGTCAGCGCCCTGTTGCACGCGGTCGCCGTGGTAAAGGCCGGTGTCTTCACCCTGCTTAAGGTGACCATCTATATCTTCGGTGGTGAATTCATTCTTTCCAATGACGTGACCGGCGGCCTGATCTGGGTGGCCGCGGCCACCATATTGATCGCGTCGATGGTCGCGATGACCCAGGATAATCTCAAGGCACGGCTGGCCTACTCCACCGTCAGCCAACTGAGCTACATTGTACTGGGGGCCATGTTGGCCAGCAAAGCGGGGCTGATCGGCGCCTCCATGCATATCGCGATGCATGCCTTCGCCAAGATCACCCTCTTTTTTGGCGCCGGCGCCATCTTCGTCGCCAGCCACAAGAAAAAGGTCAGCGAGCTGAACGGGCTGGGTCGCGCCATGCCCGTCACCTTTGCGGCTTTCTTCATCGGTACCTTGAGCATCATCGGTTTGCCTCCTTTCGGCGGCATGTGGAGCAAATGGTATCTTGCCCTGGGTGCGGTGGAGACAGGGCAGTTGTTGCTACTTGCCGTGTTGATGATCAGTTCCCTGCTCAACATTATCTATCTGCTGCCTATCCCTATCCGGGCTTTTTTCAGCACGCCGGCGAGCGGCGAACACTATACTGCGATCGCGGAAGCGCCAAAGCCGATGCTGCTGGCAATGGTGATCACCTCGAGCGCCTGCGTTATCCTTTTCTTCTATCCGGATCCCTTCTATCGACTGGCGGTTCTGGCTGCCGGAGGCTTCTGATATGTCGGATGAAAAAGAAAAAATCTATCTTTTTGACCGGCCGGAAAATGTCAATCGGTTACTTAAGGGGTTCTATGCCATTTGCATTCTGCTGGTGCTGGCCGACTTCGTGGTCCACCGCCACATCGGCTTCGGCTGGGAAAAGATACCGGCCTTTTATGCCCTTTACGGTTTTGTCGCCTGTGTCCTGCTGGTCCTCATCGCCAAGAAAATACGCAACGTCGTGATGCGTAAGGAAGATTATTACGATGAGTGAGCTTCCTCCGTTTCTACTCTTTTTTATAGCGGCGGGTCTGGTTGCCGTTACCCGTGGCCTGCCGCGACAGCTGATACTGCTGGCGACCCCGGTGGTTACAGGGCTACATCTCTGGCAGGACATTAATCCCGGGGCCGATGTCGCTTATAGCCTGATGAGCTATGAACTGGCAGTTCTGCGGGCGGACAAACTCAGCCTGCTGTTCGGCTACTTGTTCTGTATCGCCAGCTTCTTTGCCGGCACCTATGCGCTCCATGTAAAGGACACAAAGCAACACGTTGCCGGGTTGATATACGCGGGCAGTGCACTGGGTGCGGTGTTTTCCGGTGATCTCATTACGCTGTTCATTTTCTGGGAGCTGCTGGCGATAAGCTCCGTGTTTCTGATCTGGGCACGCGGCACGGAGCGGGCATTGAAGGCCGGTATACGCTATCTGGTGTATCAGGTCCTGTCGGGGGTGCTGCTGCTGGCCGGTGCGCTGGTCTACTACCACAACACGGGCTCGCTGGAATTTGGCCACATCGGCCTGGATGCGGGTATTGCGGGCTGGTTGATCTTTATCGCCTTCGGGATCAAAAGCGCCTTTCCGTTTCTGCACAGCTGGCTTACTGATGGTTACCCAGAAGCCACAGTAACCGGCACAGTCCTGCTCTCCGCTTTTACCACCAAGGTTGCTGTCTATAGCCTGGCACGAGGCTTTGCAGGTGAAGAGATCCTGATCTATATCGGTGTCACCATGGCCTGCTTCCCGATTTTCTACGCGGTTATCGAGAATGACCTGCGCAGGGTGCTTGCCTATAGCCTGATCAACCAGGTCGGCTTCATGGTGACGGGTATCGGGATTGGTACTGCCCTGGCGTTGAACGGCGCGGTTGCCCACGCATTCAGCGACGTGATCTTTAAAGGCTTGTTGTTTATGAGCATGGGTGCAGTGCTCTACCGGACCGGTAACATCAATGGCTCGGACCTGGGTGGACTCTATAAGTCCATGCCCAAAACCACTCTGCTTTGCATTGTCGGTGCACTATCCATCTCTGCATTCCCGCTGTTCAGTGGTTTTGTCAGCAAGTCGATGGTGATGACCGCACTGATGCAGGAAAATCATGGCTATTTATGGCTGTTGATGCTATTCGCCTCAGCCGGTGTGTTCCACCACGCAGGCATCAAGATTCCCTACTTTGCCTTCTTTCACCACGATTCCGGCATACGTACCGAAGAGGCGCCCCGGAACATGCTGGTTGCCATGAGTGTGGCGGCGGCTCTGTGTATCTTTATTGGTACGCAGCCCCAGTACCTCTATGCCTTGCTGCCCTGGGAAGTGGAGTACTGGCCCTATGACCTGACCCATGTACTGGCGCAAACGCAGTTACTGTTTTTCTCCGCCCTGGCCTTTGTCTGGCTGAACAAGAAAGGGCTGTATCCGCCAGAACTACACTCGGTCAATCTGGATGCCGAGTGGTTTTATCGCCACCTGGTGCCTGCCGGCGCGCAACGAACCCTGCACCTTTTGCGCGGTGCAAAAGCATCGACGCTGACAAAAGTAATAGCACACATGCAGGGTGTGAAAAACCAATTTGGCAAATCGCCTATGGCCAAGTACTATCTCTCGGAGAGTTGGCCTACCGGAAGCATGGTCTTCTGGATTTCCGCTATTCTTGCTACTTTCCTGTTGCTGGGTCTCTTTGGTTTGCGGCCTTAGCTTGAAGTAGCTGAGGAGAAAACCCCGATAGATTCGAGATACTCTGCTGCTGAACCACAGAAGTAGCCGGAGATATCATCAAGAGAAGTTAAGTCGCTGGATATATCACTTTCCCTGAATATCTCCTTTTGTCTGGCGACAGCCGATGCGAGTTTTGGCGTTCTTTTCCATTCACATTCATTCCCCTGGAAGATGCTGTGTATTGAAGTATGCAGAGAGGACAAATGCGAGGCGTAATCTCTCAGATTACCGTCGAATCGCTGTAACTCTATTGTTTTTCCGTTCCAGGCTGATTGACGAACTTTGCCGGTGTCAGTTTCTGCACCTTGGGTGTTTTTAAGACTGCGGTATTCATAGCCTTCTTTGTAGAATAATAATTCCGGATCGCGATCAATAAAGAAACCCCATAGCACAGTTCTTCGTTCCCATCCGGCAAAGTAAAAGAAACCGTCATAGTCTGTTGTTATCTCCATGATATTCAGATGATCGGCGGGTCTTTATTCCTCCCAGTGTGCTTTTGTGGAGCTGCCAATTGGCAACGAAAATAACGCCTTCAATCGGCTTTTTCGTATCGGCATCTGTTATCCACCCTTCAGTGGGTTCGGCAGAATAGCGGTTGCATGCCGTTAGAGTGAAGGCACTTGCACACAGAAAAATCCAGGATCTGATTTTTAACTTCCATGTTTTACGCAGCGGTATCAAGACGCTCATTGAGGGGCTACTTTGTAAATGAAAGTTTGGAAATAAAGATGTTTGATTTTGCATAACAAATTATGTCATTTTAACGCTATATTTAGCCGTGTATTTTCGTGCCAAAGAGGCTTAACTTAGCTCCATTCAGTTCAGACTCGATTGATTTCTATCTCCTGCCCCACTTTGATGATATGTTTGAAACTCTCGATCAGCTCATTGTGTTTTAATAAACAATAAACCATGACGAGGCCTACTCCCACTCAATAGTCGCTGGCGGCTTGCTGGAGACATCGTAGACCACTCTGGAGACGCCGGAAATTTCATTGATAATACGATTGGAAACCCGCTCGATAAACTCGTAGGGCAAGTGCGCCCAGCGTGCGGTCATAAAATCTACGGTTTCGACAGCGCGCAATGCAATCACGTATTCATAGCGGCGGGCATCGCCGACTACACCAACGGAT
>JAGPVT010000161.1 GCA_018066865.1 Marinobacter sp. | reverse complement strand
ATTCTCCCTGGTCAGACGCTTCGCGCAGGTTAACTTTAGAGGCGGCAATAACCCGGATATCGACATCGATATCTGCATTACCACCCAGGCGTTGCAGCGTGCGCTCCTGCAATACTCTTAGCAGCCGTACCTGAAGAGACGCCGGCATGCTTTCTATTTCATCCAGAAACAGGGTGCCACCGTTGGCTTGTTCAAACCGGCCCTGGCGCACTGCAGTAGCTCCTGTAAATGCACCTTTTTCATGGCCGAAGAGTTCCGACTCTATAAGGTCCCGCGGTATGGCCGCCATATTGAGGGCTATAAACGGATGCCGTGCCCGGGGGCTGTGGTTATGCAGCGCCTGGGCAACCAGTTCCTTCCCTGTCCCGCTCTCGCCGTTGATCAATACAGTGATGTTGGAATGGGAGAGTCGGCCAATAGCACGGAAAACTTCCTGCATAGCGGGAGCTTCACCGATGATCTCGGTGCTGTGCTGGATGGCCTCTGCTTGCGGCGTAGAGGCGGCGCGCTTTTCGTGGCTGTGTGCGACAGCCCGTTTCGCCAGGGCAACCGCATCGTCTACATCGAACGGTTTCGGAAGATACTCAAAAGCACCAGTCTGATAACTGGTAACGGCGCTTTCAAGGTCAGAATGGGCGGTCATGATAATGACGGGCACGTCAGGGTGAGCTTCAACAATATGTGACAGCAGGGTGATGCCATCTACTCCGGGCATGCGAATATCACTGATGATTGCGTCGGGCTGCTCGCGTTCCAGTCGCCTCATAATATTTTCACCGCTCTCGAAAGCGGTGGTCTGCATGCCAGCCTGGCTCAAAGCGCGTTCAAGCACCCAGCGTATGCTGCGATCGTCGTCGACGATCCAGATGTTGGCGGATTTTTGGCTCATATAGTGCGCTCCAGGGGCAGGAAAATGATGAAGTCTGTCTGACCAGGCTCACTCTCGCACTCAACCAGCCCATGGTGTTGGCTGATGATACTCTGAGTAATGGAGAGTCCGAGCCCGGTGCCATTGGCACGGCCACTGATCATCGGGTAGAAAATATTCTGGCGCAGCTCCGGAGCAATTCCCGGGCCGTTGTCGATGATGTCTATTCGGCATACAAGTCGATGGCAATTGGGGCCGATAGTGACTTGCCGCAGGGCCCGGGTGCGAAACGTAATGGTGGGTGTTTTTTGGCTGTCCGGATGGGCGGCCTCGCTTTCAAAGGCAGCCTCCATCGCATTGCGGGCAATGTTGAGAAAAGCCTGAATTAGCTGTTCCTTATCACCTGAAAACTCCGGCAGGCTGGGGTCGTAGTCCCGTTGGAACAGCACTCTGCCTTTGCATTCCGCTTCCAGCAGGGTTCGCACCCGTTCAAGGATTTCATGAATATTTACAGACGCCGGTTTCAGCGCCTTGTTGGGGCCGAGCATGCGGTCAACAAGGTTGCGCAAGCGATCGGCTTCTTCAATGATGACCCGGGTATATTCGCGCTGGTCTGCGCTGGATAGTTCCCGGTCAAGCAATTGAGCGGCTCCGCGAATGCCCCCAAGCGGATTCTTTATCTCGTGAGCCATGCCACGTACCAGGATCCGGGTGGTTTCCTGCTGGGAGATCAGGTCCTCTTCCCGGCTTATCCGTAGTAGACGATCCCGAGGCTGTACCTCCACCAGCAGTGCAGCAGAGCTGTGGTCAAGGGGCGAAACAGAGTAGTCCACAATTCTCTGTGAGCCGCTGGCAAGAAGGAACTCCGTTTCCCTGCGGGTGTAGGACTGGCCGGATTCAGCGGCAACACGCAGGGTGTTGAAGGTGCTCTCGGCATCAAGAAGGATGTCGCGCAGATACAGCCCTGAGCTGCGGGTCATGCTGGTTTCAAACAGGCTTTCTGCGGCTGGATTCATATAGCGGATTATCAGATCGCTTTCCAGCACAAGAACCGCTGTCGTGAGGCTGTCCAGCATGCCCTTGTATCTGTTTGCGTCGGCTGATGAGTTTGCCATGCGTGCTTCCTGTTGGTTTCATGCCGGTGGAGCGGGGTGGAGTCTTACCATGCATTCACGGCACCTGGCTCAACCGCTCCATAAGGAATCAGCAAGAACTGAACCAGTTTCGAAACGCGAGTGACTTGTTTGGGTAACCCGGTGAGAAGTATGTAGGAGGCGCGTTATTTCAGGGCGGGCCAGCTGAGAAGAGAGTTGGGCAGCCTGAGCGCATTGCTCCGTTGCTGCCTTGAGTTTCGCACAATATCGGTGCCAGAGCACCAATCTGGTGCGATCAAGCAGTGTCAGTTTTGAGTGGAGGGGCGGTGGACCGTAAAACGAATCGGACTGCCGGTTTTAATCTGCACACCATTCTGGTCCACAATGTGGATGCCTGCCTCGTGTGTGCCCCGGAACACATTGCTTACGGTAATCGTACCGGAAGAGCTCTGGCCAACTGGCTGACCGTCGAGCGTCACTTCGTATCTGTGATCAGGTTCAAGGCCGGGCGTGCTGCGCATTTCAAAACGCACGTCGCCACTGCCGCTGTAGAATGCCTGTTCATCTTCAGGGTAGGAGAACGATACGCTCTCGTAGATTGAGCCTTCCCGCTTTACCTCTTCCCGGAGTTTGTCGGTTTCCCTGACGTTTTGTGGTTTGGGCAAGGTAATGGTTGTAACCGGCTTTACCTTGATCGCTTCTGAGCCTTTCGAAGGTTCGTCGGAGAAGGTTACATTGCCCTGAGCATCTACATTGCGGTAGACCTCTGCAGCCACGGGCCCTGCGATCAGGAGCAACAGCCCTGCGGTGATTCCAAGCCTCGGGTTCATAATCACAACCTGTGTAGTGTTTGTATTGATTATCAATGGCCGGGCAGGCCTTTTCAATGTAGCAGAGGGAGATGTTGGTTACATATCGTTAAGGGCGGTGGAAGTGTGCGGACGATCACAAAAAAAGCCCCGCTCTTTCAGAGCGAGGCTTTTGGAGCTGCCAGTCACCGCCAAGGCAGCTTAAGCAGGAACCGCCGGGGCGGTTTTAGCAAGAATAGTACAGTTCGAACTCAACTGGATGGGTGGTCATGTTGATGCGCTCAACTTCGCCACGCTTCAGATCGATGTAGCCCTGGATCATATCTTCAGTAAATACGCCGCCACGGGTCAGGAACTCATGGTCTTCTTTCAGGCAGTCCAGAGCTTCCTGCAAGGTTTCAGCCACTTTCGGAATGCTCAGGGCTTCTTCTTTAGGCAGGTCATACAGATCCTTGTCCATGGCGTCGCCCGGGTGAATCTTGTTCTGGATGCCATCGAGGCCAGCCATCATCAACGCAGAAAACGCCAGGTATGGGTTGGCAGCCGGGTCAGGGAAGCGCACTTCCACTCGGCGTGCTTTCGGGCTGGTGACGTACGGAATGCGGATTGAGGCGGAGCGGTTGCGCGCAGAATAAGCCAGCATAACCGGTGCTTCATAGTGCGGAACCAGGCGCTTGTAGCTGTTTGTAGCCGGGTTGGTGAACGCGTTGAGAGCCTTGGCGTGCTTGATGATGCCGCCCACGTAGAACAGCGCCATTTCACTCAGGCCGGCATAGCTGTCGCCCGCAAACAGGTTTTTGCCGTCTTTGTTAAGGCTCATGTGCACATGCATGCCGGAACCGTTATCGCCGACCACTGGCTTGGGCATAAATGTGGCGGTTTTGCCGTAGGCGTGGGCCACGTTGTGCACGCAGTATTTCAGGATCTGCACCTCGTCGGCTTTTCTGGTCAGCGTGTTGGCGCCAACGCCGATTTCGCACTGGCCTGCCGTGCCCACTTCGTGGTGGTGTACTTCAATAACCAGGCCCATGGACTCCATGGCGGCGCACATAGCGCCTCGCAGATCGTGCAGGCTGTCCACCGGAGGTACAGGGAAGTAGCCGCCTTTAACACCCGGGCGGTGGCCAATGTTGTTGTTGTCAAAGTCGTCACCGGAAACCCATGCCGCTTCTTCTGAGTGAAGCGAATACATGGAGCCCTGCATGTCGGTTTTCCATTTTGCAGAATCGAAGACGAAAAACTCGGGCTCAGGGCCAAACAGAGCGCCATCTGCGATGCCGGTAGATTTCAGATACTCTTCGGCCCGGCGGGCAACGGAGCGTGGATCCCGTTCATAGCCCTGCATGGTAGAAGGCTCAACAATGTCGCAGGTAATGTTGATGGTGCTTTCTTCGGTAAACGGGTCAACAACGGAGCTGCTGTCGTCCGGCATCAGGATCATGTCGGATTCGTTGATGCCTTTCCAGCCGGCGATGGAGGAGCCGTCAAACATCTTGCCTTCGGCGAAGAAGTCTTCGTTGACCTCAGTTGCCGGAATGGTGACGTGCTGTTCTTTGCCCCGGCTGTCGGTGAAGCGCATATCGACCCATTTGACTTCGTGTTCTTTAATTAAATCAACTGTCTTGGACATTGTGCATGCTCCGTAAGTAATCCCGCACCGCGGGTGTATTCGTGATCATGTCCCGGATTGCTCTGAGGGGCTGAATTCCGGACTGTTGTTCAGGTTTGTGCAGCTTAGCAAAAGCTGGTGATTCTTACCTTCACATTTCGGATTTACAGATGCTCGGAAAACCTGATGGGGTGATTAAAGCAAGGTGCTTGCCAGTTTTGACTGGATGCTCTGTAACAGTGCTTTTATGGCCGAATGCAGTGTATCCAGCCGGCGTATGTGGATGAACCCAGATGGTTAACTTGCCTCGATTGGGCGGGTGCGCACCATAATGGCGCGCGACATAAGTAGTGCTTGCAATATCGCACCAATTCAGGGCGCAACAATTAGCGAACGAAATTGATTAAGAAATAGGCGTTCTTCTACATATAAACGGTGCGGGGTTTTCGATATACTGCGCGCCGCTTCATTTTCTCCGCATGAGCCTGGAGTCGTATCCGGATGCTGCATGTGAGGCGCCGGGCCGTCAGGCCTCGGTGGATGAGTTCATTTTACGGATCTGAGACAATATGTGTGGGCAATGCCCGCAAACGACCCTCTCAGGTCATTGAGTGCATGCCGCAGGAATAATTTTGTGATTGAGAAACTTCGTAATATCGCCATTATCGCTCACGTTGACCATGGTAAGACCACCCTCGTAGACAAGCTGTTGCGCCTGTCTGGCACGCTGGATCGCAAAGAGCTCGAGAGTGAGCGCGTCATGGACTCCAACGACCAGGAAAAAGAGCGTGGCATTACCATTCTGGCCAAAAACACCGCACTGAAGTGGAACGGCTACGATATCAATATCGTAGACACCCCGGGCCATGCGGATTTTGGTGGTGAAGTCGAGCGAGTAATGAGCATGGTGGACTGCGTGCTGCTGGTGGTCGACTCTATTGACGGGCCAATGCCACAGACTCGTTTTGTTACCCAGAAAGCGTTCGCGGCCGGATTGCGCCCAATCGTTGTGGTCAACAAAATCGACCGTCCGGGCGCCCGTCCGGACTGGGTCGTAGATCAGGTTTTCGATCTTTTTGACAGCCTGGGGGCCACCGACGAGCAGCTGGACTTCCCCATTGTTTACGCCAGCGCGCTGAACGGTATTGCCGGTTTGGACCATGAAGACCTGAGCGACAACATGGACGCTGTATTCCAGTCGATTGTCGATCACGTGCCTGCGCCGTCAGTGGATATGGATGGCCCTTTCCAGATGCAGATCTCGCAGCTGGACTACAGCAGCTTTTTGGGCGTGATCGGTATCGGCCGTATCGCCCGTGGTAAGGTAAAAACCAATACCCCGGTGGTTGCTATTGGTGCCGATGGCAAGAAGCGCCAGGGCCGCATCCTGAAAATCATGGGCCACTCCGGCCTGCATCGGGTTGAAGTAAACGAAGCTCAGGCTGGCGATATCATCTGCATCAGCGGTCTGGATGAGCTGCATATCTCCGACACACTGTGTGATATGAACAACGTAGAGGCCTTGCCGCCGCTGACGGTTGATGAGCCCACGGTGTCCATGACCTTTCAGGTCAACGATTCGCCTTTCTGTGGTAAAGAGGGCAAGTTCGTCACCAGTCGCAACATCAAGGAGCGTCTGGAAAAAGAGCTTCTGCACAACGTCGCTTTGCGGGTTGAAGAAGGCGAAACCATGGACAAGTTCAAGGTTTCCGGTCGCGGAGAACTGCATCTGTCGGTGCTGATCGAAAATATGCGTCGCGAGAACTTCGAGCTGGCGGTCGGTCGCCCGGAAGTGGTGATCAGGGAAGTGGACGGTGAGAAACAAGAGCCGTACGAGAACGTTATTGTCGACATTGAAGAGCAGCATCAGGGCCCTTTGATGGAGCAAATGGGCCTGCGCAAAGGTGACCTGACCAATATGGTGCCGGATGGTAAAGGTCGCATGCGTCTTGAGTACACCATTCCTGCGCGCGGTTTGATCGGCTTCCGCAACAGCTTCCTGACCATGACATCGGGCACCGGTATTCTTACCTCTACCTTCAGCCATTACGGGCCGATCAAGGTGGGCGATGTCACCAGTCGTCAGAACGGTGTTCTGGTCTCCATGGCGAAGGGTACAGCGTTGACCTACTCTCTGGAAACGCTCCAGAGCCGTGGCAAACTCTTCCTCGATCCTGGTCAGGAAGTCTATGAGGGCCAGCTTTGTGGTATTCACAGCCGCGACAACGATCTGGTGATCAACCCGACCAAAGGCAAGAAGCTCGACAACATGCGTGCTTCCGGCAAGGATGAGGTCATCGCTCTGGTGCCGCCGATCAAGTTCACTCTTGAGCAGGCGCTGGAATTCATTGACGACGACGAGCTGGTTGAAGTGACGCCCAAGTCCATTCGTCTGCGCAAGAAGCACCTTACCGAGAACGAACGTAAGCGCGCGAGCAAAAAATAACGTAGACGTATTGAATCAGGCCGGCGCTGGCAACAGCTCCGGCCTTTTTTGTGTTTGTGCTTTTCGTAAAGCTCGCCCACCGGCCATTCAACTCCGCTACAATGCTATCGAAACTCACCTGATCGGCGGACTGGCCCATGCTCAATTTGTACCCGGACATCAAACCCTACGCCAAACACCGGCTGGCGGTTGATGCGCCTCATGAGTTGTATATCGAAGAGAGTGGAAACCCTGACGGTATGCCTGTGCTTTTCGTTCATGGTGGCCCCGGGGCAGGGTGCGAGGACTATCACCGCCGTTTTTTTGATGCTGAGCGCTTCCGGATTATTCTAATGGATCAGCGCGGTGCTGGCCGCTCCACGCCCTTGGCGGAACTGGAAGGGAACAGTACCGATAAGCTGATTCAGGATATGGAAGCCATACGCATGTTTCTGGGCATAAAGCGTTGGTTATTATTCGGCGGGAGTTGGGGGTCGACTCTCAGCTTGGTCTACGCCCAAACGCACACCGAGCGAGTGTTGGGGCTTGTTCTCCGAGGTATTTTTCTGTGTCGTCCGCGAGATATCGCCTGGTTTTATCAGGAGGGTGCAAGCCGTGTATTCCCGGATTACTGGCAGGAGTTTGAGGCGCAGATACCCGAGAGTGAGCGTGGGGATATGGTGAGTGCCTACTATCGCAGGTTGACCAGTAAAAACGAGCTGGAGCAGATTCAGGCGGCAAAAGCCTGGTCGATCTGGGAAGGTCGGTGTGCGACTCTGCATCCAAACCCCCAGGTTGTTGAGCATTTTGGCCATCCTCATGTTGCAATCGCATTGGCCCGTATCGAGTGCCACTACTTCATGAACTCTTCGTTTCTCGAGCATGATCAGATTATCAGGGATGCCTACAAGCTTCGGGAGATTCCCGGCATCATTGTGCATGGACGCTACGACATGATTTGCCCGCTGGATAACGCTTTCGCGCTCAGCAAGGCCTGGCCGGAAGCAGATTTGCGAATTATCCGCGATGCGGGACACTCGGCCTCCGAGCCCGCTATTGTGGATGCGCTCATCCGCGGTGTCGATGAGGTAGTGGCGAAAACGGTGAAAAATGCGGGCTGAAATCTTCTAACGGGAAAAGGTTGCGGGAACCTGGCCGCATGGATACACTCTTATCTGATTATAATTCTCATTTGGCCGGAGCGATCAGGTTACCGGATGAAAGGTCTTGTCCAACGGGTGTCAGAAGCGAGCGTTCACATCGATGGACGTGAGGTTTCACGGATAGGCGCAGGCATTCTGTTATTGCTTGGCGTAGAGCAGGGAGATGGGCAGGAAGAGGCAAAGGAACTGTGCCGAAAAATCCTCAATTATCGAATTTTTTCCGACGAAACGGGCCGTATGAATCTAAGTGTACTTGATGCCGGTCATGCTCTTCTTGTTGTTCCCCAGTTCACACTTGTTGCAGATACCTCCTCCGGCACCCGCCCCGGCTTTTCCCGTGTGGGCAGCCCGGAGACTGCAAAAAAACTCTATGCCGAATTCCTGGGGCTCGCACGGACTGAAATGGGTGCGGAAAGGGTTATGGAAGGACGTTTCGGCGCCGACATGAAGGTGAGTCTGATCAATGACGGACCGGTCACCTTTATGCTCTCAACATCTGAAAGGCGGTGCTGAACGAGATGCAACTTCAGCCTGGCAGGATTGTGCGCCGATCCCGGTTTTCAGGGGTTCAGGTAAGGGGTTCTGAGAATAAGAATATATGCCCCTAGTTCCAAATGAACTAAAAATGAGATATTAAATATTTTCAAAATAGACGTTGTTGTATTAGAAAAAGTGTCATTATTCATTGCCTTAAGATAGTGATTTAATAGAGTGATATAAGTAACTGAACTATATAGATTTGATTAAGTTCGGGTCTCAATAATAAGAAAAGTCGCCGACATGTAATAAACCTGACATAACTCGCAAAAAAAGGCCATACAACATGAAAAAAACACTCATTGCATCGGCTATCGCTGCTATCTCTTTCTCCGGTGCCGCCGCGGCCCAAACCACGCTTTCAGCGTCCGAAATGGCTGCCAAGATGGATTCCATGCCATCTGTATACGGCAACATTCAGTATGCGATTGCGCACGACAATTTTGATGGCGGCCCTTCCAACATCGAGCATTTCGATAACGGTTCAACCCTCGGTGTAGTTCACGATCACGAAATTGCTCCTGGCGTGACGGGTTTCTTCAAAATTGAAATCGATCGACTGGGCGCCGATGATATTAGCAGCTTCCAAAGTGGCAACGATCGCATCCGGATTGATGAGGCGTATATCGGTGTCAAAGTCGATCGTTTTGGACAAGTCTGGGTTGGTTCAGATGACTCCACATACGAGCGTGCCGTTACCGAAATTTCCGAGTACTTTGAAGTAGCTACACTGAATCAGTTCGTAGATTACACTACAGGTGAAGGCGACCTGGTTCAGTACATGTCTCCTTCATTCGGCGGGCTGAGCCTGTGGGGTGCTGTGCAGATTAATGGTGACAATGACACCAAGGGCGGCAACAGCAAGTCGTACCCGTATCAGCTTGCAGCCGTTTACGCGGTTGACGCTCTGGAGCTGGCAACTGCTGTTGACTCCAACGACACGAGTGACGGAAATAACGAAAACACCTACGGTGTTCGTGCAAGCTTCGACATGGACGCTCTGCGCGTTACGGGTGAATTCCATACCCGTAAAGACGCATCTGACACATTCGGCATTGCCGGGTACTACACTCTGGGTCGGAACACGTTCGTACTGGCCTATGAATTGACCCAGTACGACGACAATGCCAGCAATTTTGCTGGATTGGATTCTGATACCGTCACCCTGCAAGCGCTGCACAACGTGTCTGATAACCTGTATGTTTACATTGAAGGCTACCTCGGTGGTGGCGACGACGTATACGAGTACACAGATACTGTCGGCGGTACTGCTGTTACCCGAAGCACTGATGAGCGTTCTGTCGCTGCAATTGGTGCAACATACTACTTCTGATCAGCTAACCAGTTAGTATGGAAAACCGGTGACCTCAGGGTCACCGGTTTTGTTTTTTGGATTCGCAGAAATTAAAGGTACGAGAGACATGGCAGAAGAGCTGGAAATAAAGCTGAGTCTTGATCCTGATGGTCTCATAAAGGCTCTGGATTGGCTGCAGGCTCAGCCTGAGGCCAAAAAAGGCAGCAAAAAGTCCTTGGTAAACTGTTACTACGACACATCGGATGCAGAGCTCAATCACCAGAAAGCCGCTCTGCGTGTGCGTCAGGCCGGAGGTCAGTATATACAGACGCTTAAAACCCGTGGTGAGTTCGTTAACGGCGCGCACCGTCGCGAGGAATGGGAGTGGCCAGTCTCAGGGCCGTCGCTTTCGCTGGGTTTGCTGGCGGATACGCCGCTGGGGGATCGTATAAATCTGGCCCGGCTGGCGCCTGTTTTCGAAACCAATTTTACTCGCCAAGTCATAGTGCTGGATGATGGTGAGGCGATGATTGAATGTGCTTTGGATGAGGGTGTTATTAACGCCAATGGGAAGGAAAAGCCGCTTTACGAGGTTGAATTTGAGCTGGTATCCGGTGATCCGAAGCGCCTGCTTGTCTGGGCTGAAAGGCTTGCGCAAAGATGTCCGGTTTTTCTGAATCTGATCAGCAAGGCAGAACAGGGTTACTACCTTGCAGGCATACACGCTGGAAAGTCAGCCGCTGCCGAAAAGCCAGGTGCCAGTACGGACGGGCAAGATGATGTCGACCTTTTTTTACACCTGCTCAGCAACGCCTGGCTGGAACAAAGGAGTGTTTCACTTGAAGGCGTAGACCTGCAGTCGCTGCAGGTGCAGGCTGAAGCTTGCGGTTTGGGCCAGCCCTTTTCTGAATTGGCGGAATATCTGGCCAAGGGCGGAACCCTCAGGCACATACTCCACAAGCCAGAGCTTGGTCGATGCCAGCTTGGTTTGTTGGCGAACAGGGAAAGGCAGTCGCTAGGCGCCTAATATCATTGTGGCGATGCTGAAGTAAATCATCACGCCGCTCACGTCGGCAATCGTTGTTATAAGCGGTATGCTCGCGGCAGCCGGGTCTACGCCGAGGCGGTTGAGCAGCAGCGGCAACAAGATACCTATAAGCCCGCCGGCAAGCACGACCGCTATCATGGTTATGGCTACGATTGTGGCAATAACCATTTCGGTGCGAAACATGCCCACCGTCCATACCGTCAGGGCCATGGTCAGGCCAAGTGCTGTTGCTACCAGCAGTTCCTTGTTGAACAGGCGAACCCAGTCGCGGTTCACCACGTCGCCCGTTGCAATGCCGCGCACCACCAGCGTGGCGGATTGTGCGCCTGCGTTGCCGGCGCTGGCGACCAACAGGGGCATAAAGAACAGCAGAGCCAGGTGCGCGCCGATGATGTCTTCAAAGTGCGCTATGCCGGCTCCGGTAAAGATGTTCGCAAACACCAGAATCACCAACCACTGGATGCGGGAGCGGTAGAGCGAAAAGGGTGAGGCCGTAGTAATACCGGTGTCGAGGTTGCTGACCGACCCACCCTTGTGAATATCTTCCGTTGCCTCTGCTTCAATAACATCCATGGCATCGTCGTAGGTAATAATACCGACCAATCGGTTGTGGTCATCAAGCACCGGGAGCGCCAACAGGTCGTACTTGGCAATCAGCCGGGCAACGTCATCCTGGGATGTGTCCGTGTGGGCAGTTACCAAACCGGTGGCAAGCAGGGAATCAATGACAACATCTGGTTTCGCAATAATCAGGCGGCGCAGAGAGACCACTCCGATCAGCACCTGTTCTTCATCAATCACGTACGACTGATAGATAGTTTCTTTGTATTCTGCTGTCTTGCGCAGAATATCTATAGCCTCGCTTGCCGTGATGCCGGACTCAAACACTGCGTAATCTGTGCTCATTAATGAGCCCGCAGTACCCTCGGCGTGGGCCAGAAGCGCTGTAAGATCTTCTCGATCTTGCTGGTCAAGCTTTCTGATGAGCTGTTTCTGGCGAGACTCTTCAAGCAGGTTGAAAAAATCAACCCGGTCATCCGACGGCATTTCCGTGGTAAGCACCGCCAGTTCAGCCAGAGGCGTTGCTCGCGTCAATAACAGTTGTGTGTCCGGGTTGGTGTAGCCCAGAACCTTCGCGCGCAGAGCCACAGGGAGACTCTCAAACAGCGAGTTAGCTGTTTCATTCTCTATGTTTTGTTCAATAAACTCGGCAAGGTCGGCAGCGTTGAAAAGATTTGCTGCGTCAACAACGGCCTGGGGCTGACCCGATGCAAGTGCATCCACCAACGGCTGGAAAAGAACGGATTCCATAGACGATGCCTGGGAAAATTGCTCAGTGTGGAGTGGAAGCTGATGAGTCAGTTATGGTCGCATCTTCCTGCATATTTCTCCATTTCTCTATAAATTTTCGGTAGCGCTCCAGTGCTTCTTTGACCTCCTCAAGGTCCGGCGTTTCGTTGGATTTGACCAGCGCGATAAGCCCTTTGCCTTCAATTTCCTTGTTCACGGGCGGATGGCAGATAACTTCCTCATCGTTATCAATGTAGGCCAGTGCTGTGCCAATACCGTGTCGGATCAGCGCGCAGACGATGTCTGCCCAGTTAAGGTCGTCAAGTTTCAGGTCGTAGCGATGCGGGTGGTTATGCTCGTAATTGAACATATTTTATAGCACTTTTTCCGGCCCTCGCCGAAAACGCAGCCTGAAAGCACTCCATGAGGTCGGCGGGCTTTTGTATGAGGGGAGATATCACGGCTTTATCTACGACAACTTAACACTGCTTGGTAAAGATTAAGGCCTGCTCATTCCCGGCCAAAAGTCACTTCTTAATTCGACAATACAACATTATCGCGAACTGACCTTTGCTTGGGAAAGAAAACCAGAGAGAGTTCAAACGACCCTTGGTACGGACTATTGGGTTGATGATATTGCAGATCCTTTGGCTCGCATGAGTGTTTACATCCTGTTGAGCGAAGAGAAGGCGCTCAAGGCCAAGCAAGCCAGCAAAGCCCAGCATGGCTGCGTCCAGACCATCTCTAATCCTTCCAGCACGAACAAAGCTATCCAAAACCTAGAGTTCGGCGGTTCGGAACTTAACGCCTTGAGGGGTTGATTGACCCGTATGTACTGAAGCTTCTTAGGCTAAGTATCGGATCTTGCAGCGAGCCACCTGATTCAAGCGGGCGAATGGTGTTTAAGTCAGGATTCAGGGATGCGATTGAAAAAATCTATCCATAAAAGCGTGTGATGGCCATCGCTGGAGGCATTTCCGCCAGTATTTTTGCGGTTGCCCGCATACGGGTAACCCCACAGCTACGAGGTGGTTGCCAGCAGTGGTGATCATCATGGATCTGATTGTTCTGGGCGGCTTTTTCTGGGGCAGGCTGAACACCGACCCCTCTGTGTTCGGTGTAGCGGTGGCCACGACGATAGTAGTTGTCATAGTCGCACCAGTCTGTCGAATCTGTCAGCGTGCAGGTTACCCAGGTTAGACGGGAATTCTCATTTTATTTTGATGGTAAACTTAGTGTTTCTGTATTTCATTGTGTATTCGAACTGACCAACGAATGAAATAGGAGTGCGTTGAACCTCTCTGTGGCCTTTCTCTCTCTTTATAATATCCCTGTTGATCCGTTCTTTTGTCTAAATCAACACAATTTGACGTTCTTTTGATGTTTACGAAACATCCTGCTGACAGAGTTCTCGTTAAAGTGGCGTTGTTCATGAGGGATCATCGTCTTTTAACGCAGCACGAGAGAATTGCCTTGGCGTCTTCCCTGTTACGAGGATGGGTTGCTTTCCAACAGGCAGGCGGGGAGGGGCAGAAATTGTCATTATTTTTGATTTAACTGAATAAAAAAGAGAACACGGCTATATGGAAGCTAGAGAAGAATATGTATTAAATAGGGTTGCAGGCTTAACCTTATTTTTTTGGATCGTAAAAATATTATCAACAACTGTGGGGGAAACTGCCGCTGACTTTGTGGCAGTGGATCTGAAAGTGGGTTTGATGGGAACAACGCTTTTGATGGGAGTAATTACGGCAACTGCGATATTTTGGAATTTTAGACAAAAAAAATATTTTGCACCAGCCTACTGGTTTTTGATCGTTATGATGAGTATTGAGGGTGCTTTGATAACCGATATTTTAGTAGACGACTTTTCTGTAAGCCTGGTCGCCCTTGATTTCGTCTTCGCAGTTCTTATGATTTCAGGTTTTTACTTATGGTATCGGCTAGAAGGAACTTTATCTATTCATAAAATAACAAATAATAAGAGAGAAGTTTTTTACTGGTTAATTGTTCTAATAACTTTCGCTCTTGGAACTGGTGTGGGTGATACTGTATCTGAATTAATAAACTTTGGATATGCTAATTCGTTAACATTGTTTGGTGGGATATTTTTATTTTCAGGTGTATTGTTTTACGCAAAAGTTATAAATGCGACGCTTGCGTTTTGGATAGCATTCATAGTTACAAGGCCAATTGGAGCATCCTTGGGAGACTTGTTAATCCAAGCGCCCTCTGATGGCGGCATGGGAGTCGGTGCGGGAACTATAAATATTGTTTTTTTTACAATCATAGTTGCCATAGTCGCCTATCTCTCAATTAGTAAAACAGATGTGATTGGAAATACGGATTAAATACAGACGGGTTTTGAAAATCAAAACACTAATTTAGACCTGCGCTTGAAAAGAAAAGCGTGTTTACAGTCAGAAACATGGGCCGCTTATTATCGCAAGCTCCCCTGATTTTCGCGAGGGAGGCGTCAAAACTATTGTCTGAACGATAGTCCATAGCCATAAGATTTGCTCCAGTGAGGCCAAAATGAATAGCGAAATGAGAAGTGCCCTGATTAAAGTTCCTCAGTTAACACTCGGTTTCTGGGTAATAAAAATCCTTGCCACCACGCTTGGCGAGACGGGTGGTGACGCCGTCTCTATGTCGATGAATCTTGGATATCTGATTGGAACGGTCATTTTTATGGCTTTGTTCATTCTCGCAGTCGTATTTCAAATCCGTGCGAAAAAATTCAATCCGTTTATCTACTGGATCGCAATCGTGGCGTCGACAACCGTTGGTACCACACTTGCAGATTTTGCAGATCGCTCGCTGGGCATAGGCTATCTGGGCGGGTCTACTCTGCTGGCCGTGCTTTTGGTGAGCACGCTGTTCGTTTGGCATAAAACTTTGGGAAGCATTAGTGTTTCATCGATTCACACCCCAAGAGCAGAAGCGTTCTATTGGCTTACGATAATGTTTTCTCAAACGCTGGGAACAGCGCTCGGCGACTGGACGGCGGACTCGTTCGGTTTAGGCTACGTTGGCGCCGCTTACATTTTCAGTGGCGCCTTAGCATTGGTGGTAGCGGCTTATTACTTTACAGGCATGTCTCGAACTGTCCTGTTCTGGTTAGCGTTTGTCCTTACCAGACCACTCGGCGCAGTGGTCGGTGACTTTTTGGATAAGCCGCTAGCGCAGGGTGGCCTGGAATTCAGCCGTTACAGTGCTACAGGTGTTCTTTTAGTCGCAATAATCTTGCTGGTCATCGTGCTACCACAGCGTGCGGCCATCAAATCGCACTAGTGAGCTGCGAAATGCTTCACAACCAACACCGTTTGCTCGTTCGCTCTCAAAAGCTCATCGGGAGATATCTTTGTTCTTACCTTACGTTTCGGTATGTCGATGGTATCGACTGATGCTGTTTTTGTTGTCTGCTCAGCTTTTTGCCCAAGTTCACGCCGATGTTCTACGTGGTGGTGAGACGCCGACGGTTATGGTGCAAACCGGCCCTTATGTTCTGCACTGGAGCGAAAGCGATACCACTCGGAACTCATGGCCGGCCTTGCTAGGTGTGGAATGGGAAAACAGTGAGCACTGGGAGGCCGGGGGTGCTATGTTCAGAAACTCATTTTTCCAATCCAGCATTTATTTATACGGTGGACGACGCTGGTTTTTACCAGAGATATCAGATCAGTTTTACGCCAAGATAACGGGCGGTCCGCTCTATGGTTATAAAGGCGAGTACGAAAAAAAAGTACCCTTCAATTATCGAGGATTGGGCTTTGCGATACTGCCAGCTCTGGGTTACCAATTTGGCAAGGCGAACGCGCAAGCCGTTTTCCTCGGCACAGCGGCCATTATTTTCACGTTCGGCTACGAATTTGATTAAATTAAGGCGTCCGTGACAAGTTCCGTGGTGTTGCTCCAAAATTTGGCACCTAGTACCGAACCGCCTGACCGGAATTCGCCAGAATCAAAGCCTCTCACTAAGGAGGCTGATGATGAACCACCAACTCACATCCACCCAGGCGTTCTGGCTGGGGCACCTGCACCACGCTTTTTCATTGGGCCAGTCACTGAGTCGTTATGCTCATGAACAAGGATTGAGCTTTGCCGAGAGCCGGTCGACATGCGCAAGTCCATTGGCGGGTTGTCGCTGCTGGTTCAGAAGCTCTGGAACTGAACCCGTTCGACGAAGCGGTCTTCGTGCTCTGCAATCGCCAGCGCGACAAGATCCAGATCAGTGAGCTGATCGAGCCACTTATTGAACGATGTCGACATCATCTGCAATCCAGTGCCGTCATCCACATGGATGAAACCACACTGCAAGTGAATACGGAGCCGGATCGCAAGGCCAGCAGTCCTTCTTACATGTGGGCCCACGCCAGTGCAAAACTCTACCGCCTGATCGAAACGGCCCGAGCCAATGGCATTGAACCCTACAGTTATATGGTGGAAGTGCTCACTAAACTGCCCCATAGGCTTGTTCCCGATACGGTTTCAGGGGCAGGAGCGCATGAGCCAACGCTTTTTTGTGGCAGCTTCTCTTCTGGTGTATCTGACAAATACCGGGCGGGTCTGGAAACCTCGCTAGCGCGTCCTACCATGGAGTGTTCACTGGCAATGCCCATCAGTGACGGCAGCGTTGGGGCCAGATCAATCTGGTTTGTAATTGTTTCGATGTGCCGGCTCTCTATTCACTTCTCAATATTCTGCGCTTGAGAATAAGTAAACACCAATCCACCTTCGGGTCGATTCTGCAACTGAATTTTTCCACCCAAGCGCTGCGCAATTTCCTGACTAATGGCAAGCCCTAGTCCCGGTCATCGGAAAAGAACGGATTCCATAGACGATGCCTGGAAAAATTGCTCAGTGTGGAGTGGAAGCTGGTGAGTCAGTTATGGTCGCATCTTCCTGCATATTTCTCCATTGCCCCATAAATTTCCGGTAGCGCTCCAGTGCTTCTTTGACCACCTCAAGGTCCGGCGTTTCGTTGGATTTGACCAGCACGATAAGCCCTTTTCCTTCAATTTCCTTGTTCACGGGCGGATGGCAGATGACTTCCTCATCGTTATCGATGTAGGCCAGTGCTGTGCCAATACCGTGTCGGATCAGCGCACTGACGATGTCTGCCCAGTTAAGGTCGTCCAGCTCCAAGTCGTAGCGGTGTGGGTGGTCATGCTCGTAATTGAACATGTCTTCCAGTACTTTTTCCGAGCCCGGGGCAACCACAGAGCGCACCATGATTTCAGGGTAGGTGCGAACCGGGCGAATAACAGCCCGCACACCAAGTTCTTTGAAACGACTACGGTTAGCATCCGTGACACATTCCACCGTGGTTTTCTGGCCAAGATTCAGCGCACCAAGCCGATGGGATATGTCGAATGTCAGGCTGTCTGAGTGCGGGTCAGATTCGTCGGCCGCCAGAACAACAATGTGTCGCGCGCTTCCTGCGTGCACTGCTTTCAGAGCCTCGGGATCGAACCCCGATCCATGGAAATGCACGATGCCCAAATCAGACAGCTCGGCTGGAAGGCCGTTCGGGAACTCGCGGGTAAGCAGCATAATAGGAACGGTTTCATAGCCCTGTATAGAGCGGATCTGTGTGGCAAACCGCATGAAGTACGTCATGCCGCCGTTCTTCGGAGTATTGATGATGATAATGTGGTTGTTCATTTTGTAGATCCAGCGTCCGGTGAGAATGCGTTCCCGGCGGTAGAACCGGTACTCGATAAAATCGCTGACAATCAGCGTTAGCAGAGTGATAGCGCCGACGAACATGAACAGGATGGTGCTGATCCGACCGATATAGGTTACGGGAGCGTAGTCGCCATAGC
>JAGPVT010000148.1 GCA_018066865.1 Marinobacter sp. | reverse complement strand
CGGACGGTTTTGATGACGATTCAGGCAGTCTGCCGGGGTGGCAGCTTTGCCGTGGAATCAGTGGCAGCTTTCGCGTGGAATGGGTGGCAGGCTTCGTCTGGAATCAGTGGCAACCTTGGTCTGGAATACGCAGTCTGGGACAGTGTTTCCGAAATCCGTTATCTGGTCATGCCGGAACGCCCTGAAAATACTGAGCATCTTAGCGAAGCAGAGCTGATTGACCTTATCAGCCGCGATCACATGATTGGGGTCGCCCGCGACATCAAGCTGAACGGCCAGGAAAACTAACATGCAATCAGACACTCTTTTAACCGCCTTGCGCCAGACAGGCTTTGAAAACCTGACCTTCAGCACGCCCTGGTCTGCTCGCTTATTTGGTATGACGCTGGCCGCCAGTAACAAGCAGCTTTTTACTCTGCAACAATTCCAGGCGGCTTTGATCGAACGTATTAAAGAGGAAGAGAAAGACGGCTGTATCACCACCGATGAGGACTACTACAGCTGCTGGCTGGAAGCTTTGCAGAGCCTTCTGGAAGCCAGGAATCTGTGGCAGCCGGGTCAGCTCCGTGAACGGGAAGCCGAGGTGGTTAAGGCCGGGGAGCACCGGCAGGAACAGCAACGGCAAGGCCATCATGTTGTCCAACCAGAGGCCGTCCAATGACTATCCCAGGTGACCCTTATGATTTCCCTATAGAAGGACCGCTCCTGCCGGGAAAAACAGCATTGATGATTATCGATATGCAGCGAGATTTCTGCGCTCCCTCCGGCTACATGCACAACAGAGGCGGTGATTTGGGGCCAGCGCGCGCGACTATTCCGCGCATCACCGCGGTCCGCGAGGCGTGCTGGAAGGCTGGCATAGAGGTGATCTATACCCGCGAAGGGCATCGCCCCAATCTTTCCGATCTGCCCCGTTGTAAGCGCATGAAAACAGCCTTGGCCGGCGCCGAGATCGGTAGCCAGGGGCCGCTTGGGCGGTTACTGATTCGTGGTGAAATCGGCTGGGATTTTATTGACGAATTACAACCGGAAGAAGACGAGATCGTCATTGACAAGGCGGGCACGGGCTCCTTTCATGGCACTGACCTGCATCACATTCTCAACAACAAGAAAATTGAAAACCTGATCATCACGGGTGTAACCACGGGGGTTTGCGTTAACTCTACAGTCCGAGAGGCTGCTGACCGGGGTTATAACGTGCTGGTGCTGGAAGACTGTTGTGCCGAGCCAGATCAGAACACCCATAATATCGCCATTCAGTTATTGAAGGTTGAAGGTGGCTATCTATCGACCATCTCCGACTCGGAGAAGTTTCTGTCGGCGATGTGCCAGGTATCCAGTCAGATGGATAAACCGAACGTGAAACCATCGGAGATGCAAAGATGAAATTCCTACCGCTAAAGCTGATCTTGCTGGCGCTGCCATTAACTGCCTATGGCCACCATCCTATGGGCGGGGAGACGCCATCGACTCTCTGGCAAGGATTGCTGTCAGGGTTGGGGCACCCGATTATTGGCTTCGACCACCTTGCTTTTATTATTGCCATCGGCTTGTTAAGCGCTTTTGCTCAACTTCGCTCGCCCCTGTTCCCAATGGCACTGGTGGCAGCAACTGCGCTGGGTGCAGCACTGCAGTGGAGTGGCGTTACCCTGCCGTATGTGGAGTTCCTGGTGGCGGCCTCGGTCATAGTGGTTGGGCTTTTTCTGCTGCGTACCCCGAAACACCTCAAAATCGCTGGACTGGCCGGCTCATTGGCGGCGGTTTTTCACGGTCTTGCCTACGGTGAGGCTATTATCGGCGCAGAACCCGCACCATTAAGCACATACCTTTTGGGCCTGGCTCTGATTCAGGTGGTGATTGCGGGACTGGCCTTTATTGTTGGTCGTTCGGCGCTGCGCAATGGCTCCGCAGTGTTGCGTACAACCCGCAACCTTACCGCAGCTGTGGTAGGCGGCATTGGACTTATAGCCCTGTCGGCTGCTGTTGTGGCCTAGCCCCTTCGGGGGCGCAATAGGATGCCCGATTTGAAATTCGCGGTTTTATCTCGAGGGAGTGAGTCGCCTCACCAATAAACGTGGCTGGTAAGGACCTGATACCCTAGTCACGCGAACCAACCGAGCACTGAGATGTATAGTAACCCCTGCCATGTCCGACTCATTGAAACTGGGGCATGACATTCTCTCGTGGTTTCGGGCGGGATACGTTCTGGCTCAGGCTTCAAATGCCTGCAGGTTTGCTAAAAGGCCGATAGAGCCAGCTCCATTTCCTGAGCGAATTTTGCGGCGGCGACAGGCAGAGCCCTGTCGTGATGCATTCCCATCACCAGCTTTCCCACCGGAAGCCGGCTATCGGTCAGCGGCAATGCCACCAGGTCGTTCGACAGCCGGGGATCGTCGGTCTCACTCCGGGGCGAAATGCCGATATCCACCTGGAAGCACACGCCGCCCGCCAGCCTTGCGAAGTTCCGCATCATTTCATACGAATTCGATTCAAGGGCGGGTTCGATATTGATAGATGAATTGGCGAGAAAGGTATTCAAAAGCACCCGGCCTCCCAACGATGGCGCGGGTAAGGCCACCGGGTAGTCCAGACAGTCCAGAACTCTGACCGAGTTCTGTCGGGTGAGGGGATGATCGGCGGCCACCAAGGCCCTGACCCGCTGCTCTACTACCATCAAGGGTCTGAATTTGGTTTCCGCTGGTGGGTTCAGCGCCAGCCCGAGATCGGCTTCAAAGTTCAGCAGCCGCTGCATAACTTCTTCCCTGCCACACACGGTGGTTCTAAAGGCGACTTTTGGGTATCTGCGTTGAAAATCTGCGATCAGGCGTGGAAGAAAATCTGCGCTCGCAGCTTCAATTACCGCCAGCCTCACCTCTCCTCGCCTGAGGCCATTCAGAGCTTCGACTTCCGACCTCATCCGTTCAGTTTCCGCCATCTGGCTACGCGCATAGACGACAAATATCTCTCCTGCAGATGTCAGTCGAACCCCTCGTGGCAAACGCTCGAAAAGCTGGGCGCCTACCTCACGTTCGATGTCCAGAATTCGACGGTTAACCGCTGAGGATACTATGTTCAGGCGCTCTGCAGCTTTGCGAATTGAGCCGGCCCTGGCTACTTCGTCAACGTAGTGAAGATAACGGGTGTGTTGCACGCTGAAAGCCTCTCTATGTGCATGGTAACTGGGTAGGGAACGGTCGGTTTAGTACTTTGTATAGTGATGCTTTTTAGGCATCACTATGAGCTTTAATTGCCGCTTGTCAAGCTCGCTCGTGAGTCACTATTGTTGTGTGATTCGAGGGATTCCCGTTGCATATGAGAGGCAAACATGAAAAACGACCGAATGACCGCAGGCATAGTAAGGCCGATCTTTTTGATGTGGCTGACATTTCTTTTCACAGTGGTTTCACAGGCGGCCGCTGCAAGCGAACTGAAAGACGTGACACTCAGGCTCAAATGGGTGCATCAAGCTCAGTTTGCCGGGTTCTATGCTGCAAAGGAGAAAGGATTTTATGAAGATGCAGGGCTCAATGTTGAGATTCGTCCCGGCGGTGTCGATTTCCCGGCTGTGCAAATGGTTGCATCCGGCAGCGAAGACTTCGGCATTACCGGTGCAGATCAGATCCTGCTGGCCAGAGAAAAAGGTGTACCGATCACAGCGGTAGGGGCTGTTTACCGGAAAACACCGTTTGCTTTGTTTGCGATGGCGGATTCGGGCATTGAAACGCTTGCGGATCTGGAAGGAAAGCTGGTGGGTGTAAAGCTGGGTGGCAATGAGGAATTGACCTACCGGGCTATGGTTCAGGCTGCGGGTCTGAAAAAGACTGCGATAAGAGAGATGCCGGTTAAATACGATCTTAGCCCCTTGCTGAACGGCCAGGTTCAGGCATGGCCCGGATATGTGATTAATGAGGTTATCTCAGTACAGGAGAAAGGGCATGAGGTGAATGTCATCTCACCCGAGGACTACGGCATCAACTTCTACGCCGATACGCTCTTTACCCGGAATGACCTCATGGAGTCCGATCCTGAATTGGTGAAAGCGTTTGTTCGCGCCAGTTTCCGGGGCTGGGCCTATGCCCTGGAGAACCCGGAAGAAGTTGCCCGTTTTGGTCTCAAATACAGCGACAAGCTGAACTTTGATCACGAGTTGGCAATGATGAATGCCAGCATTCCCCTGCTTGCTCCTGAACAGCCTCCTCTGGGCAATATGACCCGCATGGCGTGGCAGAATCTTCAGGAGCAGTTGCTATCCCTGGGATTCCTGGACGAGAAACAGGAACTTGAAAAGGCCTACACAAACGAATTCCTGGAACAGGCCAAATAATGCAATCGACAGCCACACTTGTCTCGGCGGAGTCCCCTGGCGGTAACGCTTTGGCCGGGAATCCGCTCCTGACTCTGCAGAACTGCAGTCTCACTCTGAACGATACGCACATATTGCGGAATATTGACCTGAATATCAGGCAGGGTGAATTTGTATCCATTATCGGCCCGAGCGGCTGCGGGAAATCCACCACGCTCAGGCTGATGCTTGAACTGCTCAAGCCGGATGCGGGTGGCAGATCCGGTGCTGGTCAGGTGACCTTCCCGAAGGTTAAGCCGCGCCGTGGCATGGCATTCCAGAAGCCGGTTCTTATGCCTTGGCTCACCATTCGCGGAAACGTAGAACTGAGCCTCTCCCTGGGGCCTCAAAAAACGCCCCAGAGCCTTCGCAGGGGGAAGGCCGAGGCCGCACTTGAGCTGGTGGGACTGCTGTCTTACGCCAACTATTATCCGAAACAACTATCCGGAGGCATGCAGCAGCGCGTCGCACTTGCCCGGACACTGGCGGCTGAACCGGAACTGCTCTTGATGGATGAGCCGTTCGGAGCGCTCGACGAAATGACCCGTAACACACTGAATCTTGAACTGCTCAAGCTCTGGGAGAACCGAGCGAACGGACTCAAGAGCATTGTCATGGTTACTCATTCGCTGCACGAGGCGGTCAGCTTGTCTGACCGGGTGGTGGTGCTAAGCAGCCGTCCTGCGGGGATACGCTCGATTATTGACGTGCCGTTACCGAAACCACGAAGTGCCGGTTTTGTCAGCGTTGAAGAGACGCCGCTTTATCAACAGACAATCGCCAGGCTGCGACGGGAGCTGCAAAGTGATGACTGAAGTATCTGAACGCCGGCCCTTAGAGATTCTCAAGCGTTACGACGCACTGTTGTACCCGCTGGTGTTTATCAGCCTGCTGCTTGTGGCCTGGGAAGTATCCGTCGATGCCTTCAAAATTCCGGCCTACATGCTCCCGGCGCCATCTGACGTGCTGGATGCGATGGATTCAGACCTGCTGAACCATACATGGGTAACGCTCCAGGAGACCTTGTGGGGCTTTTTGATTGCGAACATTGCCGGCTTTTTTGTCGCGGTCATGTTTGTGCATTTCCGGCCTGTCGAGTTGGGTCTTTTTCCCGTGGCGATTGCCCTGAAAACAACGCCCTTGGTCGCACTGGCGCCCTTGCTGGTGGTTTGGCTGGGCACCGGCATGGCTTCGAAAATTGCGGCATCAGCCCTGATCTGCTTCTTCCCTGTGTTGATCAACAGCGTGAAGGGTTTGCGATCCATCGACGCTGAGAGTGATGAGCTCTTCCGGACCTATCAGGCCAGCCGACAGGAAATATTCTGGAAGTTACGTCTGCCTGCCAGCCTGCCCTATGTGATGTCGGCATTGAAGATCTCCAGCTCACTGGCGGTTGTCGGCGCGATTGTTGGTGAGTTTGTGGGTGCGAACGCTGGGCTTGGCTACGTGGTCTTGGTGTCGTCTTACCATTTGGATACCGACGTTATGTTTTCCGCTATTTTCGCTGCCGCCTTCATCGGGCTGGCTTTTTTCTGGATTCTTGAGGCGATCGATCGCCGTTTTATTTTCTGGCAGCAGGAAGGAGCTGATTGATGCATTGCCATATCCATACTATCCCGATTGATCACCCCGGCGATGTGAGTGGGCTCCGGCTTGCCATCGACAACGGTGATATCCGTGCCAGTGAGGTTATCGCCATACTCGGAAAGACCGAAGGCAACGGTTGCGTGAATGATTTCACCCGCGCCTACATGGCGAGTGAACTGAAGGCGCTGTTCCGGGAGTATCTCGGCGCTGAACGGGCTGCAACCATTTCCATGGTTATGTCAGGCGGAACGGAAGGTGTTCTGAGTCCCCACCTGACAATTGTCAGCCGCTCAGGAAGGGCCTCAGCGGATAATCGTCGAGCTGACGGTAAAAAAGCCTTTGCTGCTGGAGTCGCAAGAACGCCGGTGATCACGCCCGCGGCGCTGGGCCGAGAGGAACAGATCCGTCTGGTATCAGAAGCGACCAAAACGGCTATGGTTGACGCCGGCATTGTCGACCCGGCAGATGTTCATTTTGTGCAGGTAAAGTGCCCCTTGCTGGTGTCCTCTGATTTCGCAGACAGTGGCGGGAGCACGATCACCACGGAAACCTATAAATCCATGGCTTATTCCCGGGGAGCATCGGCACTTGGTATTGCGATAGGGCTTGGCGAAAGCGGGTTCACCGATGCGGCCGCCGCAGAAGGGCTCAACTGCACGGATTTCCAGAGCTACTCGGCTGTAGCCTCGGCGTCGGCAGGCGCAGAGCTGGATTGCTGTGAGGTGGTTGTAATGGGCAACTCCCCTGCGTCTGAGGGGGACCTGTTTATATGTCACGATGTTATGGCGGATGCGCTGGATGTAGGAGTGTTTGAGCGAGCGTCTCAGAGTGCCAGGGCGCTTGCACCGGAAGGGTTCGAGGTTGTTCAGATACTCGCAAAAGCCGAGGCCGATCCCAGCGGTCGTGTTCGGGGCTATCGCAACACCATGCTGGACGATTCGGATATTAACCACACCCGTCACGCCCGCTCTGTTGTCGGCGCAGTGCTGGCTGCAGCTACGAGCAACCCGATGATCTATGTATCCGGTGGCGCCGAGCATCAGGGGCCGCCGGGTGGTGGCCCACTGGCGCTGATTGCTCGTCGCTCCCAACGTTAGGATTTCTCGGGCTGCCCGCATCATGTATACGTTGGCAGCCACTGCAAATTCTCGAAGTGGCCCGCTTTGTAAATCTGGAGGTGCTCACTATGGCGGTTAGCCTGTCCGTGCAATCCGATAGCCGATATAATTCTCTCCCCTCGATCGTTTGATCTGGTATTGCCGTTTTTGAAGTCAAGGACTGGGATCTTGATTTCATGAGTTACTGGATGGAGCAAAGAGAAGGGCGACCACCAGAACTGATGGCACGAGGCAAAGAAGGTATTACTTTCTCACACCAATCCGATAACCCCATTGAGAAGGTTCGAAGCTATAAAAAAGAGGTTTACGAACTCTATTGTCCAAGGTTGAAGCAACGGGGTGGATTTTCCGCAATTACCGCTGGAGTGATATTCCCGTTCGCTGATGATGACAGGGTTAGGGCACTTTTCCGTCCGAGCTTGGAATACCACAACATGCATGAGTTTCCCCAGTACAACCCACTCTCAGGCTGCATAGCGTTAGCTGAGGTAGATATCAAATCGGTTTTTCCTGAGAGCACTCGGAAATTTTCTTACCAAATGAATACGGATATGGCAAAGGATGTTCGCAACTGGCTTATTGAGCCGGACGCAGCAGCGACCCAGCGCCGGCCGATCGAGCTTGATAAGAACCAGCGGACATTTGTTACTAGCCGAACAGAATCGGGGTATCGGAGGATACGAGGTGCAGCGGGCTCAGGTAAATCGCTGATTCTCGCTGCCCGCGCTGCGGAGATTTTAGGGCAAGGGAAGGAAGTTCTTGTAGTCACTTTCAACATTACTTTGCTGCATTACCTGATGGATGTTGCTGTGCGTTGGCCCAATGCCCGAGGACGGACTCGGTCTGATGTGACCTGGCTGAACTTTCATAGTTGGTGCAGGCGAATCTGCGAGGAACATGGTGCTGAAGATGAGTACGCGGAGCTATGGGAAGATAATGATCCAAAGGTGGTCCTGGCAGAAGCGCTACCGAGGCTCGTTAAAGAAGTGTTGGACCATAGTCATTTCGTGAGCCAGTACGATGCGGTATTGGTAGACGAAGGGCAGGATTTCTACCCGGAATGGTGGGAGGTGTTGAGAAAGGTCTGCAAGCCACGTGGTGAAATGCTGCTTGTTGCAGATGTGACGCAGGACATCTATGGAACTGCTGGTGCATGGACCGATGAAGCTATGAAGGGCGCTGGCTTTACGGGTAAATGGGCTGAATTAGATGTGAGCTATCGCATGCCTCGCTCTGCTCTTGAAAAGGCCTCCGAATTTGCTGAGAAGTATCTCCCTGAAGCTAGCAGGATCTTGCCAAAGCTTGCTCAAATCGACTTGGGACTGGATGAGTGCTCGCTCCGCTGGGTACAAACAAACAAAGAAGATGCGGAAACCGTCTGTTGTGATGAAGTTCTTCGCTTATTCACCCAAGAAGGTCGAGAAGGCTACTCGATGGCAGACGCTACCTTTCTCTGTAACAGTCGCGCAGTGGGGTATGAAGTCGTCCGAAAGTTGGGGCAGAAAGGCGTGAAGTCTGTGCATACGTACGATCAAGATGAGCAGGAGTGTCGGCGCCAGAAAGTCGGATTCTATATGGGAGATGCTCGTGTAAAGGCAACGACCTTGCACAGTTTCAAAGGCTGGGAGTCGAGGTCATTAGTGATCTATATCGGAGAAAAGGTCTCGGCGAAGTCTTTGGCATTGCTTTATACAGGGCTAACTAGGCTGAAGAGACATCCGGAAGGGAGTTGTTTGACGGTGATTTGTAGTACCGATGAGCTTGCTCAATTCGGTAGTAGTTGGCCCGAGTTCGAGAATCTTTGCGGAGTTCGAGCTTAAAGCTAAGCGACATAGGTTTAAGACATGAGAGGGCTATTTCTGTGTCCGATGTGCAAAACCGCTGATGTTGGGCAACAGTCAAAAATACGGCAGCCAACTATTCTTTATTTTTTCTGTGGACACACCATGGACCCAATTTGGGCACAGCCAAATAAAAAGGCCCTACGCTTTCACGTAAGGCCTTGAAAAATATGGCGCGCCCGACAGGATTCGAACCTGTGACCCCTGCCTTCGGAGGGCAGTACTCTATCCAGCTGAGCTACGGGCGCATTCGAATGCGACGGCTGTGCGTCAATTTCGAGTGCGCAATCTTACGTGTGCAAGCGAGCACTGTCCAGCCCCGAGTCCGTTGCCAGGCCAGCCTTTTGTTACGGGAAAAGGGGTTCCGGGGTGATGCTCACCAGCGCGCCTTCATTGCTGAACGATACCTCTCCATCCTGAATGGTTACCTGGTAATTCATGTTGCGCTCTGCCAGTCCGGCGAAGGTTTCGGTGGATTCTTCGGGCAGGTTGATAATCGTGAGGTTTTTGAAACGGCTCAGCTTATTGTGATGCTTCTCCAGCCATAAAGGCACGGCGCGACCACCGTAAGCGTAGAGAATAACCTGGCGAGAGCGGTTGCAGGCTTTGCGCAAGCGACTTTCGTCGGGCAGGCCCAGCTCAATCCACAGCTCAATCTCGTCGCTCAGGCTTTTCTGCCAGAGTTCCGGCTCATCGTCGGTGCTCAGGCCTTTGGTGAACTCGAGCCCCTCGCAGGCGTTCAGTGCAAAGGCCAGCAGGCGAATCATCATGCGCTCGTCGTTTTCCGACGGGTGCCGGGCCAGGGTGAGCTGATGATCCGCGTAATAGTGCCTGTCCATGTCGGCAATATTGAGCGTGGCTTTAAAAATGGTTGCTTTGAGCGCCATGACCGTCCTGCAGTGGTATCGAGATGTTGGTTTGCGCTAGTGTAATGCAATTCTCCGGATGATGAGCATGACGGCATGTCGATGTTGCGCGGTTTTCTGATACTGGTTCTGTTTTTTCTTTTTGGCGAGGCTTTGCGGCTGGTGTTTCTCATTCCGGTTAGCGGTGGTGTGCTGGGTATGATCCTGATGACGCTGACGCTGATGTTGCGAGGCAGGGTGAGCGATGCGCTTGCTTCGTCCAGCCAAGCACTGATTTCCATCCTCGTGCTGCTGATCATGCCTGGCGTGGTCGGGGTGTTCTTCATGGCGTCGCAGTTTTCCGGGCAGTGGTTGGCAGTCTCGGCCGCATTGCTGCTGGGTACCTTTCTTAGTGTTTTGACCACGCTGCTGTTAATGAAGAGCGTGTTGCGACTTTCTGCGCGGAGCCAGGCGAATGACTGAGCTTGTTGAGCGCTTTGTCGCACTCCCTGGCCTTTTTTCTGCCAGTCCGATATTCGCCATCGGGCTCACCTTGTGTGCATTTTTTGCCGGCAACTGGCTGTTTGCACGCATGGGACGCCCGCTGTGGATGCCGCCGGTGGTGCTCTCGGCTGTGATGTTGGCGGCGGTGATTGCTGTTTTATCCGTAGACTATGTTCGCTACCAGGAGGGTGCGCTCTGGATCACGGTGTTACTTGGCCCTGCCACTGTGGCTTTGGGAATCCCCCTGTATCAGCAGATTCACCATATCAGGGCCATGTGGATCCCGATTGTGGTCACACTGCCGCTGGCGGCCACAATGGCAGCGGTTTATGCGGTTTTGATCGCCTGGGCGATGGGCGCTACGTTAGAGGTGCTGGCATCGCTCGCTCCCAAGTCGGTGACAGCACCGATCGCTATCGGTATCACCGAGCAGTTGGGTGGGTCAGTGCCGCTTATGATGGGCGGTCTGTTGATAACCGGTGTGGTTGCAACGCTGTTTGTTGATCTGTTGGCAAAGTGGTTACGGGTCGAAGATGAACGCATTCTCGGTTTTGCCCTTGGCCTTAATGGCCACGCCATTGGTACGGCCAGAGCGTTTGAAATCAGCCATACCGCAGGTGCTTTTGCTTCTCTGGGTATGGGTCTGACGGGCGTTTTTACCGCACTTGTATTGCCTCTGGTGTTTCGACTTTAATCCGCCCCTTGAAAACTGACTGGAAAACCAACATGCCTGACACTGACCTGCTATCCCTTCAGATTGATCATATGGGTATTCTGCAGAGCCGCTATGAGCAGGTTCTGGAAGATCACGGGTATGACGGCCTGCTGATCAGTTCCGGCGCCGCCCCCATGCGTTATGGCGATGATCAGTCCTGGCACTTTCAGGGCTATGGGCCGTTCCTGCACTGGACGGGGCTGGCCGGCTTTGAGCATGCATGGCTGCTGATCCGCAAAGGTCGCAAGCCATTGCTCTCGCTATATCAGCCGGTTGATTTCTGGCACGCGAGCCTTGAACTGGCGCAGGAGCCCTGGCTGGAAGAATTCGAGCTTCGTTTCAGTGAAAGCCGCTCGGCGCCTGAACTGAGCGGTGTCAGCCAACTAGCGGTTATCGGTGATCCGTCTATGCTGGCAGACCTCCCTGGTGACGAGAACCCGGGCGCACTTCGCGCTGCGCTCGATGAAACCCGGGTGCACAAGACAGCCTACGAAATTGCCTGCCTGGCACACGCCAACAAACTGGCAATGGCCGGGCACCACGCAGCCCGCGATGCATTTCTGGCCGGTGCCAGTGAGTTTGAAATCAACCTGGCGTATCAGCGCGCAACGCAGCAGCGTGAGGCCGATGCGCCTTATCACAGCATTATTGGGGTAAACGAGCACGCTGGCACGCTGCATTATCAATATTACGACACAACGCCCCCCACAAAATCCCGGAGTTTGCTGATTGATGCCGGCGTGCGTTATCGAGGCTATTGCTCAGACATTACCCGCACCACCGCTGGCGTTGGGGAGGGGCGATTTGCCGCACTGGTGCAGGGGCTTGAGCAGTTGCAGTTCCGGCTCTGCAAAATGGTGGCGCCGGGCGTTGATTACGTAGACATCCACCGCAAAACGCACCTGGGTATTGCGGCACTGTTGAGCGCGACAGGACTGGTCAGCGGCCTGAGCGACGAGGAAATGGTGGCCGAAGGTGTTACCCGGGCCTTTTTCCCTCACGGCATCGGGCATTTCCTGGGCGTTCAGGTACACGATGTTGCCGGCAAACCGGTTCCGTCGCCTGCTGATGCGCCTTTTTTGCGCCTGATGCGAACGCTGGAACCCGGCATGGTGGTTACCATCGAACCTGGGTTGTACTTCATTCCCTCCCTGCTGGAGCCGCTGTTGTCTGGCCCTCTTGAGCGCCATATTAATCGTCCGTTACTCGATGAGTTGGAGGGGTGTGGTGGAATACGCATCGAGGATAACGTGGTGGTAACGGATTCAGGCTGTCGAAACCTGACCCGGGAATCCGAGGGCTGAAACAATCCTTTGCACAAAATTAACACGATAGGGTTGCAATCAGGGATGCTAATGACAATAATTATCACTAACATTATTGTCGTTGGTGGAGTTGTGTTATGTATGTATGCCTTTGCCTCGGAGTCACAGACCGGGACATCCGTGAAGCTGCAGAAAACGGTGTGTCTTCCATGCGTCAGCTCGGTAAAGAGCTTGGCGTAGGCACCCAGTGCGGGCGTTGCGCCTGTATGGCGCGCGGTATCCTGCGCGAAAGCCGAGCGCCGGATTATCTTGCACTGGCAAACATGCTGGCAAGCCCCGCCTGACGCGCCCGGCGTTTATTTTCTTTCCGCAATTTTGTAATGCGTCTTAAAGCGCTATCCTTGTAGGGTGACGAGAGAGCCTCTTGGAAAACCGAGAGAGTTTTCTGAACCCGAACCAATTAGCCAGCAAGCCTTTTGCCTAGAGAAGGTGTATTGCCCGGCTTAGATCAAGGAGTGCTGCAATGAAAGGCGACAAGAAAGTCATCCAGTTTCTGAATAAAGTTCTTGCCAACGAGCTGACAGCCATCAACCAGTATTTCCTGCATTCGCGCATGTACAAAGACTGGGGCATCACCAAGCTTGCGGCCAAGGAATACGAAGAATCCATTGATGAGATGAAGCACGCCGATCAATTGATCGAGCGCATCCTTTTTCTGGAAGGCCTGCCCAATCTGCAAGACCTGAACAAGCTGATGATCGGCGAAAACGTTGAGGAAATGATTGCCTGTGACCTCAAAATCGAACACATCGCCCATGTTGATCTGAAAGAAGCCATTGCTTACTGCGAAGAAGTCCAGGATTACACCAGCCGCCAGTTGTTCCGCAGCATCCTGGACAGCGAAGAAGAGCACATTGACTGGCTCGAAACCCAGCTGGAACTGATTAACCAGATGGGCATTCAGAACTACATCCAACTGCAATCTGCCGCAGCGGAGTAATACTGACAATGGATCTGTCCTGTTTTAAAGCCTACGACCTGCGCGGAAGTGTGCCTGAGCAGTTGAACCCGGCTTTGGCCGAGCGTATCGGGCGCGCCTATGTGGAAATCACAGGTGCCAAAAAGGTCATCGTCGGATACGATATCCGCCTCTCTAGCCACGAGATCACCGAAGCCCTGAGCTCGGGCCTGATGGCTGCCGGTGCCGACGTGTTCGATATAGGCTTGTGTGGCACGGAGTACGTGTACTTTGCGACCAGCCACTATGGAATGGACGGTGGCATCATGGTCACCGCCAGCCACAACCCCAAAAACCATAACGGCATGAAAATGGTGGGGCCGGAATCCCGCCCGATCAGCTCCGACAATGGCCTGAACGACATTCGTGACAGAGTGCGAGAGCCATTTGCAGATGCGCCGGTGCAGGGGAGATATGAGCCACTGGAAGTCACCAGCGCCTACATAGACCACCTGCTGGGGTACATCGATGCAGCCGCCCTGGCACCGATCAAGATTGTGGTCAACGCCGGCAATGGCGGCGCTGGTTTGGTGATCGACCAGCTTGAAAAGCACCTTCCGTTCGAATTCATCAAAGTGCACCACCAGCCAGACGGCAACTTCCCTCACGGCGTACCCAACCCCATCCTCGAAGAAAACCGTGCGGCCACGGCCGACGCAGTGATAGAGCACGGCGCCGCAATGGGTATTGCCTGGGATGGCGACTACGACCGCTGTTTCTTCTTCGACGAAAACGGACGTTTTATTGAAGGCTATTACATCGTCGGCTTGCTGGCGGATCAGTTCCTGCGCAAAACCGGCCCCGGCAAAGTCATCCACGACCCCAGGCTGATCTGGAACACCCAGGACCTGGTAGAAGCCGCCGGCGGTGAAGCCATCGAAAGCAAAACCGGCCACGCCTTCATCAAACAGCGTATGCGCGACGAAGACGCCGTATACGGCGGAGAAATGAGCGCGCACCATTACTTCCGGGACTTCGCCTATTGCGACAGCGGAATGATCCCCTGGCTACTGCTCGCCGAACGCCTGTGTCAGTCTGGCAAGCCGTTCTCATCCCTCATAGACGCCCGCATCGAAGCCTACCCGGCCAGCGGCGAAATCAACCGCACCATCGATAACCCACCCAAGGTAATCGCGGCAATTGAGGAAAAATACGGCGCCGACGCAAAAAGTATCAGCTACGTAGACGGCCTCAGTGTTGAATTCGACAACTGGCGTTTCAACCTGCGTATGTCCAACACCGAGCCCGTCGTTCGCCTGAACGTGGAATCCCGTGCTGACATACCGTTGATGAAAGCGAAAACAGAAGAGTTGCTCGCAGAAATGGAGCAGTTGAATAAATAATTGCTTCAGAGGAGATGGCTAGAACCAAAGACGGCGCTAGCCATGTAGTTTGGGGCCGGACTCCCTTCCGGCACCCCGGTCTTGCACTAAACTTGCGGCTAAGCACCAAACCTAAAGCCAGTCGTTCAACATAATCCCAAGCCCAAACCGCTCAATCCGATGATTGTAATCAATCAGACTCTCCCCATACCCGTTGTAATACTGGAAAAACCCCTTAATCGTGTCCCCCAAAGGAAAGCTATAACCAAACTCCAGTGACGTGCGATTATCCGAACGCAGATTGTTCAGCAGCTTCAGAGAAAACGTCCGATCCTCCGTAAGCTTGTAAACAATATTGTAGTTGGCATACCCCAGAAAACTCTCAATGTCCGCATTGTCATCGTCTTTGCTGCTCTCCGGAATGCGATACCAGGGTTGCACAATAAAAAGCCAGCGACCATGAGTAAAGCCAGCGCTTGCAATAATCCGGTTCCAGCTACGTGAGCGGGGTTCTGACTGACCGTTGGACTGGTGATTAATGCCCAGCGCTATGCCGCTCAGTGTCACAGCACCCAGGTTCCAGTTCGCCTGGTGGCGGAGAAAAACCTCGGGTTCGAAATTGGTTTCCCGAAAAGGCGCAGATTCGTCCTGGTTATAAACCTGCCAGAATGAGCGTTGGGTATAACCAAACCATAACGTAGTGCTGTCATCCAGCCAGCCTGTCATCAGGGGAACCTTGAAGCTGATCTGGTATTTGGCCTCCTCGTTTTCCAGGCCGTAGTCATAGCCGGTCGCGCCAACTCTCGGACTGGTTGGCACCTTATTTGGATCGTCCATCCAGGTGATTGGCAGGATATAAGTGGGCTTGTGGCTTATGAAACTGCCAGAAAACGAAAACAGTGCTTTCTCAGCGGTCAGGTGCTGGTTGACCAGGTTGGTCATCACACGACTCTCGGGATCGTCGTCGCCGGAATCCTCAGCCACTGACCCCTGTGTTTCCCGGTTTGGGGCCAGTGTCTCGGCTGCCAGCTCCGCTTCCTCCACCTGCCGTTCGCTTGCCTGATCGCGGGCCGCCTGTGGATTGTCGAAAGAGTCGTAACAGGCCAGGCGCTGAACACCTTCCCGGATCAGTGCGCATTCCTCAGGGGAGGTTGCCTGGCGGTCGTCTGCCTGTGTTGATTCCTGCGCAATTGCGAGCGCCGGCCACAGTAATACAAGTACTGCAGTCTTCAAAACCCAGGCATTGGGGCGTTTGCACATACTCCGAATCTCTCTATGCGGCATTGAGGCTGAGCCATGTGCTGGCGATACCGTAAACCCAGACGCCGATCAGCGTAATGGCCAGCAAGGAAAAAACAACTTTGTGCCGAAGCTGGTTGGCGGCACTCACCGCCATAATCCAGCGCAGGTACATAAGACCAATGAAGCTCAGGAAAACAGCGAAGCTTGCGAACGCGGGTATCAGCAGCCACGCCGGGTTGATACTATGGCCGGTATCCGTCTGGCTCGAGAACCAGCCCATGGATGCCAGCAGCACTGCCAACGCGCTGAACTCTGTGATCAGAAGTGTTTTGCGCAGTGGGTGCGGGAAGGGTTTCTCCGGGTTGTTCATAAATCGAATCCTGGAAATTCTGGTGTAAGCTGCGACATGGTAACCGTATGTCATGAAAGAGTCTCCACGCTTACGCAATGGCAATAAAAATGGTGGAAATCAATTTATGATTTTGCTATTCGGTTTTTTTGCCGGGGTTCAGTCGCTATAATGCGGCAACCAAAGATTATAACGCTCAAATGCGAGGTGCATTGTGAAGATGAAGAAAGTCCTGGCTGTCGTATTGCTCGGTTTTGGCATTACTGCCGGTGCCGTTATGGCAAGTGTTGAAGATGAAATCCGCGCGCGTATTCAGCCGGTTGGTGAAGTTTGTCTGCAGGGTGATGAGTGCGGTGAAGCCGCTGCTGCTTCTGAAACAGCCAGCTCCGGGCCCCGTTCAGGCAGCGAAGTTTACGGTGCCGTGTGTATGGCTTGCCATACCACAGGCGCTGCTGGCGCGCCGGTAATCGGTGATGCGGGTGCCTGGGCACCTCGCGTTGATCAAGGTATGGAAACCCTGATCAGTCACGCTATCAATGGCTTTAACGCTATGCCCGCCAAAGGCGGCTGTGCCAGCTGTCCGGATGAGGAAATCGCGGCTGCAGTGGAGCATATAGTGGCAGAGAGCAAGTAAGTCCGAGGTTCCTGCTGTCAAAACCCCGCTGAGTGCGGGGTTTTTGCATTTATAGCCCTAAATCGCCAAGTAGAGCGCTCAGTGTCGCCTTGCCTTTTTTCTGGTTGGCCTCGGCATCCAGATCTCCAGTGCCCTCCCAGCGCACGTCGTCCTGGGGAAGTTCATCCAGAAACCGGCTGGGAATGGTTTCGATCTTTTCTCCATACTGCCTGCGCTGGGCGGCGTAGGTCAGGGTCAGGGTTTCTTTTGCGCGGGTAATACCCACATACATCAGCCGCCGCTCTTCTTCGATATTGCCTTCTTCAATGCTGGATCGGTGCGGCAGGATTTCTTCCTCCAGCCCGAGGATGAACACATGGGGGAACTCCAGGCCCTTGGATGCGTGAAGTGTCAGCAGTTGTACCTTGTCGCTGTCGTCCTCCTCTTCGCGCTGTTCCATCATGTCGCGAAGAATCAGCTTGGTGATCGCGTCTTCGATGCCCAGCTCATCCGCAGTGCCCTTACCGTCCTCCAGCATCCGCTGGATCGAATCCACCAGGTACCAGATATTCTCCATGCGGCGCTGGGCCTGTTTTGGCGTGCCGGAGTTCTGGTGCAGCCACTCTTCGTACTCGATGTCGGTGAACAACTGCTTTATCACTGGCACCGGGTTTTCACCGTGCAGGCGCTCACAGGTGGCATCTACCCAGTGGGCAAAACGCCGCAGCCGGTCCAGGCCTTTCTCGGTGACATGAGTTTCTGCGCCCAAGTCACTGAGTGACCGGAAAAGGCTGACGTTGCGAGCGCGAGCGTAATGGCTGAGCTGCTCGAGCGTGCGCGGGCCGATTTCGCGCCTTGGTACATTCACCACCCGCAGGAAAGCGGCGTCGTCATCGGGGTTAATCAGCAGGCGCAGATAGGACATGGCGTCCTTGATCTCGTTTTTCGAGAAAAACGACTGGCCACCCGAGATGCGATAGGGAATCTGGTAGGCCTGCAGTTTCATCTCCAGCAGGCGAGCCTGATGATTGCCCCGGTAAAGCACGGCAAAATCCCGGAACGCCAGCCCTTGCTTCAGCTTCTGGTCGAGAATCTCGGTGGCCACCCGCTCGGTTTCGGCATCTTCGTTGCGGCACCGGATAATGCGGATCTCGTCGCCAATGGTGTGGTCGCTCCACAGAGCTTTTTCGAAAACATGTGGGTTATTGGCGATGACCGTATTGGCGCTGCGCAGAATGCGCGACGTGGAGCGATAGTTCTGTTCCAGTTTTACGATTTTCAGGCTTGGAAAATCTTCCTTTAGCTGCGCGAGGTTTTCCGGCCGCGCGCCCCGCCAGGCGTAAATCGATTGGTCGTCATCGCCAACTACGGTAAACGCAGCACGTTCGGCAACCAGCATTCTCACCAGCTCGTACTGGCAAATGTTGGTGTCCTGGTACTCATCCACCAGCATGTAGCGGATTTTTCGGCGCCATTTTGCCAGCACCTCAGGGTTGTTGCGGAATAGCTGTACAGGAAGCAGAATCAGGTCATCAAAATCGACCGCGTTGTAAGCCTTCAGGTACTCGCTATAATGTTTGTACACGATGGCAATGCGCTGCTCCCGCTCATCTGCCGCTTTGCTATATGCTTCAGCGGGCCCGCGCAGGGCATTTTTCCAGGAAGAAATGGTCATCTGGACATCATTGAGCTCATCGCCGGCGTCGGCGCTGGCTTCCCGAAGCATCAAGTCCCGTAGCAGGGCTTTGGCATCTTCCGCGTCAAAAATGGAGAAGCCGGGGTGGTAGCCCAAGTGGGCGTGTTCTTCCCGGATCATGTTCAACCCGAGATTATGGAAAGTGGATACAATCAGCCCGCGGGCCAGCTTGCGGTCGACAATCCGGCTCACCCGCTCTTTCATCTCGCGGGCGGCTTTGTTGGTGAACGTAACGGCAGCAATGTGGCGACCCGGAATGCCGACATGCTCAATCAGATAGGCAATTTTCCGCGTGATTACGCTGGTTTTGCCACTGCCGGCACCGGCCAGTACAAGCAACGGACCATCCGTGTAGCGCACAGCTTCATTTTGTCGCGGGTTAAGTTTGTTCACAAATACACGGCCAGAATGGATTAAGACGGGGAGATTTCTTGGTAAGACAATAGTCTACACCAGGCTGACTGTATCTTGTCGATCTATCGGCTATCCTTTTAGCAGAACGGATTGATTGCACACACACCCATGGATCTTGCTCAATGACCTTGCCACTGGAAAATGTCGGACATGACCAGCTTCGCGTTCTGGTTCTGACACCGGATTATGCCGATTTTCTTTGGCTTGACGCACTGCTGGCGGGCGACCCTGAAATGAACCCGGATTCAACCTGGTGCCCGGATCTGGTGGATTGTGACGATCTTATCCGCAATGCGAAGTTCGACATTATTGTCTGGAACTGTGTTTTCCATGGTGGGTCAGAAACCGCCTTTTTGCAGTATCTGGCGGTTGCCAGTGGTGGCCGTCCTGTTCTTGCCTTGAGTGCCGAGGCTCCGGGAGTGCGCGCGCCTGATCTGCTTTCAGGTGGAGCAGCAGATTATTTGAGTCGTCAGGGGCTTGATCACTGGAGCTTTCGCCGGGCAGTGAAGAGCCTCTGGTATCGCGAGCAGTTGGCGAATTCGGCTCACAGCCAGCTTGGCCGCGGCGTTGCAAGCGGTTTTATTAACCGGGATCTGTTCTTCGACAGGCTGCAGCAGGCGCTGCTAAGAGCTCAACGTGGAAATCACCGTCTGGCGCTTTTGCATCTCAATATCGATGATTTTCGCAGCATTAATGAGTCCTTTGGCTACCAGAAAAGCGATCAGCTGATGATCAGGTTGGCCGCTCAGGTCCGGCAGGGGCTGCGTCGCGTGGATTCCCTGATGCGTATTGGCGGAGATGAGCTCGCCATTATCGTTGAAAAAATTGAAGACTCCCTCGATATCACCCAGATCATACGCAAAGTAGTCAACGCCCTCGATGAGCCGGTAACGATTGATGGCCAGAGCGTCGTTGTCAGTGCCAGCCTGGGGGTGGCCACGTATCCGGAAGCAGGAGAAAGCCCCGAAAATCTCATGCGCAGGGCAAATCGGGCCATGTTTGAGGCCAAGCGGGATCCGGGCACCAGTTATCGTTTCTATGATCGCCAGTTGCACATCTCTGCCGGTTACCAGCTCCGGCTGGAAGCAGATCTTCGCAATGCCCTCAGGGGTAATGAGCTGGAGCTGTATTACCAGCCAAGAATTGATCTGGCCAGCAATGAGGTGCGCGGCGTTGAATGTCTTCTGCGCTGGAATCACCCGGAGCGCGGCCTGGTTGGGCCGGACGAGTTTATACCTGTTGCAGAGCGCAGTGGTTTGATCGTGCCTATTGGTTACTGGGTAATAGAGCAGGCCTGCAAACGCTTGCAGGAATCTGCAGAGCTGGGTTTTCCCGGGCTGGTGTTTGCCGTCAATCTCTCATTTCGGCAGTTTCACGATCGCAAGATGACCGAAACCATTTTCCGCATCATCTTCAACGCCAATGTCGACACCAGCCTGCTGGAACTTGAACTGACAGAAAGTGCCATGATGCACGATCCCGAATACGCACAGCGTTGCCTGCGCGAGCTCAATCAGCTGGGTATCAGTTTTGCGCTGGACGATTTCGGTACGGGCTTTTCTTCCCTCAGCAATCTCCAGCACTTGCCGATCTCACTGGTTAAAATCGACAAATCGTTTGTGCAGGCGCTTGGGCAGTCGGCAGATGCAGAGCATATTATCCGGGCCATTATCAGCCTGGCACATAGCCTCCAGATCAGTGTGGTGGCCGAAGGCGTCGAGACGGAAAGTCAGCTTGAGTTTCTGCGCCAGCAGCACTGCGATGAAATCCAGGGCTACTTTTACGCCCGCCCCATGCCCTGGGCCGACCTTGTGCAATTCCTGAACAAGCGTGGCGAGTCTGCTTGCCTGCAACTGTAAGCCGCTGTACCTTTGCTGCTTTATCAGAAACGCATCAGACAGAGGTTGCATGAACAGTATCTCCAGGCGCATAGCTGACGAACTCGGCGTACGTGAGCAACAGGTTAATGCCACCGTCGCCCTGCTGGACGAAGGTTCCACCGTTCCGTTTATTGCCCGGTACCGCAAAGAAGTGACGGGCTCTCTGGATGACAGCCAGCTGCGTACGCTTGAAGAGCGCCTGCGTTACCTCCGGGAACTGGAAGATCGTCGCGGCACAATCCTCAAGAGCATTGAAGAGCAAGGCAAGCTGACCGACGAATTACGCGCCAGCATTCTGAGTGCAGATGCCAAGAACCGCCTTGAAGATCTTTATCTGCCCTACAAGCCCAAGCGCCGCACCAAGGCCCAGATTGCCCGGGAGGCGGGTCTGGAGCCTTTGGCTGACGCCCTGTATGGCGACCCGACCCTGGAACCTGAAACTACGGCCGAAAGCTATATCAATGCGGACGCGGGCATTGCGGATACCAAAGCTGCACTTGATGGCGCTCGCTATATCCTTATGGAGCGTTTTGCCGAAGATGCTGAGCTGTTGGGTGAGTTGCGAGACTTGATCTGGCAGCAAGGGCAGTTAAAAGTCACGGTTATTGAAGGCAAGGAAAACGAAGGCGCCAAGTTCCGGGATTACTTCGATTACAGTGAGCCTTTGAAGAAGGTGCCTTCGCATCGGGCGTTGGCAATACTGCGTGGCCGCAACGAAGGTATTCTTGCCTACACGCTTATTGTGGGCGATGTCGATGATGCCCGCCGCCAGCCACACCCCGCTGAACAGCGCATTGCTGCGCGCTGGAACATCCGGGACAACGATCGAGCCGCTGACAAATGGCTGTCAGAGGTGGTGCGTTGGACCTGGAGAGTAAAACTGTCCACGCAGATCGAGACTGATCTCATGGCCCAGGTGCGTGAAGCCTCGGAAACCGAAGCCATTAACGTGTTTGCAGCCAACCTGAAAGACTTGCTCTTGCTGGCACCTGCTGGGCCGCGACCAACTCTGGGGCTGGACCCCGGCCTGCGTACGGGTGTAAAGGTAGCGGTGATTGATGGCACGGGTCAGGTTGCCGGGCATGGCGCTATTTTCCCTCACGCGCCCAAGAACCAGTGGGACAGCTCCATTGAAAAGCTCGCGGCCTGGTGTCGTGAATACCGCATTGAATTGGTCGCCATCGGCAACGGCACCGCATCCCGTGAAACGGAGAAGCTGGTGGCTGATCTGAGCAAGCGCTATCCGGAACTCAAGTTGGCACGCATCGTGGTGAGCGAGTCCGGAGCTTCGATTTATTCCGCCTCGGAGTTTGCCTCCAAAGAACTGCCCGATCTCGATGTGACCATTCGCGGCGCAGTGTCCATCGCTCGCCGGTTGCAGGATCCGCTGGCCGAGCTGGTGAAGATCGAACCGAAATCCATTGGCGTTGGCCAGTATCAGCACGATGTATCCCAGGTTCAGCTCTCCCGCAGCCTGGATGCCGTTGTTGAGGATTGTGTAAACGGTGTCGGCGTCGATCTGAATACGGCCTCTACGCCTCTCTTGGCAAGAGTGTCGGGCCTTAATCAGACCATCGCGCAGAATATTATCGAATACCGCAATCAGAACGGCATGTTCCATAACCGCAAGCAGCTGTTAAAGGTTGCCCGTCTGGGTGAGCGCACCTTTGAGCAGGCAGCGGGCTTCCTGCGCATTGCCAGCGGCGAGAATCCGCTGGACAGGTCATCGGTGCATCCTGAGGCCTACGGTGTGGTAGAGAGCATCGCAGCAAAGAACAGCCGTAAAATCGACGGGATTATTGGTGATGCGGCGTTTTTGCGTGGTCTGAATCCCCAGGATTATGTAACAGATCAATTCGGTTTGCCGACCATCCGGGATATTCTCGCAGAGCTTGAGAAGCCTGGCCGGGATCCGCGTCCGGAATTCCGTTCTGCAACCTTTGAAGAAGGTGTGGAAACCCTGGGGGATCTTGAGCCGGGCATGGTTCTGGAGGGGTCTGTTACCAACGTCACCAATTTCGGGGCGTTTGTGGATATCGGCGTTCATCAGGACGGACTGGTGCACATTTCTGCGCTTTCCCATACCTTCGTAAAAGACCCTCGTGAAGTGGTCAAGGCCGGGGATATTGTGAAGGTCAAAGTCATGGAAGTGGACATCCCGCGAAAGCGTATTGCGCTGACCATGCGTATGGATGACCAGCCAGGTGAAAAGGCGGATTCAAAGCGGTCCGCTCCCGGGCGCGCAGCGGGTAGCCAGAATGCCGGTAATCGCAGCGGGCAGCCGGCGGGTAAGGCTTCCCGGGCACAGAGTAAGGGTGCTGATCAGGGCGCCATGGCCGGGGCTCTGGCGCAGGCGTTTGCGTCGGCCAGCAAAGACAAGCGTTAAGCGGTTTCAACTATTTCCATCAGCCGGCGGTGCCCACAAGGTGCGGCTGGCTGCAGCAGGAGTCAATCATGGGCGAATCCCGCCATTCTGTGTTCCGCCAGTTCGCAGCCAGCGACTGGAACGGATTTCTGAAAGGGGTAGAAAAAGAAGGTTTGCGCGTGGACCGCAACGGGTTCATTGCACAGACACCCCACCCTGAGGCTCTGGGCGCTGCGCTTACGCATCCGTCCATAACCACGGATTATTCCGAGGCCCTGCTGGAGCTGATCACGCCGGTGTGCAGCAGTACGTCCGAGATGCTGGAGTCCCTGCGCAACACCCATCGCTTCGTGCAAAAAAACCTGGGGGATGAGGTTTTCTGGCCGGCCAGCATGCCCTGCGAGCTGGATGGTGACGCCAGTATTCCCATCGCGGAGTATGGCTCGTCAAACACAGGCCAGCTAAAACATGTATACCGTCAAGGGCTGGCGGTGCGGTATGGGCGCATGATGCAAAGCATAGCCGGTACGCACTACAACCTCTCGTTACCGGACAGCTTCTGGGAAATCTGGCAGAGAGCGCTCGGCGACCAGCAAAGCATGAAAGACTTTAAATCCGAGCAATATTTTTGGCTGATTCGTAATTTCCGCCGCAGAAGCTGGTTGTTGATGTTGCTGTTCGGTGCATCACCCGCTCTGGATGCGAGTTTTGTTGACGGCATGCGCCACGATCTTGGTCGATTTGATGAGCGTAGCTGGTTTGGCGAGCATGCCACATCGTTGCGCATGGGCGATCTGGGCTATCACAACAACGCCCAGTCGTCGTTGAATATCTGTTTCAATAAGCTGAGTACCTACACCCAGACGCTGGACAGGGCGATTCATACCAATTGGCCGCCCTATGAAGCCATCGGTACCCAGCGTGATGGGAAGTTTATCCAGATCAATACCAGCGTGCTGCAGATTGAGAATGAATACTACAGCGCGGTACGTCCCAAGCGCACCGCAAAAAGCGGCGAGAAGCCGATTCACGCGCTTGAGTCCCGAGGGGTGGAATATATTGAGGTGCGCTGCCTGGACCTCGACCCCTTCTCCCCGGTAGGGGTCAGTGAGGCTCAGGTCGACTTCCTCGATCTCTTCCTGCTGGATTGTTTGCTGTCAGAGTCGCCGCAAATCGACGATGCGGAATGCAGCATGCTGGATGACAACTACAAAGATGTTGTCACCAAAGGGCGCAATCACGAGCTAACGCTGTGCCGGGCTGGTGAGCGCACGCCAATCGGTGAGGCGGCCACGGAAATACTGGATCGCCTTGAATCGCTGGCAGAAATACTGGACGGCTGGAACGGTGGTGAGGTTTATCGCAAGGCGCTTTCGGCCCAGCAGGACGTTCTATCGGGCGATAGCCAAGTGCCGTCTGCCCGGGTTATTGACGCCATGCAGGCTTCCGGGCTCGGTCATCGGGACTGGACGATGGACATGGCACTCAAACACCAGAACACACTGCGGCAGGAAGGCATGGATGCCAGTGTAGAAGCTGCATTTACCGCCGCTACCAAGGATTCTCTGACAGAACAGAAGCGAATTGAGGCCTCGGATACCTTGGCATTCAGTGACTTTCTTGAGCAATATCTGCGCTCCTGACGGGCGTGCTTCACAGAAGTTGAACAAAAATTTGTCACTTTCTGACGCTGGAGCTAACTTCAGTAGCTTCAGTTACAGGGAGAAGTGGCATGGCAAGGGATATGAAGCTTGGCTGGGACGTTGAGGCGCTGAACAAAGCCTATCGCCAAGGCTATCTGGCAGCCTCCGTGGGCATGGATAAGACACGCTGCCCTTATCGCGGAGACGCTGTCATAGCGGCCTGGGAGGCCGGTTGGGATGACGCAGATGAAGTTATCCTCGAAGAGCGAGCCACGGGTAACGGTAACGACCTCTTGTCCTGGATCGCCTGAAACTTCCTGTTTTTAGCTTATTTTGTCCTATTTTTGTACGACGAACTCGGTAAACAGTACGCCGGTGATGGCTTCGCCGGTTTGCTGCTCTTCAAGCACTCCGTTTATTCTTGATTTTGCCTCTTCGCGCAGTGTCTGCTGGCCTGCCATTGTGGTCAGCTTGTCGGTATCCGTTTGCTCACCAAACAGCATTACAAATTCGTGGCGCAACCTTGGCATATGAGCCACAACGGCAGTTCGCGTGGTCTGCCGGGAAGCTCGCAGGGTGACTGCTGCTTTCAGATAGGTCAGTTTGCCGCCCGGGCTGCCTACGTGGGTTACGAACGCCGGCTCCATGGAAATATAATCCGTTATGCCTGATTCTTCGGTAGTTTCCTCTTCAGCTTCGGCGGTGTCTTCCGCCCAAGCTGTGGGGAGCACTGAGAACAGCAGGAAGATACTCAATAAAACGAATTTTGGCTGAGGTGTCATAAGCTTGCAGTTAGTCATGGTTTAGGGTTTAGTGACAAAATCAGCAGCGTTTCCGCCGGATAAACCGAGAATAGCAGGCCCGGCGGAGCATTTGTGGAAAACTGGGGAAACTTTGTGAGAGGAAGAGCAATCTTTGCATTTGTTTTTGTCGTCTGCGCGGGATTATTGGGCGTGGCGTTTTACATGGAGCATGTGATGGGGCTGGAGCCTTGCCCTTTGTGCTGGCTTCAGCGCTTTGGTTTCATGGGTGTCGGCCTGGTGAGCTTTGTAGCCGCTTTGCACGGTCCCCGGCAGCTTGGTATACGTGTATATGGGCTGTTGCTGGCGGTAACGGCCGGTGCCGGACTGGGTGTGGCGGGCCGCCAATTGTGGTTGCAGAGCCTGCCGGCTGACCAGGTGCCCGCCTGCGGCCCCTCTGTGGACTATATGCTTGAGGTTCTGCCCTGGGCGGAGGTGCTGTCTACCGCCCTCAGAGGCACCGGAGACTGTGCTACCGTGGTCTGGCGTTTTCTTGGGCTGAGCATTCCGGGCTGGACAGCGTTGTTTTTTGCTTTGTTAGTGATTCTGGGCCTGGCCATGCTTCTTCACCGGGGAAAACCAAAAGGCTGGATCGCTGGCTGAAACGGTTGCGGCAGGCAGTGGGCTTGGGGTAACTTGATCCTGACTTAACGAATATGAGCTCAGGGCTCAATTGCCGGACTATCTAGCTAACGGAGAACAGGCGTCATGTTGGAAAATTGCCGAAATGCCAGGGAGCGTTGGGGTGGCGTCAGCGAACTCATTGATCGATGGCTCAAGGATCGTCAGGAGTTGCTGGTTCATTACTGCGATTTATCCGGAGAAAGTGATTTTTCGCAGACAGAAGCCCTGAAGCAAAAGTTTGTGCGGCTTTGTGAGGTTCTGGTGGACTATGTGTCTACCGGTCACTTCGAAATATACGAGCAGTTGGTCCGGGAGGCTCGGGAGTTTAATGACGGTGGGCTGGAACTGGCTGCGAAGGTTTATCCGCGCATTGAGAAAACCACCGAAGTAGCGCTTAATTTTAATGACAAGCTGGGTGATGGCGGGCTTTCCGAGCAGGACGTGAAAACGCTGTTTGATGAGCTTTCCCGGTTGGGTGAAGCGCTGGAAAGTCGCTTCGAGATGGAGGATTTTCTGATTGAGCACCTCCATAATGTGCATGCTGACAAAGTAGCTCCGGCCTGATTTGACTTAAGCAGTTACAAAAAAGCCTCAGCAGCGGTAACGCAGGCTGAGGCTTTTTTATGACTTCAGGCAGGCTGAAGTGCTTTGAATGCGCCGCCCGGATTGGTCGGAGGCGGCGCTTTTTTCTTAGTTCGCGCCCGGGTTGATGCTCAGTAGCTCTACATCAAAAACCAGTGTTTCGTTCGGGCTGATGGCGCGGTTGCCGCCTGGGCCGTAGGCCAGATCAGACGGGATATACAGCTTGTAGCGAGCGCCTTCACTCATCAGCTGCAGGCCTTCAGTCCAGCCCGGGATAACCTGGTTCAGGGCAAAGGTTACTGGCTCGCCACGCTCGCGGGAGCTGTCAAATACCTCGCCGGAAAGCAGCTCGCCGGTATAGTGCACCTGCACTGTATCGGTTGCGGCCGGCTGCTCACCGTCGCCTGCTTCCAGTACTTCGAACTGAAGGCCGGATTCGGTTGTTTCAACGCCGTCGCGCTTGGCATTTTCAGCAAGGAAAGCTTCGCCGGCTTCCAGGTTTTTCTGTGCCAGTTCTTCCATCTGCTTGCCTTGTTCTTCCTGCAGCGACTGCTGATACTCCATCAGGGCTTGCTGGATTTCTTCACGGCTCATGCGCTTGGTTTCGTCATCGCCAGCATGGCCGTGCTGAATGCCTTGGAGAAACTGATCCATCTGCAGGTTTGGCAGGTCGTTGTTCATCCTCTCACCCAGTACCAGGCCCATGCCGTAGCTGACCTTTTGGTCGGTGGAGTCCAGCTTAGGGTCCACCGGGGTCTCGGGAGGAGTTGAGCAACCGGCAACCATGCCGGTCATCGCCAGTGCAAGCAGGGTTTTTTTCATTACATCGTCCTTTTGGTTCAGTACGGAGCGGGCGATAGCCCACATATTGTGTGTATCAGAAGGGGAAAGGTAACGGGTTCGGGGCGCAGATTCCACTGAACATCTGTTAAGGCGCTATGGATTTCCCACAGAGGCTGTCAGCTACCGTGGTTTCTCGCACTCGGGCCAAGATAGAAGGGCGCATTGTAGGGTGATTGCCAGTCAGTTTCAGGGTTGGATGTTATGGCGGTCCCGCGATTATTATCCGCCCTCTCTATGGCCAGCGTGTTCCAGGAGCCTTGCTCAGGGGGCTGATCAGCGTAATGCCAGTTGCCGTCAGTATCCTGCCACTTGAAGACAATATCCGGGCCATCTGTTGAAATTGGGGAGGGCACCAGGCCTTCAAACGCAGGTATTTCGGGCTGTGCTTCTTCGGCAACAGGCTCAGATGCCTGTTCAGGATCATTCAGGCCGAAGAACATCAGCACCAACAACAAGCCGAGCGCCGGAAAGGAGAGCCGGACGAGCCATTTGATCATCATGGCTGTGTGTCTCCTTGATGGAAGGTGATGAGCGTATCACTGAGTGTGCTCAGAAGCGGTCGTGTAATCATAGTCATGCCGGATACCGGTGCTGCTGCAGCGAGATTGTGTCGAATTAACTTCTCACGTTCCTGCATATTGCTCGATTCCGGGTTGAGCACTGTTAAAGTCCGCCAAGCCAAAGCCAGCTCGATGCGCTCGGATTCCAGTTCAAGGCTGGCGAGGTTTGTGCGCAAAGCCTTGTATGAAGCTTGCGCCTTCGGCACTGAGGTGCGAATGGTGCGCAAGCTGCCGGTTACACGGTCGCGCCACTCTGTTACCGTAGCGTCCTCGATTCCTGTGTACGCGCTGCCGTTCAGTGCCAGCCATCCGGCGCATAAAATTCGTGTTACGCTCCAGCCCTCATTCTGAAGAGCCAAGCAGGTTTCCTGCGCCGTCGAGAGCTGCCAGAATGTCAGCGCAAACCGCCAGAGCGGATTGTCCGGTTCGAGATTTTCCGGCAGCTCCATGGCTTTTAAAGATAAATTCGGGCTGGCTTCCGAGCTGAGCGGCATAAGCGCTGAACCATCCCTGACTATTCTACGTTGATTATATGACATCATGTTAACGATAACCGATCTCAGTTTACAACGGGGTGGCGTTTGGTTGCTAGATTCCGTCGCTCTGACAGTGCAATCCGGCCAGCGTGTTGCGATTGTAGGTGCTAATGGTGCCGGCAAGTCGAGTCTCTTTCAGTTATTGCTGGGCCAGTTGGCGCCAGAGCAGGGCAGTGTGTCACTTCCCGGCGGTTGCCGCATTGCTCATATGGCGCAGGAAGTTAAGGCGACAGAGCGAAGCGCCAGAGACTTCGTTCTCGACGGCGATCTTGATTTGCGACGGCTGGAGCGGGAACTTCAACACGCTGAAGCCCGGGGTGATGACAATGCAGTTGCGCACATACACGGCGAGCTGGACGTGCACGAGGCCTGGTCTGCGGCCAGACGTGCAGAGTCCCTTCTGCGAGGCCTCGGGTTTCAGAATGGCGATGCAAGCCGGCCAGTATCGGCATTTTCAGGTGGCTGGCGTATCCGGCTGAACCTTGCCCAGGCGCTGATGCGGCCTTCAGATCTTTTATTGCTCGATGAGCCCACCAACCACCTGGATCTGGACGCGTGCCTGTGGCTGGAGAACTGGTTGCGCCGCTACGACGGTACCCTGCTGTTTATTTCTCATGATCGGGATTTCATGGACCGGGTTGCTACCCATGTGGTTCATTTTGATCGTCAGAAGCTGGAGTTGTATACGGGTAACTACTCAGCGTTTGAAGGCCAGCGCAGCGAGCGGCTTGCGCAACAGCAGGCAGGTTTCGAGCGGCAGCAAGCGAGAATTGTGGAAATCCAGCGCTTTATTGATCGCTTCAAAGCACAAGCTACCAAAGCCCGCCAGGCTCAGAGCCGGGTGAAATCACTGGAGCGGATGGAAAAGATTGCCCCCGCGCACATTGATTCGCCGTTCAGCTTTGAATTCCCGATGGCAGACAAAGTCTCCAATCCCCTGCTTTCAATACGGCACGGGCAGGCAGGACATGGTGAGAGCGTTATTCTCAACAACATTAACCTGACCCTGCTGCCTGGCAGTCGAATTGGCTTGCTCGGCCCGAATGGGGCCGGCAAATCCACCTTGATGGATGCATTGCTGGGGCAGGGTGACGAGGGGGCGACAAGCACGCTGCTATCCGGGGAGCGGACATGTGGAGATCACCTGGCGATAGGCTACTTTGCTCAGCATCAGCTGGAATCCCTGGATCTTGACGCCAGCCCCTTCCTGCACCTGCAAAGGTTGTCGCCCCGGGCGTCGGAACAGAGCGTTCGGAACTTTCTGGGCGGCTTCGATTTTCATGGCGATGAAGCTTTGAGCCCCATCCGATCTTTTTCAGGTGGCGAAAAGGCTCGCGTTGCGTTGGCTGTGATCGCCTGGCAAAAGCCGAACCTGCTTCTTCTGGATGAGCCGACTAACCACCTGGATCTGGAAATGCGCCAGGCACTGACCATGGCGCTGCAGAATTTCGAAGGCGCCATTGTGGTGGTGTCTCACGACAGACACCTGTTGCGTAATACCGTTGATGAATTCTGGTTGGTCAATGACGGCCGCGTTGTGGAATACCAGGGCGACCTGGAAGACTACGAGCGCTGGCTGGCAGACCGTCGCAAAGACGATATCGAAGCGCCGAAGCGCCAAGCCGCGGGAGCCGGGAATGCCGATAACAGTAGCGCCGCTACAGAATCAGACGCTGGCGCGGGTATTGGAGAAAGCGCGGAGGATCGAAAAGCGCGGAAGCGCGCGGAAGCGGCACTCCGGCAGAAGCTGAGTCCCTATCGAAAGCGACAGACAGTGCTGGAGAAGCAGATGGAATCGCTGCACGAAACACTGAGTAGCCTGGAATCGGAGCTTGCCGACCCAGGTATCTATGGTGATGAATCAAAAAACCGGTTAAAGGAGTTACTGGGCAAGCAGGCAGATGCCAAAGCCCGACTCGAGGACACCGAAGCGGAATGGCTCGATGTCAGCGAAACGGTAGAAACGATGGAAGAGGAACTGGCTAGCTAGCCTTTCAGCCTCCCGCTAGCTCAAGTACAAAGTCTTGCTTGGCCAGATAATCCTGCTCGTTCCTCAAATCTGCAAACGTCAGCGGGCGCTCATCGAACCAACCTTCCGGAAAGATCAGTAAAAGGCCATTTTCCCGTGGCTGAAGCGTGAAGGCCGGTGGCGGTTCCAGGTTGCGGGAGTGCTGGATCAGCACGGCAAGGCGCACCAGTATGCAGAGGTGTCGCAAACGTTTCAGATCACCGGGATCGACGCCATCAAAGATCGACGCAGTGAATTTGCGCCGATGGCCCCGTACCAGGATTGCCAGTTCCTGTTGGGCCTGTTGGGTAAAACCGGCCATGTCGGAATAGCGCAACAGGTAGGCTCCGTGCTTGTGATACTGGCTGTGCGAAATGGTCAGGCCAATTTCGTGCAACTGGCAAGCCCAGCGCAAAACCTCTTCATCGTGAACCGTATCGAGGCCCCAGGCGGCGGCAATCTGTTCCCACGCTGCAATCGCAGTTGCCTCAACTGTAGTGCCCTGACTCTGATCTGCGTGGTACCGCTCCTGAAGCGCCGAGATACTGCGTTCACGCACATCCTCATGTTGAATCCGCCCGGCAATGCCATACAGAAGGCCTTCCCTGAGTGCGCCATCGGCGAAGGTCATATCCTGTATGTTCAGGGACTGAAAGGCTCCCATAAGGATGGCGAAACCGGCCGGGAAAATATTCTGTCGATCCGGTCGTATTCCCAGCTCGCCCAACTTCTCCACACTGCCCATATCCACCAGCCGTCGGCGCAACTCTTCCATGGCACTCCAGGAAATGGTGCCATCGGTTATCTTTAGTGTCGCCAGCACAATGCTTATGGCCTTGATTGAGCCAGACGCGCCGACGGCACTTTGCCAGCCTACCGACCGAAAACGCTTGCGGATACTCAGGAGCTCCTGCTCCGCGTGAGTAATCGCATTGTCCATCTGTTTGCGGGTAATCCGGCCATCAGAAAAATACCGGTTCCGGAAAGAGACGCAGCCCATGTGTAGGCTCTCGAGCTCCTGAGGCTCAAAGCGTTGGCCGATAATCAACTCCGTACTGCCGCCACCGATATCGATTACCAGACGGCGCCCTGCATCATCAGACAAAGTGTGCGAAACGCCCAGGTAGATCAGACGCGCTTCCTCGCGCCCGGCAATGACCTCCACCGGGTAGCCCAGGACTTCCTCCGCTCTGGCTATGAACTGGCTGGCATTGCGCGCGACCCTCAGGGCGTTGGTGCCCACAATCTGGACACCCTCCGGTGGCGTGCCGTTAAGGCGCTGGGCAAAACGGCGCAAGCAGTCAAGCCCGCGCTCCTGGGCCTCTTCGGTCAGGCAGTTGTCGGAATCAAGACCATCGCCGAGCTGCACCTTTTCGCCCATTTTTTCCATGGTGCGAATTTCGCCGTGCACCAGTCGCGCCACAACCATATGAAAACTGTTTAAGCCCATATCAATGGCTGCCAGCATATCCGGTGGAGCAGGGGCATTTTCGGCAGAAGAGGTGGCCGTCACGGCGATCGGAATCCTGTGGTAAGAGCGTGCGCGTACTATAAGCGATAACCGCAGGACCTGTCAGTAGGTGCCCGGGTTTGACTGCAGCAGAATGAGGGCCGAATTGATCGGGCTCAGAAGATCGCCGATACAAGCTGGTGGATCTACTGCTTCACACAGGCGGGATCAATCGCGTAAAGTAGTAACCAAAGCACTAATCAGGAAAATGAAATGAGCGGAAATATCGTAAATGTAACGGATGCATCCTTCGAACAGGACGTACTTCAGTCTGACGTGCCCGTGCTGGTAGATTACTGGGCGGAGTGGTGTGGTCCCTGCAAAATGATTGCGCCCGTACTTGAGGAAATTGCCGACGAATACGATGGCAAGCTGAAAGTCTGCAAACTCAACATCGACGAAAACGAGCAGACACCGCCCAAGTTCAACATTCGTGGTATCCCGACCCTGATGCTGTTCAAGAACGGCAACGTCGACGCCACCAAAGTGGGCGCACTGTCCAAATCCCAGCTCGCGGCATTTCTGGACAGCAATCTCTGATTGCATCCTGACTGCCTGAAAACCGCCCCTGGGCCAAGCTCTTGGGCGGTTTTTTATAGCTTGGACTAAACATGACCGAAATAGCCCCAAAAAAAGCCTGCGCCCTGCTGCTCGCTGGCGGCGCCGGAATCCGCATGAACGGCAAAGACAAAGGCCTGATGCACTGGCGCGATCGCCCAATGGCCCATTGGGTAGCCGAAGCCCTGAACGCTGTTGCTGCCCCGGTTCTCATCAGCGCCAACCGCTCCCTTGAAGACTACCGCCAACTCGGCGACGTACTGCAAGACTCCCCCGACTTCAAAGGCCAGGGCCCACTCGCTGGTTTGCTCGCAGGCATGACCGAAGCCCGAAAGCGCGGGTTTGACGCCGTACTCGTCTGCCCCTGCGACACCCCTGGCATCCAGCTGGAAGTATTTGAACGCTTGCTAATCGCCTGGCGCCAAAAGCCCGATTTACCCGTTACCGCCCAATGCAATGGAAGATCTCACCCCTTGCACGGCATATACCCGGTTTCACTCGCAAACCTGCTGGAAACCCAGCTACGAGACGACAACCGAAGGGTTATGGTATTCGCTGAAACCGCTGGCGCAAAAACACTGGATTGCCCAGATGCCGCAGAAGCGTTCAAAAACAGAAATCGACCAGAAGATTTGATGAGCTAGAAAGTTGTTGAAGCATGGGCTCATACTAGGGCTTTGGCGCGGGCCGTCTTGCCGAAAATGTGCGGAGCCATGGATGGCGGAGCCAAGCGTACACGGACGTATCCACAGCGTTTTTCGGCAAGACGGCCCGCGCCAAAGACCGATCGGCAAGCACTAAATCTATTTCTCCCAGGCATCACCCCGGGCAACATCAGAAGCCTTCTGCTCCACCCAATGCTCCCCGCTTTCAGAAAGCTCCTTCTTCCAAAACGGCGCAGACGTCTTCAAAGCATCCATAATGAACTCGCAAGCCGCAAACGCATCGCCCCGATGGGCACTGCAAACGCCCACAAAAACAATCTGTTCCTGCAGCAACAACCTGCCAACCCGATGAATCACCCGCGCCTTACGCACATCCCAGCGCTGCGAAGCCTCCTCAATAAGTCCTGCAATCACCTGCTCCGTCATCCCCGGGTAATGCTCCAAAAACAACCCCGACACGCCCTGCGTATCGCCACTATCCCGCACCAGCCCAGTAAACGTAGCAATAGCCCCCGTACCGGCACCGCTGTCCCGCAACGCCGCATACTCAGCGCCCGAATCAAAATCCTCAGACTGAATACTGATCATATTAACCCCCTGTTACCGGCGGGAAAAATGCCACTTCATCGCCAGCCTTCACTGGCGTGGCAGGCTTTGCCATAGCCTGATTGATCGCAATCATCACCGGTTGGCTGCCCTGCAGCTGTGCCCAAGGGCCACCGCGGCTGGCAAGAGCGGCAAGCAGATCACCAGCGGTCTGATCCTTGTCTGCCGGCAGCGTGAGTTGTTCCGTACCCAACTCCTCCCGGAGCCGGGCAAAAAAACGAACGGTCAGGATCTGGCTAGTCATATCAGCTCAGTAACTCAGTGAATGGGTAGTAGGTCAGCAGGTCACCTTCTGCAATCGTGGCATGCTCTGGAATCACTGCCAGGCCGTCGGCCCAGCAGGCAGAACTCAATACGCCAGAACTCTGATTCGGGTAAGCGCTGACCCGTGTGTCGCCATTAATAGACTCGGTACGCGCGCGGACAAATTCCCTGCGCACAGAGGGTGAAGTAACCGTAAACGTCGCGGGCACCCGTTGGCCTACAGGGTGAATCTGCAGCTGCCCCTGGCAGGTGCGTATGTAAGGCATACCCACAATCAGAAAAGTGACCAGCACCGCAGCCGGGTTGCCGGGCAAGCCCAATACCGGCGTGCCCTTGATCGATCCAAACGCCAAGGGTTTACCAGGCTTGCTTGCCATGCGCCAGAGTGAAAGCTCGCCGGATTCTTCCAGCACCGCCCGCACGTGATCTTCCTCCCCCACGGAGACACCCCCGCTGGTGATAATCAGATCCGCCTGTGCCGCCGCACGCTCCAGCGTTTCCCGGGTAACAGAGCGAGTGTCCCGCAAAGTTTCACACAGCACCACGTCACAACCCGCTTCCGCTAGCAGGCCAAGCAGGGTGAAGCGGTTAGTGTTATAGATCTGGCCTGGCCCCAACGGATTTCCGGGGTCGACCAGCTCATCGCCGGTTGACAGAATCGCGACCCGCAGCTTTTTCACGACCGCAACCTCGGCTACCCCCATGGAAGCAAGAAGGCCCATCTCCTGAGACCGGATTTTCGTACCCTTTTTCAGGGCTAGACTGCCCTGAGCAAGATCCTGCCCACGCCTGCGGATATTCTGGTCGGCCTTTACCTCTGTGTTAATGAGTATGCCGCCTTCCGTAACCTCAATCCGTTCCTGCATGATGACCGTGTTGGCACCGGCCGGAACCTCTGAGCCGGTGAAGATACGAGCAGCCGAACCGGGTTTTAGCGGGCTGGGAGCAGAGCCGGCCGGGATCCGGGCAGATACCGATAGTGCCTGGCCGGGAATGTAATCCTCGGCGTGCAAAGCGTAGCCATCCACGGCACTGTTATCCGCAGGCGGTACATCCGCTGGAACCTGATAATCCTGTGCCAGAACCCGCCCCAAGCTCTCGGTGAGCGGCAAAAGCTCATTTTCTGTAATCGCCGGAGCTTTGCCCAGCAAGTGGTCAATAGCCTCTTCAACCGGCGTCAGATTGGCGGCCATGGTTTTCTCTCCGTGTTCAGAATTAGCGTGTAGCGCGTTTCCCAATAACCTGCTGAAGGCGCTCAACGGCGCGCTCCGGCTTGCGGCCAACCAGGGCCGAGAAGTTGCAGGGGCCGTGACGGCTGTCGAGCTGGGTGTTCAGAATGCCGTTCCAGCCGGTCCGACAGGCTCCCGTAGAGCCCGGCAGGCAGAAAATAGCCGTATGATTGGCAAGGCCGCCGAAAGCTCTGGACTGAATAGTGGATGTCCCTATCTCCGAGGCTGACTGGCGGCGGAACTCCTCACCAAAGCCTTCAATGGTCTTGTCCAGCAGCGGTGCAACGGCTTCCGGCGTGCTGTCGCGCTCATAAAAACCGGTGCCGCCGGTACTGATAACCACATGAACATCCGGTTCTGCAATCCAGGATGATATTGCTGCGCGCACCAGATAAACATCATCGGGTAGTATGCGCCGCGAAATTAATCGATGCCCGGCCTCCACAACGCTGTCTTCAAGAAACTGGCCGGAGGAGTCTTCATCAGGCCCGCGGGTATCGGAGATCGTGAGAATCGCGATATTGAGAGGTTTGATTTCGTTGGTTTGTTCACTGCTCATGGGTGGCGCTCCGGACATAACAAAAATGTTGTCTGTAAGTATCCCCATCAGCGGCCGGGAATGGAAGGGAGTAACCCATCAGGGGGAGGCGCCGGGCCTTGCTGACGGGCTTTCCGGGAGCAAGATTGACGTTTATTTGGCCCCTGCACTTGACATTGGCGGGTAAGGTAGCAGATTATCGCTCTTGCCCTACGAACGGTTGTACCCACTCTACTGGCTTCAATATTTATATTCCGGATTTTGTCTACGCCGGTTGCTTCATCTGGCCAGCACCTGTTTTAACAACCAGTCAATGAATCTGTTCAGGGGCACCCCTGTCATCCCAACTTCCGTTTAATTCCATTCCTGAAAATCTAATAACCTATGAATCTTACTGAACTCAAGCAGAACTCCATGCCCGAATTGCTCGATATCGCGCAAGAGATGGGTCTCGATAACCTGGCACGTTCGCGTAAACAGGATGTTATCTTCACCATTCTGAAGAAACATGCGAAAGGCGGCGAAGACATTTATGGCGACGGCGTACTGGAGATCCTGCAGGACGGCTTCGGCTTTCTCCGCTCTGCCGATGCATCCTACCTGGCCGGGCCAGACGATATTTACGTCTCCCCCAGCCAGATCCGTCGCTTCAACTTGCGCACCGGTGATACCGTTGCCGGCAAGATTCGCCCGCCCAAAGACGGTGAGCGCTACTTTGCCCTGTTGAAAGTCGCTGAGATCAACTTTGACAAACCGGACAACGCCCGTAACAAGATCCTGTTTGAAAACCTCACGCCGCTGTTCCCTGATGAGCGCATGGCGCTTGAAACCGGTAACGGCAGCACCGAAGACTTGTCTTCCCGCGTGTTGGATCTGGTTGCGCCTATCGGCAAAGGCCAGCGTGGTTTGATTGTATCGCCGCCCAAGGCCGGTAAAACCATCCTGATGCAGAGTATTGCCCAGTCTATTACTCGCAATCATCCGGAATGCCACATCATTGTGCTGCTGATTGACGAGCGCCCGGAAGAAGTAACAGAAATGCAGCGTACCGTGCGCGGCGAAGTGATTGCTTCCACTTTTGATGAGCCACCTGCGCGTCACGTTCAGGTAGCTGAAATGGTCATCGAGAAGGCCAAGCGGCTGGTAGAACACAAAAAAGACGTGGTTATCCTGCTGGATTCCATCACCCGTCTGGCTCGTGCCTACAATACGGTTATTCCATCCTCGGGCAAAGTGTTGACCGGTGGTGTAGATGCCCACGCTCTGGAAAAGCCCAAGCGCTTCTTCGGTGCGGCTCGTAACGTAGAAGAGGGCGGAAGCCTTACGATTCTTGCAACGGCTCTGGTGAACACGGGTTCCAAAATGGACGAAGTGATCTATGAGGAGTTCAAGGGCACAGGTAACATGGAAATTCACCTGGACCGCAAGATTGCCGAGAAGCGTGTTTACCCGGCCATCAACATTCGCAGCTCCGGCACGCGCCGCGAAGACCTGCTGATGAGCGAAGCGGATATCCAGCGTGTGTGGATCCTGCGTAAATTGCTGCATTCCATGGACGACGACACTGCAGCCATCGAGTTCTTGCTGGATAAGCTGAAAGATACCAAGACCAACGACGAGTTCTTCCAGTCTATGAAGCGCCGTTAAGAGTCAGAGTCTTGGCGCCTCTGGGATTGTGGGGCGGGCAGTACCGGGGAGATCCTCCCCGGACACGCCGTAAACCCATCCATGGGGGCTCGGCATTGCCATCCCTGGCAATGCACGGTCCGGGGAGAATCTCCCCGGTACTTCCTTCATGTTTTGTGCGCGCGTTTTGCTAATCATCCTGTTTTGGCACTCAGTCAGAACCAATCTCTTTGAATTCACGTACATTGCCGGAACTAACCGGAGCCAACGATGAAATACAACGATCTGCGGGACTTCATTGACCAGTTGGAGATACTGGGCGAGCTGAAACGCATCTCAGTTGAAGTTGACCCCCATCTGGAAATGACCGAAATCTGCGACCGCACACTGCGGGCAGGTGGGCCTGCGTTGTTGTTTGAAAATCCCAAAGGCTACGACATGCCCGTGCTTGCCAACCTCTTCGGCACAACCCGAAGAGTCGCTCTGGGCATGGGGCAGGAAAACGTCGCCGCGCTTCGGGACGTCGGCAAGCTGTTGGCCTATCTCAAAGAACCGGATCCCCCAAAAGGCTTCAAAGACGCTATCGAAAAACTGCCACTGTTGCGGCAAGTGATGCGCATGAGCCCGAAAGTGCTCAGGTCCGCTCCCTGTCAGGATGTGGTGATCGAAAAAGATCAGGTTGATTTGTTCCAGATTCCAGTTCAGCACTGCTGGCCGGGCGACGCAGGGCCGTTGGTTACCTGGCCGCTGGTGATTACCCGCGGGCCTCATAAAGAGCGCCAGAACCTCGGGATATACCGACAGCAGGTGATTGGCCGTAACCGACTGATCATGCGTTGGCTAAGCCATCGCGGCGGAGCGCTGGATTTTCGGGAGTTTCAGAAAGCGAATCCTGGTAAACCCTATCCGGTAGCTGTAGCTCTGGGGGCAGACCCGGCTACGATTTTGGGTGCTGTGACTCCGGTGCCTGATTCGCTATCTGAATACGCGTTTGCAGGCTTGCTGCGGGGCAGTCGTACCGAACTGGTGCAGTGCGGCCTCAGCGATCTGCAGGTGCCAGCCAGCGCTGAGATTGTTCTGGAAGGCTTTATTTACCCCGATGATAATGCGCCGGAAGGCCCTTTCGGGGATCACACAGGTTACTACAACGAAGTGGACGAGTTCCCGGTGTTCACCGTTGAGCGGATGACCCACCGCAAAGATCCGATTTACCACAGCACGTACACCGGCAGGCCACCAGACGAGCCGGCTATTCTGGGTGTGGCGCTGAACGAAGTCTTCATTCCCATTCTGCAGAAGCAGTTCCCTGAAATTGTGGATTTTTATCTGCCGCCGGAAGGCTGTTCATATCGTCTTGCAGTGGTGACCATGAAGAAGCAGTATCCAGGCCATGCCAAGCGGGTGATGATGGGTGTATGGTCTTTTCTGCGGCAGTTCATGTACACCAAATTTGTGATTGTGACCGATGATGATGTCAACGCCCGCAACTGGGAGGATGTGATCTGGGCTATTACGACCCGGATGGATCCTGCCCGAGATACCATGCTGGTAGAAAACACGCCCATTGATTACCTGGATTTCGCCTCGCCGGTGTCCGGCCTGGGCTCCAAGATGGGGATGGACGCCACCAATAAATGGCCGGGTGAGACAAGCCGGGAGTGGGGCGAGCCCATTGCCATGACAGACGCGGTAAAACTGCGGGTTGACGAACTCTGGGATAGCCTGGGGATTGAAACTTCGCCTGCCCGCCCTGACTGATATGGGCAACAAGCGTTGGCGGGTATGCTTTGAGCCCTCCGGGGTTCAATTTTTCGCGGCAGCCGATGCCGATTTGCTGAGCGCCGCAGCCAGTGCAGGTATTGCCGTTCCGTTCGCCTGTAAAAATGGCGTATGCGAGCTCTGCGAAGCCCGGCTGCTCAGCGGCACCGCTCTGAATACCCGAAACCAACAGATGATTCCGGTCGGCGCGCGGCTGATGATGTGCAGAACCGCAGCGCTCGACCATCTTGAACTGGAGATTAGTGCCGTTATGGCAGCAGGAAACAACCAGCCCCGAAAATTTCAGGCAAACGTCGTGGATGTAAGCTCTCTCAATCACGATGTGTATCGGGTTGAGCTTCAGTTGCCGCGGCGACGGGAGCTGTCTTTTCATGCGGGCCAGTATTTATCGGTCAACTTGCCCGATGCCGAGCCCTGTTATTTCTCCATCGCCAGCAGCCCGACAGAGCAGAACATTGAGCTGCATATTCAGGCTTCACCGGAGTGGTTGTCAGCGCAAAAGGTGATTGACGCCCTGACCTCCGGTGAATCGGTCAATCTGGAGCTGCCCCATGGCAAAGCTTGCCTGGTTTGTGCTCCGGAAAAACCGTTGCTGCTTGTTGCGGCCGGTACGGGCTTTGCGCAGATGAAAAGCTTGGTTGATTATTTGCGCGGTACGTCCTTTGCCCAGCCGGTAAAACTGTTCTGGGGAGCGCGCCGCCATGAGGATATGTACCTCAGGTCCATGGCCCTGCAGTGGGAGCAGGACTTGCCAGGGTTCACATTTCAGCCCGTGGTAGGTGGTGATGAGGACAGCGAATGGAGCGGGCATCACGACCAGCTCGTACGCGCGGTGCTCGCCTCTGGTATGGACTGGAGTAACGTGGAAGTGCACGCCAGTGGCTCACCGACGATGGTTTACACGCTGATGGACGCTCTGGTGGATGCAGGGCTACCACCAGAGGCATTCCTTTCTGATGTGCTGGAATATGCACCTCGAAGTTGAGGTGCTGTGGCAGACTTCAGGGAGAAATGGCCGGTCAGGCTTTGGGCATCGGCAGTTTCGGTAGTCCGTTATCGTTTGCCAGCCCCTGCATCATAAGTTTTATACTCATTTCCTCGTCGCCCATGTGAGCGCTCAGGCGGCTTAGCTCTGCCAGGCCTTCCCGACTGCGGCGTAACCTCAAACTCGTTTCGAAATACTCCCGTGCCTTGCCCCAGAGCTCGTTGCGCAGGCTCAGTCGGCCAAGTGCCAGCAGCAGTTCGGCATTGTTCGGCCGGTCTTTTAGCCATTGTTCGGCGGCAAGAAGCTGCTCGTCCGGTTTGCGTCCCTCAATCCGACCATAGAGATTAACCAGATCGTCGCTCCAATGATTGTGCAGAACCTTTCGGAGCAAAGTTTCCGTCTGTTCCTCATCGCCCAGATTCGCCAGCAGGCGCGCGTAGTCCCCGATGGTTTTCTCGTCGCGGCGCAGAAAGCCTGGCAGCTCGTCCCAAAGGCGGGTGAGTGGTTCCAGTGACGTGTTCGGATTCTCCTTCTGCTGGCGCCGGCAGTCTTCCGCTGCCCGCTCCAGCAAGTTGTGCCATACCTGGCGCTCCAGTTCACCCAGCTCGTTTTCCGGAAGCACACTGCGCTTGCGCAGCTCTGGCAGCAGTTTTGCCAGTTCGCGCCAGTCTTCGAGACGCAGATAGGTGTTTTTCAGAAGCTTGAGCACAAAGGGATGATGCGGAGATTGCTTGCGCAGGCGTACCAGCGTCGCCAGAGCCTGCTCCTGACGGTTGCCGGCAAGTTGCAGTTGGGCCTGGGTAATACCAACGGCCATGTCCGAACCCGGCGTGCTTTCATACGCCTTTCTTAGCAGTTCATCTACGGCTTGGTGGTCGCCGCATTCAAAAGCTGCCTGCGCTGCCGCCAGATAGTTGATCAGGGGGGTGTCAGCATTGCCGGCTCCTGATGTAAGCATCTTGCGTGCTCTTGGCCAATTGCCTTCCGCCAGTGCAAGCAGGCCCTGAGTTGTGCGCCGGCGTGCCCGTCGTTCCTTGCCGCGGGAGACCCAGTTGGCCACCAGCCCGCCACCCTGGCGCATGCGGCGTATCATACCGATGGTCAACACAATCAACGCAACCAGGGCGATGAGCAAAGCAAGGCCTACCCAGAAGTTCGTTTCGATCAGGTACTGGCCGAGGCTGATACGGATGTAACCCAAGTCGTACTGCAGTCCGAGGGATAGGCCGGTGCCGATTAACAGGGCAAACAGAACGATCAGAAGCAGGCGAATCATGAATCATCGCCTCCGTTACCTTTGTCTAGCCGGCCTGCGAGCCGTTCTTTGAGCAGGTCCAGGGATTTGCTGATGTCGGGCAAGTCCGGGGCGACGTTGCGTGTGGCCAACTCTGCAAGTGTGCTGCTCAGAGCGCTTACTCGTGGATTGCTCGCGTCGTACCAGTCGTCAACGGCTGCCTGGGCCTTGATAAGCGCGCGCTCATACAGTGGTTGATTGCCTCTGAGCACGGCCATTTCCGACTCTTCCAGCATCAGTTGCAGGTTCAGCCGTGCATAGGCGCTCTGATCCGGCGACAACAAAGGCTTCACCGACTCGTCCAGGCGACGAACCACAACAACTTGCATCAGGGTAGATTTGAATTTCTGCCAGCCTCTGGCCAGAATGCCTGGCTCTCCGCCGGCTTCAGGGCCGTCTTCCGCCTGTGAGCCGCCGACAAACCCAGGCGCCTGTTCGCTGATAAGCGCCTGGTCGGTGAGCTGGTGAATGCTGTCGATGGCAGCTTCGAGGGTGAGGTAAAGCCCGGTCCTGTCGACACTGGAGATGCCTTTGAGCGCCAGAACTTCACGAGCCAGCTGCTGGCGAACAGGGTACACACCAATATCGTCAGACTCTGTGAGCACTTCATCGGCAGCTTCGAGAGCGGAAAGAGCGCCACGAATGTCTTTCTCGATCAACAGACGCTGGTTGGCAATCCGCAGCAGGTATTCAGCCTCCGCAAGCAACCAATCGGTGCGAGTGCGGTTTCCGGCTTCCAGAAGCTCGCGGGCATTGTGATCGATCTGCCGCTGCTGGGTAGCGATCAGCTCCCGTTGGGATGTCAGTTTGTCTTCCAGAGATTGCAGGCGCTGGCCTTGTTGACTGCCGCGATCACCATAAAGGCTCTCCAGCTGCGCGGTATCCTGTTGCAGGTTGCTCAGTGTCTGCATCGTAGCCTGGTGGCCGTTCCATTGCTGCCAGTTCCAGGCAGCCAGAGCGGCAACACTGATGAGTGCAATGATAGCGATAACCCAGACCGGCCAGATTTTCTGTCGGGTGGGTTGCTCTTGGGCAATCGGGGCGGGTAATTGTTTTGTTGTTTCAGTCACGGGCATCCTTACTTTGCTTTTCCGGAGCCACCGTCCCGGCCAGCCAGTTGTTCTGTGACGGCGTCCACGATGTCATTATCGGCAAGGCTTCCTGGTATACACGGAGCGTTGAATCCCGCCGTGCGAGCCTGATCGGCAATACGCCGGGCGGGCACAATAACGGGTCTATCGTATAGATTATGGCTGCAATTCGCACTTAGTGCGATGAGATTGTTCAGGGTTTCTCCGGAGAGCGCAATAATGGCATCTGGCGCAAACTCCCCCAGAGCGGTGTTGATCTGCGCGGGTGTGTAATCCGGGCAGAATCTACGATAGAGCGGCATCACGGTAACTCGTGCGCCGCGTGCCTCCAGCGTTCTTCGGGTCAGCTCACGCCCTTCCTCGCCGCGGGCCACCAGCACCCGCTCGCCATCGAAATGCGCCAGCGAAGGCAGCTTCAGCAGTGCCTCACTGGTCCAGCCCCCGTCGGGCTTGCGCGGGCTCAGTCCATACTCTGCAAGTGCCTTGGCTGTGCCGGCTCCCACACCGTACCAGTTCAGGCCGGCGGGAAGCTGGGGCCACCAGGTGTCCAGCTCTTCCAGCAAAAGGCGGGCTGCATAGGGGCTGACAGCAATAACATGGGAGAATTCATCGAGGCTGAGAATGATAGTGCGTCGTTCCGGGGTCTCTGGCAGCGGCTCTCGTGCGACCAGCGGAAATATATGCGTCTCGGCACCGGCAGCCTGAAACTGTCGGGCCAGCCGGGACGCTTCCGGTTCCGGCCGGCAAATCAGAACGCGCCGGCCGGTCAGGACCGCAGAGTCAGTGCGGGGTATGGCCATAAATTTCAGCCAGTATTTTGTCTGCGCCCATAGCCAGAAGATTTTCTGCCAGCTCACGGCCCAGGCGTTCGCCTTCTGCCCGGGGTGCCCGGCCTTCCACGCGGAGAATCTGAGTGCCGTCAACAGCACCAACCAGCGCACGTAGCCATAAAGTGTCGTCTTCCAACAAGGCGTAGGCCGCTATAGGTACTTGGCAACCGCCTTCAAGGCGACGGTTAAGTGCTCGCTCTGCTTTCACGCGGTCGGCCGTGTCGGTATGGTTCAGCGGTTCCAGCATGGCGCGCAGTTCGTCATCACCAAGCCGGCATTCAATGCCAAGAGCGCCCTGGCCAACGGCCGGCAGGGATACAGTGTCCGGCATGGAGTAACGAATCCGGTCATGGAAGCCCAGGCGCTTGAGGCCAGAACTCGCCAGTACAATGGCGTCGTAATCGCCGGCGTCAAGCTTGGCCAGGCGAGTGTTCACGTTGCCCCGCAGAACCCGGATTTCCAGGTCCGGCCGGTAGGCGCGAAGCTGGGATTCCCGGCGCAGGCTGGCTGTGCCGACAACTGCGCCTTGGGGTAGGGCGTCTACGTTATCGTAGTGATTGCTGACAAAAGCATCTGTCGGGTCTTCCCGCTCGCAGTAGGCAACCAGGCCCAGGCCTTCGGGAAAAGCCATGGGTACGTCTTTCATTGAATGCACCGCAAGATCCGCGCGGCCATCAAGCATGGCTTCTTCCAGTTCTTTTACAAACAGGCCTTTACCGCCGATTTTGGCCAGCGGAACATCAAGAATCTTGTCCCCTTGGGTTTTGATCTTGACGAGCTCTACATTCACGTTGTCGTGGAGTCGTTCCAGTTCGGCCTTGATAAATTCCGCCTGCCACAACGCCAAGGCGCTGCTGCGGGTTGCTACACGAAGGGTTCGTTTGGACATGATGCTCACTGTCAGTGCTGAAAAATGTTCGCCAAGGTTACCTTGTGGCGCCGTAAAAGTCCCGTGAGTGCCTGCTTTACATCGCCCGCTACTGTAGCGGTTTGTTGCGTCAACCACGCTTAGCCCGGTTGCTGCCCCTGCAGCCATTGGCGCACGTTACTGGCGTGCCGACGGCTTACCTGGAGTTCGCCCAGATTGTCCCTGAGCGATACCAGATTGTGGCCCTCCGGTGTGCGTTTCAAAGCCTGAATAAAACGCACACCAACCAGCGTGTTGCGGTGAATCCGGAGTAACTGGCGCGGATAGGCGTTTTCCAGCTCTTTTAACGTGTAGTCGGAAACCGCCTCGCCACGGGAGTGGTGAATGGTTACGTATTTCTGGTCCGCCTGACAATAGCGGATCCCGGCTATATCGATCAGCTCGGTGCCCCTGTGAGTACGAACCGCCAGCTGCTCGTCGTCAGCAGTATTCCGGCTCATGCTGTTGTCGGAGGGCTCTCCGGAAACTGCCTGCAGTTGTACCCGGTTAACCCTCCCGGCCCGGGCAAGGGCTTCTTCCAACGCCTGCTTGCGAACAGGTTTCAGCAGGTAGGCTATGGCCTGCACATCAAAAGCCTGAATGGCATAGCTGTCGTAAGCCGTACAAAAAATGATGGCCGGCGGGCTGCTCAGCTTGCTCAGGTGTGCGGCGATCTCCATGCCGTCAAGGCCGGGCATGCGTATGTCGAGCAGCAGTATATCCGGTTGCAGCTCTGATACTTGGGCAAGCGCTGCATCGCCATCCCCTGCTTCACCGCAAACCTGGTAGCCGGGCAAACCCTCGGCCAGCCGTCGGAGGCGTCCACGGGCCAGAGGTTCGTCGTCAATAATCAGAATCTTCTGTTTTTTCATGGTTTTTGTGTGGTTCTGGGCAGCCTCAAGGTCACCGTGTAAACGTCTCCCTGATGGCTGTGTTTGAGCACGGCCGGCTCCCCGAACAGGGCCTGCAGTCGCGCTTGTATATTGCTCAGGGCCATGCGGTTGCCGCTGTGCAAGCTTCCATTGCCGTCCGGTTTGGGGTTTTGCACCAGCAGGTACACAAAGTTGCCGCGTGCTTCCGCCTCGATGCGCACCGTGCCTCCCTCAGGGCGGGGCTGTATGCCGTGATAAACCGCGTTTTCTACCAGCGGCTGCAGGGTCAAAGGCGGAATGACCTGGCGCTCCAGCCCTTCGGCAATGTGCCATTCCAGCTTCAGGCGCGGGCCGAGGCGCAGTGCTTCAATAGCGAGGTAGCGCTGGCAAAGTTCAAGTTCTTTTGCCAACGGTATAAGTTGGTCGCCGGTGCGCAGGCTGGCGCGAAAGAGCTCGGACAGATCCAGAACAGCTTCTTCGGCCTGCTCCGGGTCCGTTGCAATAAGGCTGGCGATGGTGTTCATGCTGTTAAACAGGAAGTGAGGCTGTATGCGTGCCTGCAACGCTGCCAGGTGCGCCT
>JAGPVT010000143.1 GCA_018066865.1 Marinobacter sp. | reverse complement strand
GCCGCCCACACCACCAAAAGCAAGCACACCCGATATGCTGTAGCCCAGAGACTGCAAGCTGATCAGCACAGCGGTAATAATCACCACGGCTCGCAAAAGCTTGCTCACCGCGTTAACGGTGGTGTAATCCATAGGCTTTTTCATTTTTACCGGAGAGATAAGGATGCTCTCTATTGCCTTTACCGCCCTGAGCAAAGTCCAGACAAAGATATAAATGAAGCCGACCTTGAGCACCGTTTCATTGGCTTTGAAGATCTCGGCTGACGAGTAGCGATGGGCGACCTCAGCAGCCCAGTACACACCCTGAAGCCAAACAAACGCTACCACCGGTGAGCGGGCAGCATGAAGCAGTGCGTCATCCCAGATATTTTGAGTTTTGGCGAATCGGCGCTCCAATGCGCCTATGACATGGCCGACAATGTAGGCGATAGTGGCCGTGCCAAATACTAGCGCGAAGACCACAATACCCACACGCCATGCCTCAGACAGCACACCGAAATTCTCGATCCAGCCATTGAGCGTGGACATCATTTCTCCGATCATCGGATTCCTCTAATCAGTGTTATTAATCTGGTTTCAACGGATCGTAACCGGCATACCCGGCCGGGCACAGTCAAACAGTTCAATGACATCGGTATTGCGCATACGGACACAGCCGTGCGAAAGCGCCAGCCCCATGGGCTCTGTGTCGGGAGTGCCATGTATGTATATAAAGCGGCGGAAGGTATCGACACTGTCACCACGATTTTTCCCCGGTTCAAGACCGCATAACCAGAGGATGCGGCTCAGTATCCAGTCGCGGCCCGGGTAGCTGGCGGCAAGTTCCGGTCTATAGATCTCGCCGGTGGGGCGACGGGCACGGAACACGGTATTGGCTGGGAGCCCGGAACCGATCATAGCGCGTATGTAGTGCTCACCTCTCGGGGTGCAACCACTGCCATCCTGCTCACCCACACCATTAAGCGCAGTTGAAACAGGATAACGAACGATTACGCCCCCGCTTGCATCGAGCAGCGCAAGGCTTTGGCCTTCCAGACTGATGTCAATTGAACAGGCACTGCGGCTGTGGTGGGTCACAACGGGTCGGACTCCCTCCAGGATACAGGAGGAAGCCTAACCGAGAGGGTGCAAGTCAGGCAACCGGGATCTTGCTTGATGTGGGAGGAACAAGCAGGGCATCGGGCGCCTGCATGCCAGCTGCAAGGAAGGGAACAAGGCGTGCGGCAATTTCCTGAACCGTAGTTTCTACGCCCAGCTTGTTACGGAGAATGTCCTGAAGGGCATCGCTACTGGACATGGTAAACGCTGTAGCACCGAGCATGAACTGGATGCGCCAGTAACGATCCACAGCCGAGAGCTGAGGCGTGGCCTCCTTTAACAGCCGCATGAAACGGCTGAACGGCTCGCCGTATTCCAGTTCAAGAAACTTGCGCAAATGCCCTTGCGACTGGGTATAAGCCAACCCGAGCAAACGCATGAAAATCGATATACCCTTTTCATTGCGCTGGGGCATGCGAACAGCACTTTCAGTGAGCGCCCAAAGGGTTTGATTCAAAGTTGGTGGGTTACCGTCGCAACGCGCTTCGAGCTCATCAAATGCGTTTTCAAGCGTCGCTGAAAACGGAGTCAAAAAACGAGCAAAGACCGCATGAATCAGCGCATTCTTGGAGCCAAAGTGGTAATTCACAGCGGCCAGGTTTACTCTGGCCTTGCTGGTGATCATGCGCAGTGAAGTCTCTGAAAAGCCACGTTCAGCGAACAGTTCTTCTGCGGCATCAAGAATTCGGTCAACAGTATCTGACTGGGCCATTTTGTTTTCAGTGCCTCTAGCAAACGTCTGTTTGAAACATACGTTTGACGCACATCTATGTCAAGCCCGGCTCTCAGGCTCCGCAACCGCCTTTTGCCAACCGCGGTCGATGGCTTCCTGATTACCTTCGAAAAACGCCGCCTGAACCCTCCCGTATGCCTTTTCCGCTTCAAGAAGATAAATCAGATAGAGCCTTATATGTTCCCGGCGGGACAAAGCCCGGGGCAGAACTTTCTGTTCCGACAAGCGAAGAAGACGACTGAACCGGCTATTTTTCAGGGCGGGATTAAAGTCTGCCATACGGGCGCACTGCCAGATCAGCCCCTCTTTGCCCTCAAGGTGTTCTGCGTGCTTCCGTGCATCCCGCATCATGCGTTGGCGCTTTATCAGCAAATCCAGACAGGAAGGCTCCGCAGTGTAAATCCGGCGCACGGCTGGAATACCCAAAAGCAGAATAATAACAAATGCACCAAACCCGCCCCCGGCAATCCAGGCGGGCACAAAACCTGTCAACCCACTGAGAAATACGGTGGCCGCCACTAGCGCACTGAACACCCAAAGATCACGGCTGCGGCGTGCTGAAGCAACACTGAAGTTATCAGGCCAGTCGTTCATTGCCAACAGATCGAAGTCCATCAGCAAAACACGATCACACTGGCGCAAAGTCAGTCTCAGCGCTCGCTGACGGGATTCCGTCTGCACCGGCCCTGCATCTTCAGTCGCCTCAACACTGTCCAACGACTCAGTACCGGGCTGAGCACCACCAACCCCGGTGGTCGTAACGTCCTCGTTTTGAGACGAAGGTACAGGGACAGACTTGATTGCCAAGCTTGCATCTGGCTGGGCAGGTACGGGGTCAGCCGACCGCCCAGGGCGCAGTACAGCACCCTGTGCGGCTCCTTTTATAGCTTCTGCGGTATCCTGATTCTGGGCCATGGCAGTCTGTCCAATGCGTTCTGGAGCCTCTGTAAAAGAATCTGTCAGAAATTGTATCGGCAGTCTTGCTCAAATCTTGAATCGTGACTTTCACCATAGCATTTTCCACCCCCCAAGCTTGGCAACAGCAACCTTGCTCGCTATCCTTCCCATCCGTTATTGCTTCCTATATAGGCCTGCTTATGTTCACCGGTATTGTTCAGGGTATTGCTGTTGTTGAAGGTGTCACCGCTGCCACGGGGCTGAGTACCTTTGCAATCCGTTTGCCGGATAGTAAAACAGAAGGCGTGAACATTGGCGCGTCGGTCGCTATCAATGGCACCTGCCTTACGGTTACGCGCCAGGCCGGTAACACACTGTTTTTTGACGCCATGCAGGAAACCCTGAGACGGACAACACTCGGCGGTCTGGTACCCGGAGATGCGGTCAACTTTGAAAGGGCAGCGCGGATCGGAGACGAAATTGGCGGCCATTTGCTCTCAGGACACATACACACAACCGCAAACGTGGTTGAGATACTGCGCCCGGAAAACAATGTGACTATCTGGTTTGAGGTTCCGGATCAATGGGCTCGGTACATTTTCCCGAAAGGCTATATTGCGATCAACGGCGCCAGCCTGACCATTGGTCAAGTGGACGGAAACCGGTTCAACATACACCTGATTCCGGAAACCTTGCGGGCCACAACCTTCGGCGCAATAGAAGAAGGCACGAAGGTGAACATCGAAATCGACAGCCAGACACAAACCATTGTCGACACACTGGCGCGACTGGGTTACGACCGCCCTGCTTCGCCCCGGTAAAAAAAGACTCGGTGTTCAGCCGCGCCAGGCTTCGAAGACGACAAACTTGGGGCTGGCATCCAACTGGCGGACATGCGGGAAGAATCGCTGCAAGCTCCGGTGGTAACCAAGGTGCCGGTTCCCCACCATAATCAGGCGGCCGGTTTCAGACAAACTCTGTGACGCCTGCTCAAATAGCCTCAAGGCGATATCGTCACCCACGACTCCACCTTCATGGAACGGTGGGTTTAACAGGATAAGCTCAAACGGGCTTTTGTCACCGCAAATACCATCCGCGTGCATGAACAAAGTCTTGGCGTCGGGGAATGCCGCTTCTGCGTTACGCTGGGCACTCAGAATTGCCTGGCTGGATACGTCACTGAAGATCATCTCGATATCCGGCTGTACAGCCAACGCGCTCAGGCCGAGAACGCCGTTACCACAGGCCAGGTCCAGCACCAGGGCATCGGGGGCACAAGGTTTCAATACAGACTTGAGATGGGGCAGCATCAACCGCGTACCAATATCCAGTTTCTCCCGCGCAAAGACGGCAGGCATGGCATCAACGCGTACGTCTCTATGCTCCAACCCGCCCGCCAGCCGGCTTTGCAATTCAAGCTCCAACCCGTAGCCCTTCCAGGTACCAGGCCAGCCGTCCAGCGTGGCCTCACCGCGGCCACAGGTCATCATGCGGGCTTTTTTTACCGCACGGCTCACGTTCTGAACCTCCACCACTCCGGCAAACACATCGACGCTGCGATCTGGCAGATGTTTGATCATTCCTGCGGCCAGTATTATCCCATCTGGCTTGAGCGCGCCATTGGCCCAGCGTAGCAGCCAGGCCAGATAGTCGGCTGCCCGGGGAACCCTCAGCAGGATCAGGTCATAAGCACCAACGGGAGGCTGCAGCCAACTGTATATCTGCTCCGGTGCCACAGTGCCCCGGTTCTGCCTCGCATTCACCGCCAGTGCATCGTTGAGCTGAGCCCCGTCGGCAACCACATCCGGCGCAAACCGGGACAAACCCAGCGTCAATGCGCCGTACTGGTCATCCACCACCAATACCCGGGTGTCAGGCGCTGCTTCCATAAGGATGTACGCCTCCTGCAAGAGTAATTCATCAGCAGCACTCCAGGCGCGCAGGTTCGGGTCGTCGGTGCCAGGGCGGCTCAAAATCAGGCTACCAGCAGGAAAATCCAGCACAGCGGTTGTCATATCAGGCATCCAGGGGGAATTCGTGTAAAACATGCCATTTTAGGCTGATTACTCTAGAAAATAACCCTATTGTTCGGTTTGTTCACTTTAAGGAGGTTCTGATTGGCAGGGCTGTCCTTAGACACTTTCGCGGTTAGCTCCGTTTTTTCCGGAAGCGAACCTTTTGCCCCTCACCCCAGGGGCTTTTTTCGTTATTGCCCCCGGAAAGCACGGTAAACGGTAAAACGCCCATCTTCCCGTAAGCGCTCGACGCGCCCAACGTGCCGTTTGATCAGGGCCTCATAAGGCAGAAAACTGTTCGCCACAAGGCGCAACTCGCCACCGGGCTGCAAGTGCCGCTTCACGTCCTGAAGGAACTGCTCAGTCATGGACGTATCGGTTTTTACACCGGTATGGAAGGGGGGATTGCTGATAATCGCGGGCCAGAGGCCATCAATACCCGCGAGTCCGTCCGAGGCGAAAATGGTGCCGGTGGCACTGTTACTCTGGTAGGTTTCCCGCGCGCAAATAACTGCCTGGGACTGGACATCCACACCATCAATACTGGCAACAGGCGTTTCCCTCGCTGCCTGGCAGGCTTGAATCCAGGCACCTATAATGCCGGAACCACAGGCAAAATCCAGCAAACGGTCAGCGCGAACCGGCTGTTCAGCAAGGGTTTCCAGCAACATTCGAGTTCCATTATCCAAACCATCCTGGCTGAAGATCCCTGGAAGACCGGCAACGTCAATGGATACTCCCGAACACTCGATTCTGCTCCAGCCCAGCCAGTCCTGAACCCGAAACCCGGGCGCCGACTCAATCGCTTCTGCACACCAGACCTGGCAGTGGCGAGCACTGTCGACCTTGGAAGCCTGCGGGGCAGTCGCTTTAAGCTGTTTGATGGCGCCGGCAATACCTTCCTTTTTTTCGCCGACCAGTATCAATCGAGCATTGTCTACTGCCAGCGAGCGCGCCAAAGCCAAGCGCATCTCCAGCTCCGCGCGAGCTTTGGGCAAAAACACCACAACGCTGTCGTAGCTATTATCAGCTAGCGCCCGGTCGTCATAACCAAAGCAGGCCTGCCAGCTTTCATGGTGCTCGAGCGCACGGAAAACACCCGCGTGCTCGCTCATGGCAAGGCCGCTAACCGAAAGTTCTGGCAGCAGATGTGACGATGCAACCCCCAACAAGGCCAGCCGACCGGATAACAGGTGCTGGTTTTTAAGCAGCGCCTGATGGGAATTAGGTAAGCCGGAGCCAGTTATACTCTGCATGGGTTGGCCAGATAAAACCTGTATGGATTGGAGTGCGCCGTTTTGCGGTGAAAACTAGACTTTTTTCTGACGACCAGAACGCACAGGGCGCAATACCAGCTCATCCAGACTGGTCTGTTTGATCTGCTCCCAGTCTTCAGCCCCGGAAACTGACAAGCCCATATCCCGGAGTATGCCATCTGCCAGATCGTATACGAAGCCGTGAATATTCAGCCGCTGGCCGCGCTTCCAGGCTTCCTGAACAATGCTGTTCTGACACACATGCCCTACCTGCTCAATAACATTCAGCTCACACAGCCGATCAGCCTGATCAAGCTCATTGTTACAGGCATTCAGTACGGACTGGTGGCGATCCCGCACATCCTGTACATGCCTTAGCCAGTTACTGATCAGGCCAAAACCCTCATTACGCAGAGCAGTCCGGATGCCACCGCAGCCGTAATGACCAACCACAAGAACATGCTTGACCTTCAGCACCTCTACGGCGAACTGCAAAACGGACAGGCAGTTGAAATCTGTGTGAACCACTACGTTAGCGACGTTCCGGTGCACAAAAAGCTCGCCTGGAGGCATATCAACAATCTGGTTGGCCGGCACTCGGCTATCGGCACAGCCAATCCACAAGTATTCCGGCGCCTGCTGATTTGACAGACGGTGAAAGAACTGTGGATCTTCGGCTTTGATGCCCTCAGCCCAGGCCCGGTTTTTTTCAAGAAGATGGTCTAGTTGACCCATTAACAGACTCCATTTCGTGGTTCCCGGTCACGATTGAACGGGAATCCCGGCTTCAACACAATACTCAGTTTGTCTGAATCATGTCATTACGCCTGTTCAGGCTGGCTGTCACCGTGGGGCTGATGCAGCGTACTTTGCGCCAGATCCAGCAGTTCGCGCAAGGCAACCGAGAACATGGCGTACTCAGGTTCCCGCACCCCTTTGAGCTCCAGCAGCATCGATTTCCAACGGCCGATCATGTGCTCGTGTCGCAGCAGCCAGCCGTCCACGCAAGCAGGCACGTCTTCAGGCTTCTCAGCCAGATTCAGCACGCCTGTCGTCAGTGCGCGCTGCTGCCAATCCAGATCTTCGCGGAAGCTCTCACGCGCCAGCGCCTGCCAGTGCGAGGCCGGCTTGAGCTTGGCAATTGCGCTGGCGAACCAGTTCAGATCCAACCGATCTCCCAGTTCATAATAGAGGTTCGCAACCGTTTTAAGGGGCATATCGGTGACTTTCTGAGCCTCTATGATGCCAAGCGACGAATACAGGTAGCCGGTCCCGGACACCACAGAAGCCAGCTCAGCCGGCAGCCCGGCACTAACCAGTTCTTCATTGCGCTTTTCCCAACCGGTGCGAGCCTGGTCTCCCAGATACTCCGGCAGGCCTGAGGTGATCGCCCAGACACTGTCGGCAAAACGCTCCATATGGTTCTGGATGCTCAGCTCCGCCCGGCGGTTACGTAACAACCAGCGTACAGACCGGCGCATCAGGCGCATAAGATCCTGCATAAGCTCCACCTGCAGCTGTGCCGGTATGTGAAAATCGAGATCTTCGATCTTGTCCCACCAGTTATCAATCCGGAAAACGTCCCGGGTGATCAGCCACGCCAGCGCAATGGATGCGGCATCTGCACCAGTGGACTGGTTCAATCGTTCAACAAAGGTAATGCCCATGTGGTTAACCATATCGTTGGCAACCTGTGTGGCAATAATTTCCCTTCGCAGCTGGTGCTCACCGAGCTCCTTTGAGAATTTCTGAGTCAGATCCCGGGGGAACACCTTGTACATTTCACGGGCAAGCAGCGGATCGTCCGGCAAGCTGCTGTCTATGAGAGCCTGCTTCAGATCACCTTTGACGTAGGAAATCAGAACCGACAGCTCAGGCCTGGTCAGCCCCTTCTTGTTCAGTTTGCGTTCAGACAGGGTTTCATCATCCGGCAGGAACTCCAGAGTCCGGTTGAGCTTGCCTTCACTTTCAAAGGTATTCATCAGCCTGCGGTATTCTTCAAGGCGCGTTGCTGCGTCTTCGTTGGCAATACTGATCGCCTGCGTCTGTCGGTAGTTGTTCTTGAGAACCAGCGCAGCCACGTCATCCGTCATTTCTTCCAACATGACGTTGCGCTGTTTGGAGGTCAGGTCTCCCATGGCAACAGCACGGTTGAGCAGGATCTTCATATTGACTTCATGATCCGAGCAATCGACACCGCCGGAGTTATCAATAAAGTCCGTATTCAACCGCCCGCCCTTCAAGGCATAGTCAATGCGTCCCAACTGGGTCATGCCCAGATTGCCGCCCTCACCTACAATCTTGCAGCGCAGCTCTCCACCGTTGATTCGCAGGCCGTCGTTAGCTTTGTCGCCGACGTCGCTGTGGGATTCGCTGCTGCCCTTGACGTATGTGCCAATACCACCGATCCAGAGCAAATCAACCTGAGCTTTCAGAATGTGGGAGATCAGCATGTTCGGGGGTACCCGGTCAGAATTGATACCCAACAACTTCTTGATCTCCGGGCTCAGCGGTATGGATTTCGTGTTGCGATTAAACACACCTCCGCCTTTGGATATCAGCTTGGTGTCGTAATCGGTCCAGGCCGAACGGGGCTTCTCGAACAGCCGTTTGCGCTCCTTGTAGCTCTTGGCCGCATCCGGTGACGGATCAACAAAGATGTGGACATGGTTGAACGCAGCCACCAGTCGGGTTTTTTCGGAACTCAGCAGGCCGTTCCCGAAAACGTCCCCCGCCATATCGCCAATGCCAATAGCAGTAAACTCGTCCTCCGCCGGGTTAACACCCAGTTCGCGGAAGTGACGCTCAACAGAAACCCAGGCGCCCCGAGCGGTAATGGCCATTTTCTTGTGGTCGTAGCCATTGCTGCCGCCAGAGGCAAATGCGTCGCCCATCCAGAAGTTGTATTCCGCAGCAAGACCATTAGCGATATCAGAAAATGTGGCTGTACCTTTGTCGGCTGCAACAACCAGATAGTGATCGTCTGAATCATGGCGAACCACGCGCTCGGGCGGCTGGATGCCGGCGTCTACCAGGTTGTCGGTAATGTCGAGCAGGCCCCGGATAAATGTCTTGTAGGCCGCAATGCCTTCGGCCTGAAACGCTTCGCGGTCGGAGGAATCCGGCAGCCGTTTGGCAACAAAACCACCCTTGGCACCTACTGGAACGATCACAGCGTTCTTCACCTGTTGGGCCTTCACCAGACCCAGAACCTCGGTGCGATAGTCCTCAAAGCGATCTGACCAACGCAAGCCGCCCCGGGCGACCTTGCCACCACGCAGGTGGACGCCCTCAACACGAGGCGAGTAGACGAATATCTCATAAACAGGCAGCGGCAGAGGCATGTCCGGAATCCCGGAAGGGTCGAACTTCACACTGATGTAGGGCTTGGGGCCACCCGCTTCGTCATGCTGATAATAGTTCGTGCGCAGAGTAGCCTGTATCAATTCCAGGTAAAGGCGAAGCACGCGGTCTTCACTGAGGTTTTCCACCTCGTCCAACCCCGCATTGAATTCGATTTCCAGTTTCTGCTGGGCAGCCTGGCTTTTACCCTTGCTCTGATAACGATCCGGGTTGAAACGCACCTCAAAATACTCCAGCAAAATCCGGGTGAGCTCAACATGGTTCACCAGGGTGTTGGAGATAAAAGTCTGGCTATTGGAAAAGCGAATCTGGCGCATGTAGCGGGCATAAGTGCGTAACAACGCAATTTCCCGCCAGCTCATGTAGGACGTAACCAACATGCGGTTGAAGGCGTCATTTTCTGCTTCGCCGTACCACACACGGTGAAACAGTTCTTCAAAAATGGGCCGTACCTGATGGATATCCACTACTTTGCCGCTGTGAGCGTAAAGGGTGAAGTCGTGTATCCACACGGTCTTGTTGTTGCGATCAGTCACTTCAAACGGATGCTCACCCAGAACGCGGAAACCCAGATTATCGAAAATGGGCATCACGTCCGACAGCGGCAGTTGCCCATCTGGATAAAACAGCTTGAAATGCAAGGTGCTTTCGTCTTCTTCAAGCGCCCGATAGAAGCTCATCGTCAGATCCTGACGAGTCGAAGCCGCCGAAATATGCTCAAGATCAATAGCTGCCCGGCGCGCAGAAAACATCTCGGTGTAGCTCGCGGGGAAACCCGAGGCCCAGAGCCGATAAAGCTCATTACCTTCCTCTTCGCCGTAGGTCTCACTCAGGGCGCCCGAAAGACCATCGCGCCACGACTGAGCCATCTCAATGACTTTTTCCCGTATTTCAGCAATCGGCAGCTTGCGGTTTTCAACCTGGGGCACACGAATGGTGAACTGTACCCGAGCCAGCACCGACTCCGAGAAATGCGTAACAAACTCGATATCTTGCGCTTCCAGTCGGTCCAGAAGCACTTGCTCGACCTTCAGGCGAAGCTCGGTGTTGTAGATATCCCTCGGGAAAAACGCGAGGCAGGTCACGAACTGACCGTAGACGTCTTCACGCATGAACAACTCAATGCGTCGCCGTTCCTGTATGTACAGGATGTTTTTGGCAACATCCAATAACTCGTCCTCGGCGATCTGAAATAGCTCGTCACGGGGATAGAGGGTAAGAATCTGCTCCAGTTCTTTACCCGCGTAATCCGCGCGCAAGAAACCTGAGCGCTTCATCACATTCTGGAACTTGCGCTTGAGCAGCGGGATCTCATCCGGCCGCTCGTTGTAGGCGCGGGCCGTATACAGCCCGAGGAAACGGCGTTCACCAACCACCTCGCCCTTTTTGTTGAACTTCTTGACGGCAATATAATCCGGGTAGGCGGGGCGGTGAACCCGCGAACGCTGGGCTGACTTGGCGAAAATGAAAATATTATCGGCACGCGTCATCTCATGGCGCGTGCGTTGGGGCAATTCGTTGAGACGAACCCGGTCTGGCCGCTCGTTGTTCACACGGAGTATCCCCAGTTCGGAATTCTCCACGCGGCGAACCATCATGCCCGACTTGTCACTGGCAAAGTCGTACTCATCGTAACCAAGGAAGGTGAAGTGATCGCGCGCCAGCCATTCCAGAAACTCGCGAGCCTCATCCTTTTGCTCGCTGCTGATGCCGGCAGTGTCATCAAATTCTCTGATGATCTGTCTGACCTTGTCACTGACAACCGGGAAGTCGGCGACAGCAATACGAACCTCGTGCAATACCGTTTGCAACGTCTGCTCCAGATCTTTCAGATCCTCTGGATTACTGTGTCTGTCGATTTCCAGAACGATAAACGCTTCATAGGCAGATGCGGAATCGCTTTTCTTGGTAGCCATCAGCTTTTTGAGCTTACCAGCGTTGTCGCGCTCTACCTGGAGAATGGAATGCTGGATCGAGTGCGTTCCGATTTCCCGTTGGTTAACCGCTATGCGCAGAGAATCAATCAGAAACGGAATATTAGGGTGCAGAATAAACACCACAGTGTGTGTGGATTGCCAGCCGTCGCTCTCGAGATCCGGATTGAACACCGCGACAGGGGTTTCCTCGGCGCTGCGTTTCTGCAGAAACTGCCAGGCTGCCAGAGCCGCACCGTAGGTATCGGAGAGGCGTCGGCTGGTGAGCTCGTCCAGAGGAATATGGGCATAATGCTGCTTTACAAATTCGCTGATTTTCTTGGCTTCGGCTTTGGCAATTTTTCTGGAAAACTCTTCAGCCAAAAGTTCAAAAAACTGATCTTTGCTGGCCACTGTCAGCGCATTCATGGGCGACCTCAAATAGTGTGAAATAAACGTAATCGGGATATTGTGGGATAAGCATAGTCAAACCCTTGATTTTTGCCGGCCAGACACCAAAACTGCGGCAACTACTTACGCACGAGAGCAATCACTTCCAATGTCGTTACAGCATACGTTCGGGGAACTAAGGACACAGTTAGCCAAAAGGATTATCGGGCAGGAAAAACTGGTTGATCGCCTTCTCATTGCATTGCTTGCCGATGGACACCTCCTGGTTGAAGGTGCTCCAGGGCTGGCTAAAACCACCGCCATAAAGGCCTTGGCCGATCATCTTACCGGTGATTTCCACCGCATTCAGTTCACCCCGGACCTTTTGCCATCAGACGTCACCGGCAGCGAGATCTACCGTGCCGAAACCGGGCTGTTCGAGTTTCAACGCGGGCCGATTTTTCACAATCTGGTACTGGCGGATGAAATCAACCGGGCACCAGCTAAAGTACAGTCTGCTCTGCTTGAAGCCATGGGCGAGCGCCAGGTCAGTGTGGGTATGCGCACATTCCCGCTTGATCGTCTGTTCATGGTGATGGCAACCCAGAACCCTATTGAGCAAGAAGGCACATATCCACTTCCCGAGGCACAGCTTGATCGATTCCTGATGCATGTGGTGATTGGTTACCCCTCCGCACAGGCCGAACAGGCCATCCTCCACCTGGCCAGAAGTGATTACCGCCAGGGCCAGCCTGCCACTGATGTTCGCCTGACTGCCGACCAGGTGTTTGAAGCCCGGTCAGAAGTTGCGGACATCTTCATGGCCGAGCCGGTTGAGCAGTATCTGCTGGCTCTGGTGCTGGCAACAAGAGACCCGGGCACCGTGGATCCGGAGCTGGCACGATGGACAGCTTTTGGCACCAGCCCTCGAGGCACGATCGCCCTCGACCGCTGCGCCCGCGCCATTGCGTGGCTGGACGGCAGAGACTATGTAACGCCAGACGATGTTCGCGCGGTAGCCTTCGATGTACTCCGGCACCGGATTCTGCTGACGTTTGAAGCCGAGGCGGAAGGCGTAACAGCCGATACAGTAATACAACGCCTGATTGCACGTTTGCCAGTGAGCGCCTGAGGCTGGCCATGGACGTAACCGCCAGCGATGCAACAACCCGCATCAGCCTGCAGGCACTCATCCGCCTGCAAGCGGATGCCAGGGCGCTCAAGCTGCCATCGGCACGCCCGGCACGAGCGCGACAGGCCGGGCTCCAGCACTCCTCACAGCGCGGGAGAGGGATGGCGTTTGCCGAGGTTCGGCTTTACCAGCCGGGAGACGACATACGCAGTATTGACTGGCGCGTAACGGCCAGGCGCCAGGCTCCCCACACCAAGCTTTATGAAGAAGAACGGGAGCGCCCTGTACTTTTGATTTGCGACCTCGGCCCCACCCTTTTCTTTGCCAGCACCGGTGCGTTCAAGCAGGTACGCTGTTCCCAGCTTGCTGCGGTTCTGGCCTGGCTCGCACTGTCGGCCGGGGACCAGGTAGGCGGCATTGTTTTTAACGGCAACACCTTGACCGTTCAGCGCCCGGCACGCCGCAAGAAATCTGTACTGCGGCTGCTGGACACGCTTGCCAGCCAACAGCATACATCCCTGGATGGCTCTGCATCCGAAACCACCCTTGATACAGCCCTTGCAGAAGCCCGCAGAGTCGCCCATACCGGCAGCAGAATCTTTGTCATCAGCGATTTTCTCGGCATCTCCAGGAACACCACTTCTTTACTCGGGGCGCTGGCTCGCCATAACAGCGTCAGCGCGCTGCGGGTTGTCGACCCACTGGAGCAGGAACTGCCGCAAAGTGGGCGCTTTGCCGTTGCCGGGGCAGAAGGCCCGGTGTGGTTTGATGCGTCCAGCAGACGCTTTCAACAGGCCTGGCGTGAAAAAATCAACCGTCATGAAACCGCTCTTGAGGAGTGCTTCCGTTTGTCTGGCGTACAAGCAACGGACGTTTCTACCCGAGAGGCGCCTGCTGTAAGCCTTAAATCCATACTTGGGCCAGGAGGACGAATCGGATGATGCCAGACGATCCCCTGAGCCAGCTCCGGGATATTCACCTGCCACAAACCGGAGGCTTCTGGCCGCCGGCGCCAGGCTGGTGGGTTCTGACTTTTGCACTCCTAATTGCAATCGCTGCTCTGGTATGGCTGGTCCGTCGTCATCACCGCCGAAACCGCTGGTTGAGACTGGCGCGGGCAGAGCTGGCCATCCTCGAACATACTGCGTCGAGAGAACCACAATGGTTTGCGCAACTGAATACGCTGCTAAAGCGAGTGGCGCGGGAACGCTACCCGGATGAACAACCCGAAGCACAGTCCGGAGACCAATGGATTGCCTGCCTGTTAAGCCACCTACCCGAGGGCAAGATCGCACAGCGACCGGTTGTTGAAGCGCTGGTCAACAGCGCCTGGCAGCCGCAGCCAACGGCCGAGCCCACACAGGCTCTGGATTTCGCCCGAACCTGGCTGGAGGCTCAGAAATGCTGAGCCTCGCTTTCCCTTGGGCACTCCTGCTGATTCTGGCGCCCGTGCTGTTGCAATGGAGAAAGCCGGCTGCGCAAACCGTAGATGCTCCGGTACTTCCGGTTGGCCACTGGCTCTCGGATCTGCCTGGTGTTACCCGCCAGGGCAATGCCATACCGCGCTGGCAAACCCTGATTCTGTTGCTGGCCTGGGCGCATCTGGTGCTGGCACTGGCGCGCCCTCAGCATATAGGTGAGCAAGTTCAGATGCCCGTAACCGGGCGCGATCTCATGCTCGTTGTGGACATATCCCCGAGCATGGAAGAACAGGACATGGTCATTCAGGGCCGCAGCATCAACCGCTTGCAGGCTGTCAAAAGAGTACTGAATGACTTTATTGCGCGCCGCGGGGGCGACAGGCTCGGTTTGATACTGTTCGGCACAGAGCCATACGTTCAGGCACCCCTGACGTTTGATCTTGCAACCCTTGAAACGCTTTTGCAGGAATCGGGTATTGGCATGGCCGGGCGCGCAACCGCCATTGGTGATGCCGTTGGCCTGGCTACCAAGCGTTTGAGGGACCGACCGCAACAGCAGAGGGTTGTGGTATTGCTTACAGATGGCGCCAATACCGCCGGCGAAATTACGCCTGACAAAGCCACAGAGATAGCAGCCGCTGCCAGCATTCGCCTCTACACCATCGGTATTGGCGCCGAGTCCATGATCCAGCGAGGGTTGCTCGGCTCACGCCGGGTAAACCCTTCCAGAGATCTGGACGAAAACCTGCTGATCCGAATGGCCCAACAAACCGGTGGAGAATATTTTCGTGCCCGGAGCCTGCCGGAGCTGGAGCTGATCTACGAAACCATCAATCAGCTTGAACCCATTGAGCTGGATGGCAAATTCTACCGCCCGGTTACCGACCTGTTTTTCTGGCCAGCCGGCTTGGCGGTGGTGTTTTGGTTAGGCCTTTTCCTGTTTCGACGTAGTGCAGGCAAGCTGACCCTGGCTCGTCCGAGCACCGACGGGGGCGTCAACCATGGCTGATTTCCACTTCTTGCGCCCGCTCTGGCTTCTGCTGTTGCTGGTTGTACCCGTGCTTTACCTGGCATTGAAAGGAAAGGGTTCCGGAGATAGCGGCTGGTCCGGCCTGATCCCTGAGCAATTCTTGTCCCCGGTGATCCGGCGATACGGCGGCACTTCCGAAAAACGCGGATCCAGACTTGTGCCCGCAGTCAGTGCTGTTGTCATCCTGACTATCGCCCTGGCGGGACCCGCTTGGCGTGAGGCGCCCACGCCACTGAAAAAACCGGGGGATAGCCTGGTGATCGTACTCGACCTGTCCTTGTCCATGCTGGCAACGGATCTGGAGCCCGACCGCCTGACCCGTGCAAAACGCAAGATCCGCGATATTCTGGCTGTTCGTGAGGGCAGTCTGACAGCGCTGGTAGTGTATTCAGGAGACGCTCATGTGGTGACACCCCTGACAGACGACAGCAACACGCTAACGGGTATGCTGAACGTACTCGACCCGATCATCATGCCGGTTCAGGGCAATCGTGCCGACCTGGCCGTTTCCAGGGCCCAGGCTCTTTTGCAGCAGGGCGCTCCAGGCCAAGGCCGTATTCTGTTGATTACCGATGGCGTATCCGAGCGCTATCTGACGCCCATCAGCGACGAACTCGCCGACACCGGATTCACTCTGAGTACCTTGGCGGCTGGCACCCGGGACGGCGGGCCTATCCCACTTGCACGGCGTGGCTTTATCCGCGACAACGGCAACATTGTCATAACACGTACCGACCCGGACACGCTCGCAGAGCTTGCCCGTAATAACGGCGGCGCAAGCCATGAACTGACGCTGGACGACAGCGACATAGCGGCCCTGAACCTCAGCCCTGAAGAATCAGACGAGTGGCAGGACACAAACACCGGGCTCACCATCGACCGCTGGAAAGACGACGGCTATTGGTTGTTGTGGCTCGCCCTGCCGTTGCTGTTACTGGGCTGGCGCCGAGGCGCCTTCACCGCGATGGCGTTGATTCTGATGCCCGTGATACCGCAGCCTGCTGCGGCCATGGATTGGGGCAGCCTCTGGCAACGGGAAGATCAAAGAGCGGCAGAGCTGATCCATGAAGATCCCGCCGCGGCAGCAACGATACTGGAATCACCGGAATGGCGGGGCTCTGCGCTTTATCGTGCCGAGCACTATGATGAAGCCGCCAAAGTCTTCGAAGGGGCAGACACGGTTCTTGCAGATTACAATCGCGGCAACGCTCTGGCCCGGGCCGGCAAGCTGGAAGAAGCTCTTGAAGCCTACGACAGTGCACTGGACCGCAATCCTGATATGGAAGATGCCCGCGTAAACCGGCAACTGGTAGAAGACCTGCTCAAACAGCAGGAAGAGAACTCCGAGCAGGATCAGGGCAACGGCGATCAGGACGCCTCAGATTCATCCGGGGAGAACAGCCAGCAGGAAAGCCCTTCCGACTCGTCCGGCGAGAACCGGGATTCCGACGGCGCCCAGGATTCTCAGAGTTCCGACGCAGAGTCAGAGCAGTCCCAGGGCAGTCCTGAAGAACAGGGGCAGAGTGGCGAACAAGAGGCGTCTGGTGAAGAACAGTCCGAAGACAGCTCTCAAACCAACTCTGAAAACAACGGTCCAACTGACCAGGCCACGCAGGCAGAGCCCGGCGCTGAAGAAATTCAGGCGCCTGCGCCGGTAACCGAAACGCCGCTGACGCAGAGCCAGGAGCAATCGCTGCGCCGGGTGCCCGATAACCCCGGCGGGCTTTTACAGCGAAAATTCCTGCAACAGTATCAGGAACGCCAGACACCATCCGATAAGGGCGATACACCATGGTAAAACGGTTGATTATTCCGACAATCTGGCTGGCAATTTCTGTAATTCTGATGGCTATCTGGCTGCCAGCCCATGCTGGCGAGCTGACTGTGGAACCGGACAGAACCCGGCTGTACGAAGGCGAAGTCCTGACGCTCACCGTCAAGGGCAGCACAAAGATAGATATCAATCTGAGCAATCTTTTCGATTTTGATATCTCGAGCCTGCCCTCGCCGGATATTGAAAAGGTGACTCCGGACTTTGAAATACTGGCCCGTAATCAGCAGTACAGCATTCGCACCGTAAACGGCGACATGGTGGGAGAAATAACCTGGACATACCAGCTTGCGCCCAAGTCCACCGGAGAGATCACCATCCCCGCCCTTACCTTCAAGGATTCCGTATCCAGACCGGTAACCATAGAGGTGGTAGACGGCAACCCTCCGGACCAGGCGCACACCAGCCGTGACAGCTTCATTGAACTGTCCGCAGACAAGGCAGAAGTCTACGTTCAGGAGCAACTGATACTGACAGTGAGATTGTTTTTCCGGGGCAATCTTATCCGTGGCGAGCTATCCGATCCGCAACACCCCAACGCAATCATCGAAACCCTGGGAAAACAGCGCAAGTTTTCCCGCGACCGCGATGGCGTGCGCTACCGTGTGGTAGAGCGGAGTTATGCGTTGTTCCCACAAAAGACCGGCTCATTTAGCCTGCCAGCCATTCGTTTCGAGGGCCAGGCCAGAGATGCCGATGGCTCACTCAGGTTCCTGCGGGACAGTGCCACACTGTTTGAGGTGCCAGTGAAGGAGGTTCCACAAGAATTCAGCGGCTCAGCCTGGCTCCCGGCTACCAACCTTACCTTGGCAGAAGCTGGCATGCCGCCGACACTGAACCTCAAGACCGGTGACAACCTCACACGCACACTCAGTCTGCAGGCAACCGGGCTACCTTCAGAGGCCCTGCCACCTCTACCAGACCCTGTACCGGAGGGGCTCCGCAGTTACCCGGAGGAACCGCAACGGAACACCAGCATCGGCCCCGACGGCATTTTGTCAACGCTTACACAAACCCGAGCGCTGGTTCCTGTTGAGGCCGGGAAGCTCGTGCTCCCGGCTATCCGCATTCCCTGGTGGGATACGCAATCCGACAGCGAAAAGGTCGCTGTGATCCCTGCACAAACCCTGAATGTAACCTTTGCTGATGGTGCAACCATACCCTCTCCAGCTCCCACCGATAACCAGGCCACAGCGGCAGAAACCGGCAGCGAACAGAGCGCTTCCAACATGGGTGCTGCGACTGACGGCGGCAGATACTGGCAATGGGTAAGCATAGCGCTGGCCGGAATCTGGGTTCTGACCATGTTGGCCTGGTGGCGCACTCGCAGAGTCACATCCCGGACACCTGCCAATACCGACTCTGAAGGCGCCGGAAATGAGGGAGCGTTATTTGAGCAGCTGCTTGATGCCGCAAAGGAAGGCAGTACCTCAACACCCGGGCTATTTGTGAGCTGGGCAAATTTACGCTGGCCCGGCCACAATTTCCGCTCTTCAAAGGACATTTTCAGCGTGGTACCGGCAGCCGATCTTGAGCAGGAGCTCGACCGGTTACAGGCACACCTTTTCAGCCGGGATCATTCAGGTGGCGAGAGAAGCAACAAAACGTGGGGTGGCAGTGCTTTGGCCGACGCGCTCAAACAAGCCCGAAAGAAGGAGGACGACCCGGCTTCAGAGACTGGCTTGCCGCCACTCTACCCCAACAACCTTTCGGTGTAAGGGCAGGCCTGACGGCAATTCAAAGCTCCCGAGAAACTCTATGAGCCGGTATTCACCGGCTCAGTTAATCAGCTGTTGATCAATAACCAACGCGACCGGCGAACCCGGAACCTCGGAAACTGCAACAGGAGAGTCTGTGTTGCCCTGCCAGTCACCTGGCTGAGCGTTGATGTTACCTGAGCGAGTCAGGCGGGCGGTCACAACCACTTTTTCTACGCCGGATATAACCGCTTGCGGCGCCATCGCGTGACGGTCATCCAGTCGGATCTCAACGGGCAATGCGCCAGCGGTCAATCTGACAACGGCTAAGGGCGGCCCACCCTGAGTGTTGGCAGCGCGGGCAAAAAGGAACAGCGTTGTATCGTCAGGAATATCCTTCTGAAATGCCTCATCCAGCGTCACCCTAACGGTAACGCCCGCGCTCTCTTGGGTAATGCGATCATCTGGAGCCGGGAATGCGGATTTTTCGACCGGCGGCTGCTCACCGAGGCGTGTGTACGCCTCTTTTATGCCGCCCTGAATTGAAGCCAACTGCGGATGATCCGGCGCGACTGTCTGGATGCGCTCCCAGTAATTGATCGCCTCACGATAGTTGCCCTGACTGAATGAATGGATCCCCAACAGGCCAAGCGAGTTAACCTCATCCGGGTTCAATGCCCTCGCCTCCTCAATCGCAGACGTTACCGCTTCAGTCATGGCACCCTGGCTGCGAAAAAACTGTGCCTGAGCCGCCAGGCCCAAGGCTACAGCCTTGGACCCATCATCGGAACGGACGCTGTCAGCCAGTTGCCGGAATGCCCAGGCGGCATCTTCATGCCGCTCCAGGCGCATATACGTCTGGCCCAGCATGGCCCAGCCGTCCGGGTTGTCCGGGCTGGCTTCAAGCCGCGCGCGCAGTTGCTGCGTCAGCTCACCCATTTGAGCTGCCCGGGCATCATCCGAGCTACCGAGCTCCTGCATGGCAACGAACGCTTCAACCCTGTCCATCGCCCCCCACTCTTCGTAGAGCAGAACCGTGGCGGCAGGAATCAGGAGTATTGAGAGCAAAGCGACTGCCATGGCGGCCTTGTAGCCCGGTACCGTTTTGGCGACAACCTCGTTCTCCGGAACATCGTCCAGCATGGCGCCGGCGAGTTCTTCCCGGAGTTGCCGGTAGTTTCCGGCATCAAGAATGCCCGCCTCGTGCTCTTTTTCCAGTTCGGCCATGCGGCCACGATAGGCCATCAGGTTCTGGTTCCTGAGGTCTGTCTGCTGCCGGGTGCCCCGACGATTGAACAGCACTGGGTAGAGTACAAATGCCAAGGCAAGAATGATCAGTACCGTTGCGGCAATCCAGAAAGTTTCAGTCATGGAGATATCGTCACAGGTTCAAAAATGAATAAAACGGTGCATATTGCTCTGCGATGTCAGGCGTTGCCGCCCTGGTTCCGCTCCCCGAGCATTTTATCGATCCGGGCTTGTTCCTCGTTGCTCAGTGCAGGCGCTGCCGTACCGGCCCTCCGGGAGCGCACAACCACTCCGGCGACGACCAGAAGACCACCCAGAACGGCAATCACGGGAGTTGCCCAGAGCACGAGCGTACGGCTGTCCAGATCCGGCTTGTATTTGACGAACTCACCAAAGCGATCCACCAGAGATTCGACAATTTCTTCGTTGCTGGCGCCATCCAGCATCATCTGATAGACAAGGTTTCTCATATCTTTGGAAATAGGCGAGTTTGAGTCCGCAATGTTCTGGTTCTGACACTTGGGGCACCGTAGCTCAGCAATCAGATTCTGATAACGCTGCTCTTCACCACGGCTTTCAAAACCATAGACGGCAGAGACGTCCGCAACGGAAAAACCGGATGCCGTAATCGCCAAAAGGAAACACGCCATACGGAGCATCAGCCGTTCTCCCGCGCTTCGTTAATCACCGGCAACAGAATCTGTTCCCATACCTCGCCGTTGAGCACACCCACATGGCGGTACCGCACGACACCGGATGCATCAATAACAAAGGTTTCCGGTGCGCCATACACACCCAGATCAAAACCCAACGTTCCTTTGGGATCATAGATAACCGTGCGGTAGGGGTCACCCAGCCTGTCCAGCCAGACCAAAGCATCGTCACGGTTGTCCTTGTAGTTCAGCCCGATAATCGCAACCTTCTTTTCCCGGGCAATCCTCATGAGGTCGTCATGCTCGTCCCGGCAAGCAGGGCACCAGGTGCCCCAGACGTTCAGAAGGGTAACTTCGCCCCGGAACAGGCCCTCATCCAGAGAACTATCAGGACTTTTCAGGCTCTTGAGACTGAATACAGGAACCTGCTTTCCGATCAGAGCTGAATCAAGCTTGGTGGGATCTTTGCCGATACCGGCAAACAGAAAAACACCCACTATGACGGCCACCAATAAGGGTAGAAACAACAGAAACCGCTTCATGAAACCGCTCCCGCCGTGCCCTGGGCATCGGTCTGTGCTGGCGACAATTTTGCTGAGGATGCTGAGCGCTCGGTAGTCCGCTCACGAATCCGGTAGCGGCGGTCTGACACAGCCAGAAAGCCACCGGCAGCCATAAACAGCGCCCCCAGCCACAGCCATCGGATCAGCGGCTTATACTGGAGCCTTATGGCCCAGGCGTCATCTGAAATGCGCTCACCTACCGCAACGAAGATATCCCGAAACAGGCCTGCATCGATATCCGCTTCGGTCATAACGCTCATGCCAACGGCATACTGGCGCTTCTCAGGATGCAATTCGGCGATTTTTTTGCCGTCGAGCATGACCTCGAACGTGCCGTACTGGGCTGTGAAATTCTGGCCGCGCCGCTCACCGATGTCCACAAAGAGGAACTGATAGTCACCAACCTCGGCGACATCGCCAGGCACCATACGGACATCACGCTCGATACCGTAGTTCGACACAACGGTAGCGCCGGCCATGGTGATGGCGAGGCCGAGATGCCCAAGTACCATTCCGTAGTAACTGCGAGACTGGCGTTTGAGCCCGTGGACTCGCCCCTTTTTGGAAGAAGATTTGTCCCACAGGTCCCAGAAGGTCGCCGAGGTTACCCAGACGGCTGTAAATACGCCAAGAAAGGCCCAAGGCGTGAACCCGCCATAACCGACCATAGCCGCTGTGGTGAGCAGCATACTGACCGCCAGCGGCCACAACAGCTTGCGCGCAAGCCAGCCGGCATCTGTTTTCTTCCAGCGGGAAAAGGTGCCGACGCCAAGCAGAAGGCCGGCCGCCACCGCAAGTGGACTGAAAGTGAGATTGAAGAACGGCTCGCCGATTGAGATTTTGCCCAAATCAAAGAAATCAAGAACCAGCGGGTACAGGGTACCTACCGCTACCAGCAGCGTCGCGGATACCAGCAGCACGTTGTTCAGCAACAGGAATATTTCCCGCGAAAGAGAGCCATAGCGTGAACGTACATGAACAACAGGTGCTCTGAATGCATAGAGAATGAGGCTCGCAAGAACCGTGATCGCCAGCAAAATCAGAAGGAAGGTGCCTCGCTCAGGGTCCGATGCAAAAGCATGGACTGAAGTGAGCACGCCTGAACGAACGAGGAAGGTGCCCAGAAGGCTCAGCGCAAAAGTGACAATGGCCAGCAGCACCGTCCAGCTTTTGAACACACCGCGTTTTTCCGTCACTGCCAGTGAGTGCATCAGGGCCGTACCGGATAGCCAGGGCAACAGGGAGGCGTTCTCAACCGGATCCCAGAACCACCAGCCGCCCCAGCCAAGTTCGTAGTAGGCCCACCAGCTTCCAAGGGCGATACCAACGGAAAGAAATGCCCAGGCAACGGTGGTCCAGGGCCGTGACCACCTGGCCCAAGCGGCATCCAGCCGGCCGTTAATCAATGCCGCAATGGCAAACGCAAAGGCCACCGCAAAGCCAACGTAGCCCATGTAAAGCATAGGCGGATGAACAATCAGCCCGAAGTCCTGCAGAAGCGGGTTCAGGTCTGCACCATCAGACGGCACATTGGGCAGCAAACGGTCGAAAGGGTTCGACGTAACAATAATAAAGAGCATGAACCCGACACTCACCATGCCCAGAACCGACAACACTTGTGAAATCATCACAGAAGGCAAACGGCGGCTGAAAATGGCAACTGCCATCGTCCACCCGGTCAGCATCAGTATCCAAAGCAGTAGTGAACCCTCATGACCACCCCACACGGCGCTGAACTTGTAGTACCAGGGCAGCATGCTGTTGCTGTTGTTGGCCACGTAAGCTACGGAGAAATCATCCGTTAAAAACGCGTGGGTCAGCACTGCAAATGACAGCCCGACAAACACAAACATGCCCGTGGTCAGAGGGCGCGCAAATGCCTGGAGATTGTCCCGGCCGGTGAGTGAGCCAACCAGGGGTACAACCGAAAGAAGCACTGCCAGCAACAGAGCGAGTATCAGTGCAAGCTGTCCGAGTTCGGGATACATCAAAGCTCTCCAGGAATCAGGCTGTTGATTGAGGTGTGTTTAGTAGGTTGCCGGTTTGGCAGTGTCAGACATCGGCATACCCTCGGCTTTTGAAGCCTTTTCCAGTGCGCTGGCAACTTCCGGCGGCATGTAGTTTTCATCATGCTTGGCCAGAACCTGGTCCGCTACAAAGCGGCCTTTGTTGTTGAGCCTGCCCATGGCAACGATACCCTGCCCTTCCGCAAACAGGTCCGGCAGGATGCCGACGTACTCAACCGGCACCGAGGCATTAAAGTCGGTTACCAGGAACTCCACTTTCAGGCTTTCCGGGTCTCGTACAACCGAGCCTTCTTCAACCATACCGCCTGCGCGGATTCGCACATCAACCGGCGCTTCCCCGGCAGAAATCTGGCTTGGGTCGTAAAACAGATTGATGTTCTGGCGCAGCGCATAAGTAGTCAGTGCCACCGCGACGGAGAGCCCTACCAGCAGAAACAGAACAATGGTCAGCCGCTTTTTACGGATCGGATGCATTTACATACCTGTCAGTCAGTCTTGGGAAACGTTTA
>JAGPVT010000128.1 GCA_018066865.1 Marinobacter sp. | reverse complement strand
ACCATTGTGGATAGCTCTATCCGTGACATTATCTCGGATGCCCAAGGTTTTATGGTGGATATCTTCGGAACATTCCTGAACCCACTGGAAAAGGAATTGCAATCGTCCTCATCCTATTCCGTGGGGAAGTCCCATGCGATCAGCAACGAAGGCGATTACGAAAGGCGCATCCACGCAGTCAACTTTGCACTGGATAACGATGATGGAGCGCGCACGCGGCATTACGATGAGGCAGATCTTATCCTGGTGGGAGCATCACGCAGCGGCAAAACCCCAACCTGCCTGTACCTCGCACTCCAGTATGGTGTTAAAGCTGCCAACTACCCGATTACCGAAGAAGATCTGTCAGACCAGCAAATGCCCAAGGCACTGCGACCGCACAAGGAAAAGATTTTTGGTCTGACGATTGAGCCCGAAAGGCTGGCCACCATCCGCAATGAGCGGCGCCCCAACTCCCGCTACTCGTCGATTCAGCAATGCATGCACGAAATCGAAGAGATTGAGCTGATGTATCGAAGGGAACGCATTCCGTTTCTGAATACGACAGCCTATTCCGTAGAAGAAATAGCGACGCGCATCATGGTTGCTACCGGTTTGAAGCGGAACCGCTAAAAGGCCTGTTGCTGAACAGGCAGGCCGTTGTTACCGGCCTGCCTTGTTACTATCTACAACTCCTGGATGTTCAGGCCAAGCCCTTCAACAAGAGCGCGGTTGTCCGGGCCTGTCACTACGGCAGTGCTGGCTTTCTCGGGCACCAGCCAGGTTGCAGCAACCCGCTTGAGGTCATCAAGCGTTACTGACAACACCCGCTCACGAAAACGCGCCCGCTGCTCAGGGCTACGCCCGAACAAATTGTTATGGAAAGCGTGACGCGCAGCTCCGGCTGGCGAGCGCGGGCGATCCATCTGCCCGATAACGCCAAGAATGGACTCTTCCAGCTCCTGATACTCATGGTCCGTTTCCTGGAGCCATACCAGCGCTTTGTCGAAATCTTCAAGAGTTTCAGCCAGGCGTGGATCCCGGTATGAGAAAAAGCGGAAGTTGCCATTCACACTATCCTGCGCTGCCCCACCACCGTAGGCACCGCCCTTCTCACGGATGGCCCTGTGCAGATAACCGTTACGCAGAAAACCACCCAGCACGCTGAGCGCCGCCGCATCCGGGTGGTCAACCGGCACCGTGCTGTATGCGCGGGCGCAGAAGTTGACCTGTGTGGACGTCAGCCAGGCTTCGCGGGTTGCGAAACTCACCGGTTCCATCTTCCAGCGGGATGAGTCAACGCCGGTATCGCCCTGCCAGCAGAACTTGAGGTCGTCAATCAATGCCGGAAGTTGCTCTTCCTCACCGATAATCAGGAACTCCCGAGCCTGTTCGCGAATTCTGCCGTGCAGGCTTGCCAGTTGCCGGCAAAACGCATCAAGCGCTGCCGGATCCTTCAGGGACTGATCCAGCTCTTTGGTACCGCGAATTCCCGCAAGGCCACCAAGGCGGAAGCTTAACCAGGCGCCTGGGCTCATGCCCTGAGCCGCGGCACCCATGGCCAGCGCGTGGCCACTACCGGTTACAGCCTGCTCACGGCGAGCGCGGATCTGGGCAACAATTTCCCGAATACGATCTTTTTCATCGAAGCGGGCACTGGTGTAAACGTCCCGGAGCAGTTTCGTCAGCACCGTCCGATTGCGTGCCAACGCCTTGCCGCTGAAGATCATATAGCCAGACAGATCCTGGACGTCATCAATTCGGCCCTTGGCGGTAAACGAGGCGCCAATACCACCGGATTCTGCCGAGATCCGATCCTGCATCTGCAGGTAGTCCAGATCGCCACAGCCCACCTCCGAGATCAGTGCGCTGTAATACGGGAGCACCGACAGCTCCTCTTCAGTCAGCGCCGGCAGTGGTAATACCACCTGCTCGTATATCAGACCGTTGGTTCCTCGCGCAAACACCGTTGCCGAAATATCGCCGTCGAAACGGGCTTCCGGTTCCGGCATTTGTAGCGGTACATCCGTCAGATCCACTTTTGGCAGGATGGAATCGTCGTCCTTGCGCATCTGGCGCTCTTCCAGCGCTTTGGCGCGATCGACAATCTGCCCGACTTCTTCGCTGGTGAGCTCTGCTTTGCGTTTTGCGAGGGCCTCGCGAATTGCCTGTTGACGCCGCGCATCCAGCTTGTCGTCCGGACGTAAAGTAAGCGTTACCCGGTGCGGGTTATCCAGCAGTTTGCGACGGATAAGGCCGGGGATGAACTCTGGATCGCGAATTTTCTCTCGCAGGGTTGCCAGAACCGGCTCCAGATCAAGCAACTCAACCGGGTCGCCGCCGTGGACCATGGGAGCAATCGCACTCATGATCAGCTGAAGGCCATAGGGAAAGCTGTCGCCGGCAATTTCGCGCTGGTGCAGTTCAAGCTGATGAAGAATAGCTTCCAGACGTTCCTCGCTGACGCCCTCCTCGGCCACTTTCTCAAGCGTGCTCTCAATGAGCTTTTCCAGATCGTTCTGTTTCTCTGGTTCACTGCCCTCAACACCGCATAAAAACGTCATTTCCCGATTGGAATCTTCGAGCCCGCACATGGGTGAAGGCGCCTGGCCGATATCCGTCGTTTCCAGCGCACGCATCAGTGGAGACGCGCTGTTTTCAAGCAATATGGCCGACAACAACTGCCCCTCCAGGTTTTCCTGAAGATCAAAGCTGTGGCCCAGCAGCCAACCCACAACAATGTGGGTTTTGTTGGTCATGTCTTCGCCTTCACTCACGCCGTAGCCCTGGTCCACACGAACCGGCGCAAACATGCGTTTTTCAT
>JAGPVT010000123.1 GCA_018066865.1 Marinobacter sp. | reverse complement strand
CGGCGCGTTTTCGAAAACATTCTGCAGGGTGACTATATCGCACAGAACTTCGTTCCTGCAGGAGAACGAACCATGAGAATTGACGGCACCGTAACCACGAGAAAGGTCGACATTCGCCTTTACACCTACGCGGGAAAACGTTTGCTTGCCGCTGCACGTGTATACCAGGGCCAGACCACCAACTTTCGCACGCCTGGCGGTGGTTTTGCGCCGGTGTTTCAAGTGTAATTGTCTAGCTCTCACCCATCACATCAAGTACGGTCATCACGGGCAGCCCCAATCCCGACGCGGATCTCACCCACGTCTTGACAGCCATTGCGGGTCATTCCGTAAACCGGATCGGCGAATTGTTGCCCTGAATACAAATGCGCGAAAAACCCAATACAATTCAACGAGTTGATATTACATTCAGCGCAGATTGTGCAGCGATTAGAGCGAAGTACAGGGATGTGATTGATCTATAATAAAGGCCGCCTATACTTTCTAAACTCAAACCGGACGGAACTTTCGGGGTGGGAACATTGTTTGCGAATGCAATCAAAGGAGAGACTGCATGTCATATTGGCGCTTTTTCGGCATGATCGCCACGTCCACGATCGTAATGTTCGGTCTGATGTACGTAAATTCCTATGCATGGGAACACCTGTACTACAGCGAGAGCCGTGTCTATATGGCAGTGTACATGGGTGCCACAATGGCGGTCATCATGCTGCTCTTCATGCTGAACATGTATTCAAACAGGATGGTTAACATTGCCATTTTCGCAGGTAGTGCCGTTATCTTCGCGGGCGCGCTGTTTCTGTTCCGCAGTCAGGATTTCATCGACGACAAGGCTTGGATGAAGGCGATGATCCCGCACCACTCCATCGCGATCCTCACCTCACGTCGGGCCGAAATAACCGATCCGCGGGTAGCGAAACTGGCCGAAGAGATCGTGCTGGCGCAGAACCGCGAGATTTCCGAGATGCGGTTCCTGGTTGAAGACATCGAACGCAATGGCAAAGCCGGTGCCGACGCGACCCTTGGGAAATCGAACCAACAAGCCCGGGTGGAGACAGTAGCCGAAGCGCTGGCCACACCTGTTATTGCTGGCATTCGCCCAGCTCCGCTGACCCAGGCCGAAATCACCCGTGCTCTTGGCAGAGACGCAACTTGCCGCTTTGAGCGGGCTGTCGACGCCGACCCAATTCTGGCGACGGTGGACGGACGTGGCGTTGCCAAGATTTCCGGCTCGCTGATCATGCTGGAAGGTGACAGGTCGATGATGGAGACCGAAGGTGTCCGTATGACGCTGACGCCCCCTGAAACAAATTCGGGTGAAGGCGCCGATCTCATCTTTGATCTGATGACCGAACCGCCGTTACGCGTGGGCTTCGACGGCTACTGGACCTGCAATTGAAGGAGGCTGTGATGCCCAGCGATACTCAAACAAAGAACGCCGTCCTGTACCGGATGGATATGCCCGGACACACCTGCCCTTATGGCCTGAAATCCAAGGACTTGCTGGAGCGTGAGGGCTTTGAGGTTGAAGATCACGCTCTGGAGACTCGCGGAGATACCGACGCTTTTATGCGCGAGCATGGCGTCGAAACTACGCCGCAGACTTTCATCGGTGATATGCGGATCGGAGGCTATGAAGACCTGCAAGTTCATTTAGGCAAAAAGGATCCGGAGGCCGACGACACAACCTATGAGCCCGTTATCGCGCTGTTCTCTGTCGCGGCGCTACTTGCATTGGCTTTCGCCTGGGTTGCGCTGCCGTGGGTGTTCGCATGGCAGACGTTGGGCTGGTTCGTATCAATCTCCATGGTTTTGCTGGGACTGCAGAAGCTGAAGGACATTGAGAGCTTTTCGACCATGTTTCTGAACTACGACCTGCTGGCGAAGCGCTGGGTGCGCTATGGCTATGTCTATCCGTTCGTCGAGACAGGCGCCGGCCTTCTGATGACAGCAACGATCCTGCCATGGCTATCAATTCCTGGCGCGCTTTTTATCGGTATGGTTGGTGCGGTGTCGGTCTTTAAAGCTGTCCACATCGACAAGCGCGAGCTAAAGTGCGCCTGTGTCGGCGGCGACAGCAACGTTCCTTTGGGCTTCGTTTCCCTGACCGAAAACCTGATGATGGTCGGCATGGCGGTAGTGATGACCATCGTGATTTTCACCTAGTGCCGCGCAGTCATCCGGACGCGGGCAAACAGCGCTGACTTTTTGGATAACGCTCCAGACGAACGTGGCTGCTCGGCGATTATATCGCTATGCAGCGGCGGCTCAAGGCCAGAAGAGACCTTGACGGTTATTGGCTCTAACTGGCAAAGCTCTCGCAACGGATTTGAAAGCGCTCTAAAACCACCACCGAACACCCGCCACAAAACTCGAGGACTCCACGTCCTCACCTTCCCGTTCACGAAGATCCTTGGTATTTCCCAGGTAGCGCGTGTAGGAAACACCGACGTAAGGAGCGAACTCCCTCGAAAACTGGTATCTCAGCCGAAGTCCGAGGCCAATATTGTTGATGCCGGTGCCCACTCCCCATTCCTCTACGTCACTGAATGCGACCAGGGTTTCTCCGCGG
>JAGPVT010000111.1 GCA_018066865.1 Marinobacter sp. | reverse complement strand
GTAAGCGTCCGGCAAACCCATCTTGAGCCTGATTCCGCAGCCTTCAAGATAGTGTCCACTTATTCTTTAGTGGACACTATCTATGAACAACGTAAGCGTAACCCGCCCTTACCGAAAGCGCCGTCGGCACGCTCCGGAATTTAAAGCTCGGCTGGTGGCCGAGTGCCACAGACCTGGAGCTTCTGTTTCCCGTATTGCCCTGGATAACGACCTCAACGCCAACCAACTTCGGCGCTGGATCAGAGAGTCGAAGCAAGACGATGGAAGCCAACCTCCAGCCTTTGTACCAGTCTGTTTGCCGGCAACGGACGTGCATACCACGAAATCTGCCGATAAGGATCGCACCATCCGAATCGAGATTCCACGAGCCGGCGGCTCGGTTGTGGTGGAGTGGCCCGCCGATCAAGGTCAGCAGTGCGCGGCGTTTCTGCGCGAACTGTTGCCATGATCCGCATTGACGAGATCTGGCTGGCCACCGAGCCTTTAGATATGCGGGCTGGGCCAGACACCGCGTTGGCGCGTGTCGTCCAGGTGTTCGGCTCAGCCCGGCCCCATTGTGCGTATCTGTTCGCCAACAAACGGGGCAACCGAATGAAAGTGTTGATCCATGATGGCTTCGGCATCTGGCTCTGTGCCCGTCGTTTGAATCGAGGCAAGTTCCATTGGGGCGAAACCTGGCGTGGCAAGCAACTGTTATTAACGGACGAACAGTTGGCCGCGCTGGTTCAAGGGCTTCCTTGGCAGCGCCTTGGTGCCGCCGGTGTAATCTCGGTTCTGTAACCACAAGCTGGTTACCCAGACCATCATCAGAATGGCGCATCGTCTTGGTGGCCATGGCTTGGCATACTGCTCGGTATGTCACAACGTCCCGATCTTAACCAACTCTCTGCCGATCAACTCCGTGCCCTGGCCACGGACCTGTTCGATCGCGTAGAAAATAAGGATCGAGCGCTCGTACACCGCGATGCAGTCATCGAGAAACTGACCCACGAAGTGGCCATCCTTAAACGCCACAAGTTCGCCCGTCGCAGCGAACAACTGGATGCGGTTCAAGGTCGCTTGCTGGATGAGCTGATCGACAGCGACATTGCTGCCATTGAGGCTGAACTGGCACAACTCACAGCCGCCGAAACACCGCCCAAGCCAAAAGCAAAACCCAAGCGGGCTCCACTGCCACCGGAGTTGCCCCGCACCTTGGTCCATCACGAACCCGAGAACACTCAGTGTCGCTGCGGCTGCCAGCTCAAGCGCATTGGTGAAGACGTGAGTGAGAAACTGGATTACGTGCCCGGCGAGTTCACAGTAGAGCGCCACATCCGTGGCAAATGGGCTTGTGAGCAGTGCGAAACCCTGACCCAGGCACCGGTGCCTCCGCAGGTCATCAATAAAGGCATTCCCACCGCCGGATTACTGGCTCAGGTGCTGGTGGCCAAGTATTCGGATCATCTACCGCTATACCGTCAAGAACGCATCTTCGGCCGTGCTGGTCTCGCCATCCCACGCTCCACTCTGGCGGAGTGGGTAGGCGCTTGCGGTGTGCAGTTGCAACCGCTGGTAAATGCTCTTAGAAATGCACTACTGGAACACGGCGTTCTGCACGCCGACGAAACACCGGTCAGCATGCTGGCCCCGGGCAAGAAGAAAACCCACAAAGCCTACGTCTGGGCCTATTGCACCACGCCGTTCTCGGACCTGAAGGCCGTTGTGTACGACTTCGCTCCGACCCGGGCGGGCGAGCACGCTCGAACCTTCCTGGAAGGCTGGCAAGGCAAACTGGTCTGCGATGATTACTCTGGCTATAAAGCGGGCTTCGGCAACGGCATCACTGAAATCGGTTGCCTGGCTCACGCTCGCCGTAAGTTCTACGACCTGCACCAGGCTAATCAAAGCCAAATAGCGGCACAGGCCTTGGAATACATCGCCCAGCTTTACCACGTCGAGCGGGAAACCAAAGATCTACCACCGGATAAGCGACAGCAAATCAGAAATGAAAAAGCACGACCCATTACCGGTGCCCTGCATCAATGGATGCTCGCGCACCGACAGAAAGTGCCGGATGGCTCCGGCACGGCCAGAGCCTTGGACTACAGTCTCAAACGCTGGGCAGCGCTGACGCGTTATCTGGAGGATGGCGCAGTGCCCATCGACAATAACTGGGTGGAAAACCAGATACGCCCGTGGGCATTGGGTCGGAGTAACTGGTTGTTCGCAGGTTCATTGCGAAGTGGTCAACGCGCTGCTGCGGTGATGACGTTAATCCAGTCCGCAAAGCTCAATGGGCATGATCCGTATGCCTATTTGAAAGATGTTCTGACGAAACTGCCGACGCAGAAAAACAACGCCATTGATGAACTGCTACCGCACAACTGGAGGCCGGTGAGCATTAGCAAGATGTGATTGCCGGCCGCTTACGGCCCAACGTACTGAATTTTATTGTTCTGCTGCCGAGGCAGGATGAGAAGTCGCTCAGGGTTCGTGGCAAGTGGATCTCAACCTCGCCGGAAAGGATGCGAAACCTGTTGTTTCAGACGCGAAATTTGCGGGGGCGGGACGCGAAATTAGCTGAGACTTAACCAGGGATTACTTTGATGAGTTTGAAGCTGATCTGGAGCGAGAATTTGAGCGCATTAGTCGTAGCGTAGCCGAGGGCCGACTGAATGATCGGCAATCAACAACCGTTTTTGCTGTTAGTAAACTCTTGGACCCACCATTAGGACCCCCTTTCTGCCTTAGATAACTTTTGGACCAACCATCAAACATTCCCCTGTTAAACCTCACCTGACGGTACCCCCTGGAAGTTTAAGGTGTCAAGGGGTTGGTGCGGCCCGCAGCTGCTAAGCAGCGAGGACTCGGCCCCTTGACGCCTGGGCCCTTAATACCCTTTCCTCAGGGGTGGCAGCCTGGCTGCAACCCCTGCCTCCCGGCGAGGGTGGGGTATGGGGCGAAGCCCCATGGAAGTCTCAGGCGTGAGGAAATTGCTTGGCGCTCCCCAAGCCCCTAAATCCTTCGGTTGTGGGCCTGCTTCTCGGTGCTTATAGTTAAGCCTCTTGAACGACCTCTGATAAGGAAATTGGGTGATTTAGGTGTTAGAGCAATTATCGAAAAAAGGCGGAGAACTGTTTCACGAGACTTGGCTGATCGAATCAGTTCAGGATTACGTTGAGTTACTTCAGCAAGTGGTTGATACGAGGGGCAGTATTTTTAGAGGTCAATCGTATGACGGCTATCCACTTCGTCCTTCGATTCAGAGGTTCCCTGCCAAAGATCACGAAATACTCCATACTGAGAAAAATCTGTTCAATTCCTTCAAGAAGCAAGCTCTTCCATACTTAGGCGCAAAACCGGATAACGACTGGGATTGGCTTGCGATTGCTCAGCACCATGGTTTACCAACTCGCCTGCTTGATTGGACGAGTAATCCATTGGCGGCTCTGTGGTTCGTGCGTATTCCGGCGAACGTGAACGCCCATTCTGGCTGAACGTGAACACCCTTTTTCTTAACGCATCACCCACCGAGGTTTGTACCCCGGGTGTTCACGTTCAGTCAATTTCCTGAAGTCGTTTTCTCATCGACTCTCCCTTCAGAGCCCAGCGATGGGCGTTGTGCATGAGCCGATCCAGGATGGCGTCAGCCAGGGTGTTGTCACCGATGGCGGCGTACCATTGATCGGTGGGCAGTTGGCTGATGATCATGGTCGAGTGCGTGCCGTGCCGGTCATCCATGATCTCCATCAGGTCGTTCCGGTGTGCCGGTTTCAGGGCTTCCAGGCCCCAGTCGTCCAGTATCAGAAGCTTTACTTTGGCCAACTGGCTGAGGGTTTTCTGGTAGGTGCCGTCGGCCTTGGCCTGAGTCAGTTCCAGTAGTAATCGGGAGATTCGGTAGTACCGGGCGCTGAAGCCGTTCAGGCAGGCCTGGTGCCCCACTGCACAGCCGAGGTAAGTCTTGCCGCTGCCGCAGGGGCCGGTAATCAGCAGGTTCTGTCCCCGTTCCAGCCAGTCTGTCTGGGCCAACTGGGCGACCTGTGCTTTCTTGAGGTTGCGCGAGTGCTGGTAGTCAATATCCTGGACTGAGGCCCGGAGCTTTAAACGGGCCTGGCGAACCAGGCGGTCCTGTTTCCGGTGCTCCCGGCTCTGGAACTCCCGGTCGAGTAACAACTCCAGGCGTTCGGTGAACGACAGCTCGTCATAGGTGCCTGGCTGGTTTTGTTGATGCTCCAGGGCGGCAGCCATGCCGCCGAGCTTCAGGTCTCTCAGTCGTGTCAGGGTCTGTAGGGTGCTCATAGTGGTGTCCTAGTGGAAGCTCTTCGGGCCACGGATGTTCTCGTGATGCTGAGGCAGTTCGGTGTTCAGGGGCAGTTGTTCCGGCAGCTTGTCGCGGTTGCTCCGGAGGATGGCCTTGACGTGTTTCAGTCGGTCCAGGCCTTCGCGGTTGGCAATGCGACTTGCCGTGTTCAGGCGCTCGCTGGGATACTCCTTGCTCAGGTTGAGCAGCCCGAGACAGACCCGGTAGGCCTGTTCCGGATGCTCCCGCTCCTCCAGCCGATCACTGATCCAGGTCAGGGTGTCGGGCCCGATGTCTCTGGCCCAGTTCTTGAGACGACCCGGCGTCCACTGTTGTTGTTTTTGGTGGCGTGTGGGCATGTGCCCTGACTCGGTGGTGATGCCGTACTGATGACTGCGTGGGTGGCTGGCGATCTGGCGCTGCCGGAAGTAGATCTGTACCAGTCGCTCACTGGCGTGGATGTCTACCTGCTCTCCCACATACTGGTGTGGCACTGAGTAGTGGTGCTGCTGGAACTCGATGTGGTAGTCGATGTTGACCCGGCAACGCCGGATCTCGATGTACTCATAGGGGTGTTTGGGTAATGCCCTCAGGGCCGGCTGATCGAGCATCTTGAAGGCCTCCTGCCGGTTGCCCGGCAGCCGCCGGAACGGTCGGCTGTTCAGGTCTTCCAGCAGGGACCGGATGCACTGATTCAGGTCGGCCAGGGTGAAGAAGGTGTAGTGGCGCAACCGGGCCAGGATCCAGCGCTCAACGATCTGTACACCCACTTCCGCTTTGGATTTATCCTTGGGTTTGTAGGGCCGTGCGGGCAGCACCGCGACCTGGTAGTGCGCCGCCAGTTGCTGGTAGCTGGGGTTCAAGTCCGGATCGTACCGACAGGCTTTGCTGACACCGCTGCGCAGATTATCCGGAATCACCATTTCCGGAACACCGCCGAAGTACTCGAAGGTGCGCACGTGACTCAGCAGCCAGTCCTGCAACCCCTGGCTCCAGGTGGCTTCGGCGTAGGTGTAATTGGAGGCACCTAGCACGGCGACGAACACCTGAGCCGTGCGGATTTCACCGGTTTGCGGGTTGATGATCGGTACGGTGGGGCCGCAGTAGTCAATAAAGCATTTTTCACCGGCCTTGTGGATCTGGCGCATGGAGCGCTTTTGCTGCTTCTGCCAGTGCCGGAAGCGGTCACAGTACTGTGAGTAGCTATAGCATCGATTGGGATATTGGGCCGTGTATTCCTCCCACAGCAACTGCTTGGTCACGCCTTTGCGTTTGAGTTCCTGATGGACTGTCGCCCAGTCCGGCTGCTGATAGCGGACGGACGAGGTGGGATCGGAGCCGGGATAGAACATGGCCGCCAGGCGGCCGTCGTCCAAGTCCTTTGGCAATGGCCAGGTGATTTCCAGGGTATCGGCCCGGGCCAGGAGCTTCTGGATGGCTCCGACACTGGTCTTGGTGCTGGCGCTGATCTGCCGGATCGAGAGCCCGGCGTCCAGCCTCAGGCGAAGCAATTCTCTGATTTTGCGCATTGGAATTCTCTTTGCTGCCATGACCCTGATCCCCAAAAAAAGGAACCAGAGTAGCAAACGGTTGAATAAACAATGCGTTAAGAAAGATTCTGGTTGAACGTGAACACCGATTCCGGGAACGTGAACACGGATTCCGGCATGGTGAACACCGATTCCGGAAAATCACCAGAAAGTGTTCATCTTCGACCGGAATGACTGTTCACGTTGAACCAGAATAGGTGTTCATGTTCGTCCGGAATGGGTGTTCACGATGGGCCGGAATATGCAGTTCGTGGTATCAAAGGCATCTACGGCAAATCAGGCGGATGGGAACGGAGTCGTCTGGTGCTATGAGGTAGGACAAGATGCGGCGATCGATGAGCGCGAAAAGGAAGATCTATCTCCATTCAACATCCCAAAAATCAGGGTATTCATCCCTCCCCACGTTAACCCAAGAATCACTGCACAGCAGGGCCTTTTCACCGTTCACCCCCTAAAAGGGAGCGAGGCATCGGAGCCGTTAGAGCGTCAGAGTCGGAGTAGACTTTCGCTAATCAAGGTATTGATTCATAACGATCATAAACCAGTTTTGCGGCAGCAATTGTCTGAGTTAGGTGTGAATGCGGCTTCGATTTTCCCGGACCTGGATGGTTTGTCGAGCCATCTTCAATGGGTGGAATCAGTCTGGAGTTATGGTGATGGCTATTCAGGTTAGTGAATGAGGCCCAGCTGGATAGCGGCTCATGGCCAGACGCGTTCAAGAAATTCAACAAAAAGGTGCGGTCGTGGAATTTGGCTGACAGCGTTACTAATTAACGTACCTTCTAGGTCCAGGCATACCATCAGACCTTTTGGATAACAGTTTGGTTCAGCGCTCATTTGCCATCATCCATGCGTCGATGCATTCGTCGTAATCGTCTCCGCTTGACTGTGACCCGGCACCAATCTCATCGAAATTCACGTAAAAACCTGCTCTGCCATGGCCAACGTCCGTTACTACCAACATCTGCTCATTTTTTTCTGCGAGGTAGTTCAGGCGTCGGAACAAGAGTTCACGACCACTGACCGCGAGGCCCTCATCGAACAGGAAAATGACGTTCGGGTATGTGCGGGAGGGTAAAGGTAGACTTGCTTCGTAATCGGAAGCGAGAGCCAGGAGGGCCTTCCTGCTCTTAAAGTCGCTAATATGAGTTAGGGAGCCTGTTTTCCTGTTTTTCATGCTTGCTTACCTGCGAGATATAGAAGCATTGTAGCAAGCGATCCATCCCTGAGGCTTCTCGCGCTCTTCACGCGGATTTATCGTCCAACATGTATCAATGTGGTCCTGGCCGTTTCGGCCATGTCATGTTGGCATAAACAGCCGGTTTTGGCCGCAGCTTTCTGCATGTATCAAAGCGATCATTTGAATCAGGGCTTTCCTTCAGAGCCTCGAAGCTATTCGCGGCTATTTCATCCAGCATGATTGTCGGAGCAAATTGCAGACGCTGAATGATTATATGGCAGAGATGGACATGCTTGGCTAAGCTATTGTTTTATCAATTTATGCACAACGTAATCGGTAATTCAAAGTTAGTAATAATGACGCAGTCAAATCTGTGCAATGGTAAAGCGTGCTGCCTACTGTTACGGGGATCGGTTTGCATTTGACAATAGTCGGAGTTGTAGCAAAAGGAGGACTTGCAAAATGTCGTGGTTGCTATGGGTGCTTGTCATTGTCGGTTTCTTCTACCTCGTTGGTAAACTGACATCCAAGCCGGAGAAACCGCTTCTATCTGTAACGACGAGAACGCGAACTGTTACGTATGAGACGAGGCGAGATCAGTATCTGCCATGGAGCGATGAGCCCTATCATCACACCCATTTGTTTAAATTATTTGGTACGGATGCAGGATTAGCGTGGAATGATGGTGATGACATGGTTGATGTGTATTGCACATCCCGCTTTTCCAAAGGTGAGCCCCAGACTAAGGTTCATTCGCGTTTTTATTACGGAATTCAGGATAGGGTTTGGCATAACCCACCGAAGGGGGCTGCACACGAGTGTTTAAAAGAAATAAACAAGGTCCTGAAACTAAAGAGCAAACCGTAGGCACCCATAACCAGTCATTCCAGTTCGTTAAGGCCCTCACGGGCCTCCACCGGACGGCCTTTTCTCCGCTTCGCTGCGTAAAGACCGCCGCTGAATTTTGGCGATATATTTCTTGGGAGAGTTTCAGATGATTGATAAGGACACCGCTCAAAAGTTGGCACGGTCAGCAGAGGCGCACTCCAAGCCAATTGATTTCGAGCAACTTCTCGAAGACGGCTTACTGGTCCAAAAAGGGAAGTCGTACTACGCGCCGGATATTCATGCTCTGCCCGATGATGTAGCACAGCGAATCACCAATGCGACTCCCACGAAAAATGGAACCAAGGTTACTTTCTCCAAAGAATCTAGGTCGGCAGAAAAGCTAGCTAATCTGCTCAAATCCAGATCGGAATAAAACATAACCAGTCATTCCAGTTCGTTACGGCCCTTTGGGCCTCCACGGGCGACGTTTTCTCCGCTTCGCTACGCAAAGGCCGCCGCTGAATATTGGCGTTAAATTCTCGGGAATGGGGGCAGTCCGCAGATGAGCCTGCTAGTATTAGTGTTAGGAATTGTATTGTTTCTCGTTGGGGCCTATCTCCAGAGTGAGGACAAAAACAGCACCGCTGCCTGGTGGTTCATGGGTATAGGGGTCTTTTTGTGGGTTGGCTCAATATATTAGGGTGCGTCGTGCGCCACTCATCTCAGCGATAAATCTGGCACGGAGCCATTATGACGCCTTTTCAGAATATCTGGGTGCTACTCTGCACCTTCGGACCTGCAATATATGTGGGATTGGTGGTCAATTGGTGGTCAGGAATTATTGCCTACGTTGCGGCAATGCTTCTTGGCAGCATTCTTGGTTGGGGGTTGGTCAGCGTTTTGCCTGTGAAATTCCTTGCTGCAAGCGGCTACCTAAAAAACTTGGTCGTTGCTCTCATAATCGTCGCGTCGGGATACTTCATCGGTGCCCAATAAGTGCTTTATTAGCATATGAGCCAGCATAAATTTGGATCGAAGAAACTTCGTCAGCTGGCTATCTTGTCCGTATTCTGGGTGCCTTATTTTATATTGCCCTGGCTCACCGGCTGGTCGTTCGCTTCAAGTGTAAGTTGTGATTGGTGTTGGGGCGACGTTCTGCGCCACGCATTCGCAATGTTTGGTTACGGAACAATTGGTTGCCTATTTTACGCAGTAACTTCTCAACGAAAGAGTTTGGAGTCGTTTGAAACAAAGCTATGGCAAGCCATGGGGATCAACGTTTGCTTTTTCATAGTAACACTCTACCTCACAGCAAACTGGGACATTATTCTTCTTTAACTTCAGTAATTTAACAAATAGTTCCAGTTCGTTCCGGGCCATACGGCCCCCCACCGGACGCCCTTTTCTCCGCCTCGCTGCAAAAAGGTCGCCGTTAAACAAAAGCGAACATTCGAGTCAGAGCTTTCCTCCAGAGCCTCCAGTCATTCAGTAATCCTCTTCAAGCAGGCCAACAAGGTCCTGCCGAATGGATT
>JAGPVT010000105.1 GCA_018066865.1 Marinobacter sp. | reverse complement strand
TGGCGGATGACCAGCGGCTTTTTTTGCCAATAATCCCTCAGAAATTCAGAAGGCGAAATTCCGCCAAGCATATCCATGGTGTGCTTCCTCGTTCAGATGTTACGAGCCTGATCAACGGCGTTACCAATGTAATTACCCGGTGTCAGAGCCATCAGCTCCGCCTTGGCGCTATCGGGTATCTCAAGGCTTTGTACAAAGTTTCTGATAACCTCCGGCGTCATGGCCTTGCCGCGCGTGAGAGCCTTGAGCTTTTCATAGGGCTTTTCAATGTTGTACCTGCGCATCACGGTCTGGATCGGCTCCGCAAGCACTTCCCAGGCTTTGTCGAGATCCTCATCAAGGCGTGCCGGGTTTATCTCCAGCTTGCCCAGACCTTTGAGAGTGGCCTCATAGGCGATCAGGCTGTGGGCAAAACCGACGCCCAGGTTGCGCAGCACGGTGGAGTCGGTCAGATCGCGCTGCCAACGCGAAATTGGCAGTTTGGCTGAAAGGTGGCCAAGCAGTGCGTTGGCAATGCCGAGGTTGCCTTCGGAGTTTTCAAAATCGATCGGGTTGACCTTGTGCGGCATGGTGGAGGAACCCACTTCGCCTTCAATGGTCTTCTGTTTGAAGTAACCCAGTGAAATATAACCCCAGATATCCCGGTCAAGATCGATCACGATGGTGTTGAAGCGGGCGACGGCATCGTAGAGTTCAGCGATGTAGTCGTGGGGTTCAATCTGGGTAGTGTATGGATTGAAATTGAGGCCGAGGCTTTCAATAAAGGCTTTGGCGTTGGCGGCCCAGTCGACATCCGGATAGGCGGAAATGTGGGCGTTGTAGTTACCAACGGCACCGTTGATCTTGCCAAGAATCTCAATACCACAGACTTGCTTGATCTGCCGGTGAAGGCGGTACACCACGTTGGCGAACTCCTTGCCAACGGTGGTTGGAGAGGCCGTCTGACCGTGGGTGCGGGACAACATTGGCTGTTCAGCATGCTCCTGGGCAAGTTCGCCCAGCTTGTCAGCAACCTGGCTCATGGCTGGCAGCAGGCCATTATCCAGGCCTTCGCGGAGCATTAGCGCGTGGGAGAGGTTGTTGATGTCCTCGGAGGTGCAGGCAAAGTGAACAAATTCGGTTACCGCGTGAAGTTCGGGAACCCCGGCAATTTTTTCCTTGATGAAGTACTCAACGGCTTTTACGTCGTGGTTTGTGGTGCGCTCGATTTCCTTGATGCGCTCAGCATCTTGCAGGCTGAACCCACTGACCATCTGATCCAGAAAAGCATTCGCCTTCGAGGTAAATGCCGGAACTTCGATGATTCCCGGGTGTGCGGCCAACTGCTGAAGCCACCGTATCTCGACCGTTACACGGTTCCTGATCAGGCCGTACTCACTGAAAATGTCACGGAAAACGCTGACTTTACTGCCATAGCGTCCATCGACCGGAGAAATGGCGGTCAGGGCGTTAAGTTCCATCGAAAACCTCTCAAATGATCAAAGACTCGGTTCAGAAAAAGGGGATGTACCATAATACACCAGCGCCGCCAGTGAATCAGTGGTAACAGATCAGTTATCAAGCGACCGGTTTGCCTGCTCCGCAAGTTCCCGGGCATGCTGGATCACCTTGCGCCGCGACAAAACCAGTTGCCAACGACGCCCGCCGGATTGCCTCCAGAGCACCGCTGAGCGAATGCCTGCGAGCAGAAGCGCCCGGACTTTGGCGGCATTCTCGTCCCGTTGCAGCAGTGAGGGGTTGCCGCTCACCTGAATGCGCAGGCTGAAGGTGCTTATGGTATCTGTATAAATAGAAGCCAGGTTGCTGATCAGATTCGAATGCACATAGCCAAAGTGGCTGGCGGTGTGCCGGGCCTGTTCGATACGGCTGCCAATCACTTCCAGCATGTCGTTGTGCCGGTTGAGCTTGGATTCCAGGTGAATGAGGTTCAACACGTAACGCAGTACCTCGATGTCCTGCTGTTTCTTTTGATCACTCATGACAGTAGAAAGCGTAACCAGCCCTTCACGAACATCTGCAAGTTCACCACCATAAACGTCGAGGGTATTGGCAGGATCGGTGGCAAACAGCGAGCGCAGGCAGGTTTCCAGGCTGGTCTGATTGCAACTGCCGTTGTTAGCGATTTGCTGAACCAGATTGGCGGCCTGGAATATCCCCGCCAGAGCGAGTGTTTGATCGTGAATCGATCGGCTCATGGGTGTGCTTCCTGAACAACAGTGAGCGAGAGGCGCTCTGGGAGGGCTTCGTCGTCACGCCAGGTCTCTGTGATCACACCGCCTCCGAGACAATTCTCTCCGTCATAAAAAACCACCGATTGCCCGGGTGTGACGGCACGCTGGGCTTCATCAAAAACGACTTTAACACCACCCTCAATAACTGTGACTTCGCAATCCTGGTCAGGCTGGCGGTAGCGGGTTTTCGCCTTGCAACGAAACGATTGCGCCGGTGGCTCTCCCGTAACCCAGTCGATCGGATCGGACAGCAAGCCGCGGGAGAACAATAATGGGTGGTGCTTCCCCTGAACGACCGTTAGCACGTTGCGCTCCAGGTCTTTGCCCGCAACGTACCAGGGGGCGTCTCCAAAGTCGCTGAGCCCGCCTATTCCAAGGCCTTGGCGCTGGCCTATGGTGTGATACATAAGCCCCTGGTGTCGGCCGATCTTTTGGCCTTCCGGTGTTTCAATGTCGCCGGGCTGTGCAGGCAGGTATTGCTTCAGGAAATCGCTGAATTTGCGCTCACCGATAAAACAGATACCGGTGGAGTCTTTCTTGTCGTGGGTGATGAACCTCTGCTGCTCGGCAATCCGGCGAACTTCGGGTTTTTCCAGCTCACCGACCGGGAATAGCGTGCGGGCTATACGATCACCGGAAACCGCATGCAGAAAGTAGCTTTGATCCTTGTTGCCATCCAGGCCTTTTAACAAAAGTGCTTTGCCTGACCCATCCGCAAGCGGGCGCTGGCGGGTATAGTGGCCAGTGGCAATGTAATCAGCACCCAGCGTGGTGGCATAGTCGAGAAAAGCCCGGAACTTGACTTCTTTATTGCAGAGAATGTCGGGAGTCGGGGTGCGCCCCGCCTGATACTCGGAAAGGAAATGCTCGAATACGCGATCCCAGTATTCGGCAGCGAAACTCGCGGTATGGAGCTTGATACCGATGGTGTCCGCAACTGCCTGAGCGTCTGCCAGGTCGGTCATGGCGGTACAATATTCGGTACCGTCGTCTTCATCCCAGTTCTTCATGAACAGGCCTTCGACCTGATATCCCTGATTTTTCAGCAACCAGGCCGCGACCGAGGAATCGACACCGCCGGACATGCCAACGATTACGTGAGTGTTCTCCGGGGAGCGGGCTTCGGATGATGGATTCGTCATGACAATTCTGGGCACCGGTTTAAAACGCGGGAGTTTACCATTTTGTGCCGGTTACGTCTGCGAATCTGAGATCACATCCAGCGGATAACATCGACCGTTTCGGTAATCTTCTATGCTTTTTATAACCAGCGGGCTACGGAGTTTGTCGCCCAGCTGTCGGATGTCTTCAAGTGATAGCCAATGTGCAGCGATGATACCCCCGTCGAGTTCATCGGTTACCTGCTGGCGCGCTTTTCCTATAAAGCAGAAACGATAATAAGTGACGCCGTTTGCCGGTGCTTTGTAGGTATAAAGCCCGAGAAAATGCTCTGGTTCGATTTCCCAGCCGGTTTCCTCAAGTGCCTCTCGTCGGACCGCGTCGAGAATTGCCTCGTCCTCCTCTACGTGTCCTGCGGGCTGGTTGAACACAACACGGCCGCTGCTGTGTTCTTCAACCATCAGGAATCGGCCTTGTGCATCTTCAACAACCACGGCTACTGTGGCATGGGGGGTCCAGGTCATGATCTTGGGCGCCTCCGTGGCGTTGTGGTGGGTCGGGCTTTGGCCTGGCGTTTTCCGGGTTGCGCGGCTGCAGGCAAATTAACGAAGATTTTCCGGCAGCCCCCGGGTTCAAGCCCATCCAGCGACCAGTCACCGATACGATAGCGGATCAATCGCAGTGTAGGAAAACCAACGGCCGCCGTCATTCGCCGCACTTGCCTGTTACGCCCTTCGGTTATGATGAGTTCCAGCCAACTGGTGGGTACCGTATCTCGGTGGCGTACCGGCGGGACTCTGGGCCAGAGTTCCGGTTCTTCCATCCTTCGGGCTTTCGCCGGTCGTGTGCGGCCATCTTTAAGTGCTACGCCGGCACAAAGCTCGGCAATGGCGTATGGGGTAATAGCGCCTTCAACTTGAACCCAGTAGGTTTTTGGCATTTTCAGAGCAGGTGACGCTATACGGTGCTGCAACGCGCCGTCACTGGTCAGAAGAAGCAGGCCTTCGGAGTCGTAGTCCAGCCTCCCGGCCGGGTAGACGTCACGAATGCGGATCCAGTCAGCCAGCGTGGCGCGTGGTTTTTGCCCTGCGGCTGTGCGCTCATCGGTAAACTGGCTGAGTACCTGAAAAGGTTTGTTAAAAAGGATGAGTTCAGCCATAGAGTCTGCTCCCGGGCGGGGAATTAAAACCAGACGGAAGGGTACTTAGAAAAAGCGGTGTTTGAAAGCGTAAGGCAGGGTGTACGCCTCGCGCACAGGGTTGCCGGGCAAACCCCACCGGTTTTATCCGGCAGGAGAGCTCAGAAAGTGGGCTGCCTGCCTGGCAGGTGCGCCTTAGCCGTTCGCCGCGCGAGGAGGGGAGCCGCCGTCTGCCGCAGTGGTTCCGTCAGTCTGTTCCGGAGATTCTGGCGTGTCCGCCTCGGTTTGAGCCTGCTTGCCCGAGTGCTCATCAGGTATGATGTTTACGGCATGCACACCCTTGTCGCTGGGCTTCTTGTCGAAATTGACCGCCTGACCTGCCTTCAGTGTTTTGTAGCCGTCCATCTGGACAGATGAAAAGTGGGCAAACAGGTCGTCACTGCAGCCATCTTCTATGATGAAACCGTACCCTTTGGCATTGTTGAACCACTTTACCTTGCCTCTTGGCATGATGAACTCCCTTGTTCTTTTGCTGTCACTTGTTGTAGTTCAGTTGACCGTTTTACTTTTATTCAACGCGCTGACCGCTGTTGAAGGCGCGTATCTCTCGGTTCCTGTTACATGAAACACTCATGTGTTTACATTATTTTACAGTGTAGCCTAACTGTCGGCGAAACCCGGGGTCGAGTCAATAGCTTCTATTGCGGTAATGTGTGGTTGAACGCAGTCCGGAAGCGGTATCATGTTCGTATTGATAAATAACTCACGCCCGGGTCTGCGTCTGACTTGAAAACCCGGGTCCAGACAACCACATTGATGAAAGGCACCGATAACCGGTAAAGAATGATGGGGACTATCGAAAATTCTCTACTAGTATTAAACCAAGGGGAGGATGAACAGCCGGGGCGTCACGACGACCTCAGCGTTGCTCCCGAAAAGCCTGCACTGAAGCGTCCAGCTCAATATAAGGTGATGCTTCTGAACGACGATTACACACCCATGGACTTTGTTGTGGATGTGCTGATGACATTCTTCGGAATGAATGAAGAAAAGGCGACACAGGTGATGCTGCTCGTCCATACGCAGGGAAAGGCTGTATGCGGGGTGTATACCCGGGACATCGCGGAAACAAAGGCGGCACAGGTGAATCAGTATTCCTCTGAATGCGAACACCCGCTCCTTTGCGAGATTGAATGTGCAGACTGATAGATGTTGGGGTGGCCCATGCTGAGCAAAGATCTTGAAATTACGCTGAATACGGCTTTCAAAAGTGCTCGCGACAAGCGTCATGAGTTCATGACGGTTGAGCATTTATTGCTGGCCCTGTTGGACAACGAATCGGCGGTGGGTGTTCTCAAAGCCTGTGGTGCAGACCTCAAGCAACTTCATGACGAGCTGATGGAGTTTGTGGACTCTACCACGCCATTGATTCCAAGTAGCGACGATGAGCGCGAGACCCAGCCAACGCTCGGTTTTCAGAGGGTACTGCAGCGCGCCGTCTTTCATGTGCAATCCTCCGGGAAAAAAGAGGTTACTGGCGCCAATGTGCTGGTTGCCATTTTCAGCGAGCAGGAAAGCCAGGCTGTTTACGTGCTCAAGAAACAGAGTGTTGCACGGATTGATGTCGTCAACTTCGTATCCCATGGAATCTCCCGGGTTCCGGGAACGGAAGACCAGGACGGCCACGAGCAGATTTCTCACGACGAAGCAGGGGAAGAGGGCGGTCAGTCCAAGCCTCTGGAGACATACGCAACCAACCTTAATGAACAGGCTCGTCAGGGTCGCATCGACCCTTTGATCGGCCGTGAGCACGAGGTTGAACGAGTGGTGCAGATTCTCGTGCGCCGTCGCAAGAATAACCCCCTGCTGGTCGGTGAAGCCGGTGTGGGTAAAACTGCTATTGCAGAAGGGCTGGCCAAGCGCATTGTTGATGGTCAGGTGCCTGATATCATATCCGATGGCGTGGTTTACTCGCTTGATCTTGGCGCTTTGCTCGCCGGAACCAAATACCGCGGTGACTTCGAGAAACGACTCAAGGGATTGCTTGCTGAGCTGAAAAAAGAAAAGCATGCGATTCTGTTCATTGACGAGATCCATACCATTATCGGTGCCGGGTCTGCGTCTGGTGGGGTGATGGATGCCTCGAACCTCCTCAAGCCTATGCTCAGTTCAGGCGAGATCCGCTGCATTGGTTCCACTACGTATCAGGAGTTCCGGGGTATCTTCGAGAAAGATAGCGCGCTGGCCCGTCGTTTCCAGAAGATTGATGTGAACGAGCCCAGTGTTGAGGATACGTACCAGATACTCAAAGGGCTGAAGCCGAACTTTGAAAAACACCACGATCTGAAATACACAGACAGGGCATTGCGAGTAGCTGCCGAGTTGGCGGATCGTTACATCACGGACCGCCATCTGCCGGACAAAGCCATTGACGTGATCGATGAAGCTGGCGCACGGCAGCGCCTGATGCCAGAGGACAAACGCCTGAAAACGGTGGATGTTCCCGAGATCGAAGAAGTGGTTGCCAAGATTGCCCGTATTCCGCCGAAAAACGTGTCCACCAGCGACAAGGATCTGCTGCGCAATCTGGAGCGGGATCTGAAGATGGTGGTATTCGGACAGGATCCGGCTATTGAATCCTTGGGAATGGCAATCAAACTGGCCCGTGCCGGTTTGAAAGCGCCGGAGAAGCCGGAAGGTTCTTTCCTGTTTGCCGGGCCCACGGGCGTTGGTAAAACAGAGGTGACCAAACAGTTGGCGAAGGCGCTCGGTGTGGAATTGGTCCGGTTCGACATGTCTGAGTACATGGAGCGTCACACGGTTTCCCGGTTGATTGGCGCCCCTCCCGGGTATGTTGGTTATGACCAGGGCGGCTTGTTAACAGAATCCGTTAACAAACATCCGCACTGTGTTCTGTTGCTGGATGAAATCGAGAAGGCGCACCCGGAAGTCTTCAACCTGCTTCTGCAGGTTATGGATCACGGTACCCTGACTGATAACAACGGGCGCAAGGCTGACTTCCGCCACGTTATTCTTGTGATGACGACCAACGCCGGAGCCGAAAGTATGGCTCGTCGCTCGATGGGCTTCAGTGAGCAGGATCACAGCAGTGATGGTATGGAGATTATCAGTAAGACCTTCACACCGGAGTTCCGCAACCGCCTGGATAGCATTATCCAGTTTGGTGACTTGAAGAAGGAGACCATCACCCATGTGGTGGACAAGTTCCTGACTGAGTTGCAGGCACAGCTGGATGAAAAGCATGTGGTGTTGCATGTGGATGATGCCGCGAAGCTGTGGCTGGCGGACAAGGGCTATGATGTGACGATGGGCGCCCGCCCGATGTCGCGCCTAATTCAGGACACGATCAAGCGCCCGCTTGCTGAGCAGATTCTGTTTGGCCGGTTAGCAGAGAAGGGTGGGGATGTGTTCATCCATCTCAAGGATGACGAGCTTGTATTCGAGTATGAGGATGAGCCTGCGGAAGCCGTCTAGGTCGGCTGCCCGGACGGCGT
>JAGPVT010000082.1 GCA_018066865.1 Marinobacter sp. | reverse complement strand
GAATCACAACCCACTCCTTCAATGATCTGTCCCCGACCGTTAGATAAGGCGGGGAACGCTACATGGAACGGTGGCCAATGCCACCTTGGGTGGGTCAAAATTAATGGCCAGAAGTGGGTCATTTTAATTGGCCATTAACACCGTTATCCAGTGAGATCCGGGAAACGGATGCGCCGGGTTTCTGGCATTGGGCGACAATCTCGGCTTTGAATTCGCGGGAAAACCGGCGACGGCGTTGGTAGGGCTTGGTTACGCTTACGTTGTTCATGTTAAGTGTCCACTAGAAAATAAGTGGACACTATCCTGACGGCAGCAGCGCCAGGCTCAAGATGGGATTACCGGACGCTTACCCCTCTCCTGCATTGGCGTTGGGCGGGGCGAGCACGGTCATCTTCGGGCGCTAGCCTCTATACTCGGGCCGAGAATTCTTTCTTATAAAGGAGCTTCGTTCAATCACGTTTTGCCGGTGAAATGGTTTAAATCTTCGATTTAGCAGATGCTGAGGCTTATTGCCAAGACACCGCACGAACAAAGGTGCCGTTCACGTAGTCCCAGACATGAACATCAGGCACTACCTTAGGAAAGACGCTTCTTCCTAATTCTAGGGCGAGCGAGTTCGGCAGAGCCGGGAAAATGTGCAACTGTACCCGCCCATACTTCCGGTGGACATCCGCCAGAAATTCTCTCCACTTCGCTATAAATGCTTGCTGCACCAATTCACTATCCACTACAGCATTGTGCGGCCTTGAGGCTGAAAAGTAGGCTAAGGCGACGTGGGGCATCACGGCGTCAATATCTTCATCACGTACCGTTCCTGAAATACTGATATTGAGTCCAAGCTTTGTAACCTCCTCAATATCAGGCAATAAATAACTAAAATCTACCGGTTCTATATTAGGTGTGGCGGGCCAATCCCAGACTTTCTCTGAATGTCTCTGAGCTTGGTGCACTGTACCGGGTACTCGATCTCCAAGACGGTAGCCGACATAGGCTAGCAGTGGGATCTGAGCAAGTCCAAAGATGTCCAAATAGTGAATCTCGCGATCATCTACTCTACTCAGAAGGCCAGATATTCCCTGGTCAATCTGCTCCTTTGCCGCATGCCAATATTCTGAACGATCCTCTGTGTAGGGAATTCTGTTTAGATTAATTACCTGCTCTTGATGGCAAGGGAATCGGCTATAGCCCGTCTTCTTGAGCACTGCAGCTCGGGCATGCTGAGCCGATATAGAAGTTGGAGTGCGAGCTATTCGCCCCGTGATGATAAACGGAATACTCTCCTTTACATCCCGGGCGTCATAAAGACGCTGAATATTAAGCTCATGCTCTTGTTTCATGCCTTGAAGCAATACTTCGCCGTACTCTGCCTCCAGCTGTGTGTCGTCAATGGTTTTATGGCATTGGACGCAGCACAAAATCAGGTTTGATGGATCCTTAGCAAGGAGTGCTGAGCGTTCTGGATCACCACGAGGCCCGACATCACTATCTCCTATGATGTGGCAGAACTCCCCTAACGTGACTCTCTGATCCGTAAGAAAATTCCTATTTATGGGGTTGTTACAGCCCCGGAACTGACACCGTCCAGCTGACAGAATCCACAAATCACGCCTTACATCTACCGGAATTCTTGTTTTAGACACCGCCCACCTCCTGGTTCTGATGCTTCAAATGGCCCAAATGGCATAACTGTTGATTTGCCCCACCGTGCCAAAAGCCGATGCTGTCAGTCCCAACAATTACAAAGATTATCCCTTTGCCGTGATAAACGTCCTCAGACACGGCTCGTCTCCAGTCAGCTAGGTCCACTGATGAAGGCTTAGGCGTTGCTTCTGGATGGGTGTGCCATAGGCCAAGGTATACGCCTGTTTCGTCATTAGCTTGCCAATACCTCAATCCTTCACGCTGATGCCGACGAGAACGGAAAAAACCAAATCGGCTCTGCCGGTCTCCCTTGCCCGGCAGCGTTAGGTATTCGACAACCCCAGATCCATCCTCAACTAAAAGCTTTCCCAGTAGCGTTCCTCCTGCTTCAGGCATACGACTGGATACTTGCCGGAAGCCGTAAAACTGCGAGAGGACGTCTGCGGAGAGAACCACCCTCCACCCATTCGGGGGTGCGAGCAATAAGCGACCGGAACTCTTCAGGTATTGCAGCAAGCGCAACCTCCCTGAGCGACGTCCGGAAAGCTGTCTGATTGACCGCTTTTGAGGCGAGTGTATAGAGATGTCACGCGCAGCCCCTGCGCTTCGGCACGAGCACTATCACCTAGCCAGCACCTATAACCCGAGTGATCGGAGAGTGCCATTTCAGTTACGAGAAACGCACTTCGGGTTGCATCCAATGAAGAATAGGGCGTGAAAGCACCACCACACCCTGTAAGGTTGCGGCTGAATTTCTGGCCAGGCTCAAGAAAAGCTGCCCGATTTGAAGGACTCGCCTGACCCTCTATATTTGTGTGGAGGCATTCGAGGCAGCCCTTAAGCCTCGGCCTGCTTTCAATGGCATGACCACCCAAGCCGAAAGGCTCCACCCAGCCAGAAATCAAGCGCTGTGGCCAGTCCTCGACAAACGCTCGGCGCGTAATCTCTCGCTCAAGCGCCAGCTGGCCAGTAGTCATAATAATGGTGTCACAGCCCATCCTATTCGACGCCATTTTTAACCAGTCCAACGCATACCCAGGGACCGCATCTACCCGAAGGGCAGTACGCTTTTCCTCAAATTCCTGCTTAAGCGCCTCGACTTTGTATTTGCCGACACTGCTCCTTCCGAGCACATGCCGATAAATATTGTCATGTGCCATACGATCAGGGTCGACTAATACCAGCTCATCAATTCCAGCTAGCGCCAATTGCTCAGCAACTCTACTACCGACTGAGCCACATCCAATAATGGCAACCTTTCGCTTTGAGGATGTCGAGCCAGTACGCCGTAACAAATGGTCCCGCCACGACCGCTGGATGGCAAAAGGGCGGGGCTTGGAAAGAGTGACCACGCCTTTACGGCGGCGTGACGAATTGAAGGTAATTCCGTAAAACGAATCGCCTTCAGAGCGCTGCTGCTGGAACAGAAAAATGTGGCTACCTGGCTGTGAAGCGATTTCTTCTGCCTCATTTCCGGCATGGGTGATTAACCGGGGCAACCATTCCTGTCTCCAGTCTTGACCATTAACAGGTGGTAAAAGCGGGCTGGAAAGCTTGAAGAAATGGATTTTCCGCCTGGTGCCCTGCATGTCGGGACTGATTCCGGAGTCAATCCCTAGAATAGATACACCAGTCTTCGTGACGCGCACTCGGGCATAAAGTTGGCGATCGCCTGGCAAGGCGTCTAATGCGACCAAGGCGCAATTCGGAAGGGAAAACCAGTACCCTTCAAACTCGTCCAGACGATCTTGGAAATTATCTGCGGCCCTCTTCTCAGCTGCATCGTCCAGCACATCCAGAGACTGGGATACTGCAAAGGCAATTACATGGGCGGCTGAATTGGCGTCGAACCCCTCCCCCTCATGATCAGAATAACAAACCTTTCCCCCATAAGTGACATGGGCAAGCTCCGCGCCCGCACTAGGATCAGCCAGATAGACATCGGGCATTTGAGTCAGTGGAAGATTAGCTTCAAGACGGAGCATCCACGCACAACCATCGTCATTTTTTGTGACGCAAAACTGTATGTGGTCGTTCCGCACCAAGATGGGGCCAACAGACTTAGCCCCTACCGACGCAAGCGTAGTGGCCAACTGCTCAACCACTAATCCAGTGCTCATGCAGAGGAGCCTGTCCCCACGACTGAAGATTTCACCTTGGCTGCGTTCTGTTTCTCCGCAGAGGGAACAGGAAAATCCCCTCCGAACTTTTTCGCCAAAATCTTACAAGCCTCAGCATCCTCCGGCTCTGCAATAGCGTCCTTGAGGGCATCCCTAAGCTCAACCAAGCGGATTTGGAGATCATCCATCTGGGGGGCGGTCAAATTCTTGAGCAGATCGCCCCTAGGCTCCACTGGTAAAGGTACCTGAAGACGATGTACAAGTTCGCCATTATGGACAACGGGCCTCCACTTACTGAGGATTATTTCCACCAACCTGTGCAAAGCCCCCGCGTCGTTATATTCTTCTGTAAGGATGTCCTTGTAAGGTGTAAACCAGTGGTACGCGGAAACAGTAAGCGCGATGCTAAAGATCCCTTTATGTGAGAAACGATAGTCACGCCACCTCTTCAGATAGCGTATAACTCGCCGGAACTGAGCACGATCCTTGCCTTTTTCCTGACAATTAGCGATCTCTCTACACAGCCCTTCAGGGTCAGACATTTCCCACACGCAGTTTTCTGAAGACGAGCCCTCTTTGCCCTTCGCTAACCTTAAATCATCCCCCTCAGCCTGCGCATAGATGGCGAGGTCAACGTGGTAGTCGACCACAGACCCTTTCAAGTAATTAACGGTGACGCAGGGACGGCGTATTTCCACAGTGCGATTTGAGTGCGTGAGCGCATCCCTGACCACCTTTTTTAGCGACACCGAATTGGCTTGATCCGGCTCAACATCGAATACTGCCCCAACATCAATATCGTAGTTTCCATCCAGAGGCTTTGTTCCAGTACCCATCGCATAGCTGCCCTGATTGAAACTCCTTACGACCCTGGGGCCCCCGGTGGGCAGGTTATCCTTAAGATTCCGAAGCAGAATGTCCCGCTTGGAGCGTAACGTTTCGTTTTCATCAAAGTTATCGAGCTTGATCACCTCGTGAAAAGAGAAAAAGTACCGTTGAAGCTGAGCCACAAACCCTCCAGAACACCACATATAGTGTTTATTTTATATTTCAACACAACATACGCAATTTTCGATGCAATTCCAACCATGGCGCGAGTGTTTTTTAACCAACCATGCGCAATTCAGCTCCGCAACAATCTGTGCCACCAAAGGGAAAAGCCCTCTGCCTGCTACCCTGGCATGGAAATTTTTAGAGGAAGTATTAAACCTTTGATCTTGGTTTCAAGTAGTAAGTGCAGCACCGCTCGTGTTCAAAGCGCCTGAACATTCACCCCAGAAAAACGCCGCCGATGTGCGATAACCCATCCGTTTTCTGGATCGACTGTTCTGGTGGCAGCGCTGTACGCTTGGCTTGCTGCTTTGATCGGGCGGCATTCTGCTCCGCGGTCATCGCCTGACCCAGCTTGGCTCCGCTTGCCGCCCGGTCACTGTCAATCAGCTCAACCAGTGGTTTTCCCTGAACAGCATTCAGTCGCTCACTGGGCCGGACGTACTTTTAGTTCTTTTTCACCACACATACGCGAGAAACGAGCAGCAACCATCATATGCTGTACTGCGAATGCACTCCGCTGACGGAGCTCAACCTCTCCCACAACCGACTCAACTTGAACATTTCCGCTGCCCGAATTACTGACCATCACGCTATCTTTTTCTGTAGGCGTTAATTATTGATACTCCTCAATAATATTGCCGAAATGCCACTGATCCACTGAAACATGGAGCTTGGTATTGCAGTATTGGCAGGGGAAGACCGGATAATCGAAATAGGCGTTTTCGAGGTAGGCGGGTGAAATTTCCCTGCCACAACTAGGACACTCTTTCATGGTGAGCGCCTCGGCATTCATCTCCCGAACTTCTTCGCACGGCGTTTGCGCCAATATTCGATTCACTGTATTCAAAGGCAGTCCAGCTCTTATCAAACGATTCGAAAAAAGATTGGCGGCTACCGAATCCCGCACTCTCTTCGAGAGTTCCAGGCTGGAAGGAATAGATAATTTTGTATCGCTAGTTTCTTTAGACATCAGTATCAGCTCGCTTTGCCCCGCAATCACGCTTTAAGGGACTGCTGCAGCCTTCTATTGGCTCCAGCGTTCCGATTCAGAGTCTAAACCGCCGCTCTGCCAGTGGCCGCTGACAACCCTGAGGAAGACGACCAGGGTCCGCAGACTGATATAAAAAACATCATATATAAGTGAGCGCTTGTCGCCTTTTCTACCTCGTGTTGGGAATTTTGACCCAAACACAGTCGAGCACGTGTCAGAAAACTCTCTTTCCCAGGTAAATATTGGTCGTTGAAAGGCAGATTGAGCTCCCGAGCTTTACCTTAGTCATTGTTTGTCCCTTTCCCATAACGCCGGGTCTTTGGTACAAGCCTGCCACTCACACCATCAATGCGATATTGGCTGATTGTTCCATCTGCAATTCGTTCGACCACGGCCTTTGCTGTCTCAAGATCTACGCAAAACCATTCTCTGGGGCGATACCGGCGGCCCTCGTGATCCGTCAAAGTGACATTCAGCTTTTGAGAGGAAAGCATTGCATGGACTAGCCGTTCGACTGCTCTGGGATTCACACCGTAACAGTCATAGGTGGCTTCGACGGTCACCGGTGCTTCGAGGTAGGTAGATGATTTGTGTGCACCAGCTATACGCCTCTCAAGCGCCTCCTCGGTATAGCCGATCTTGTAGAGATCATGGATCGCCGCAAGTTCCGGGTTCGTGCTCATCGACGAAAGGATGTAAAGCACGCCTTTGCGCCGATCGTGATGCGATAACCCCTGCATCTTTTCAAACACCTGATCCGGGTCCATCAAAATGCGCCGTCCATTTGGATCTTTATAGAGGGCCCGGGCGAAGGAGTGCAGCAGCAAGTTGGATTCGGTCTCATTATCAAAGACAACCCTGATCCGGGGGTTGTGGCGAGAGTGGCCAACACCTTCGTTTTTCTCGCCTATCTTATCGACCAGGCACATCACGCCATCAAGGATGAAAAAATCCCCCTCCTGGATCTGAGCGCCTTTGGCAAAACGCACCGTTTCACTCTGGCCTTCACGAATCTCAGACTTGGCCCCGCTGAACAGCCCCTCGAAGCGATCAAAGTCCCGGCAGGGCGTGCGCTGGGCGATCTCATCGGGCGTGTTCTTTTTGGCGCCGAATTGAATATGGCGCTCCTCAAAAAGCTCCTGGGCCTCACTGTCCAGCAAGCCGCCGGAATCTGCGAGGATGTCGTCAAGCGAGGTGACATTCTCAGACACCTCATCGAAATCTTCATCCACCAGCACTGCGTCGTGCTCTGACACGCAGCCTAGCAGGCCATGTCGGTCATCCTGAGAAAGAACCTGTGCCTTGCTGCGATCTATGCGAATGGCCGCGAGACGCCGGGCCAGGCGTCGCTCCAATTGACCACCCTCGTCAGACGGCGCCCGCCCATGCTCATCCACAAAGCCGTTGATCTCGGCGAAGCCCTCACGCAGACGATAAATCTGGCCTGGAGCCTGGTTGGTACCTTGGCTGTCGAGCAATCCCTGGTCGTCATCCTTGAATATTTCATCCAAGCTGAAAAAATCTCGCGGCACCATGATCAGACAGCCTGTTCTGTACGTTGGCGCTTTTGCTTTTTCAGCCAGAGCAGACACTCTGCATAACGTTTCTCCACGGGGTCGGGGGAGGACTCAGAGGGGTTTCGGCCCTGTTCTTTAACGAAGCGTTTGATTTTGGGCCACAGGATCGTCGCCTCCTCTTCGGTCATCTCGACCCGGTTCCCACGAATCTCATCCTGGATGGTCTTGAGCACCCCGGCGTTGACGGATTTGCTCAGGATCTCATAGGCGCCCTGGAACGGGTTTATTCGGTCTATTAAGTCCATATTTAGGTCTTCGATGTTCACGAACTTGCCTGCCAACTGCAGAAAACGTTTGTCTTCACCGCTACCCGTTCCACCCGGGCTCTCCTTGCCAGGAATGATCCGAGGGGCGGCCGGAGGCTCATCTTCGCCCTCTGGCGTGGGTTCCGGCGTAATAAACTCGGCATCCTTGGGCAGGGTGTCTTCAGTAAACAGCCCGCCACTGGCACTCAGCGCCATTTGTGTCGCAATCCCCATACGGACATTCTCGACTTCCTCAGAACTTAACTGGGGGCAGCGCTCCTGGATCACCCGGGTCAGGACGGCCTGGGTCATCACCTCCGGGTCATTGGTACCGGTGATTGCGGCGGCCGCCTCAGGCTGCTGGATGAACGCGGCCAAGATGTCGCTACTGTTATCCAGGGCCTGCTGGACCTGCGGGGATGGCTTGTTTCCGCCTATACCATTTATTTCAATCGAACCGGGCCCGTCCACCACTGCCTCACCGCCAAGATCCCGGGGCCGGAAGTTGAAGTTCGGTGCCATCACCTGTTCCATCAACAGAGAAACGGTAATCGCCTTGAGCATGTTGTTAACCGCGAATTTTACGTCTTCGTCCTCGGCATCGGGCTGGGCAATCAGGTTGGTGAACTGCGCGTGGCTTTTGCCGGGAGCGTCGCGGGTGGCCCGGCCAATAATCTGCACCACCTCTGTCATGGAGTTGCGGTAGCCTATGGTCAGTACATGCTCGCACCATGGCCAGTCAAAACCTTCCTTGGCCATGCCTAGCGCGATAATGATATCGATATCATCGTATCCATCAGCCTTTCTTAAATAGGCCATCACCTTGGGGCGCTCAACCGTATCATCGACCAGGTTGGCCACCCGCAGTCGCTTACCGCCTTCGACACGGACGAGGAGAATGCCGGTATCAGGCTCAGTCTTCTCTACCGTGCCAAGGGCATCCACGATCTGATCCACTTCCGTGAATTTATCCTTGGTCGATTCCCGGGAGTTGACGTTGGGGATGTGGATGATGGTCTTCTTATCCGGATCCAGCACTTTCTTGATCGCACTCATGTAGCGGCCGGTGTAGAAGTGATAGCCAATACCCAGTGAGCGCAGATGTTCGTATCCGTTGAGCTGCTCGTAGTAGGTGTAGGTGATGCGGCTGAACTTCTCCTCGTCCTCCGGCAGCAGGATCGGTACCGTATCGCCCCGGAAGTAGGAGCCGGTCATGGCCACCACATGAGCACTGGAATGCTTCATCAGCCGGTCCAGAAGGTTGCCCAGGCGGTTGTCGCGATCGGCCGAGGCGTGATGGAATTCATCAATAGCCAGTAGCGTGTCGTCGAACTCGGACGTAGCGAGCTTCTCGAAGGCGAATCGCAGGGTGGCATGAGTACAGATAAGCACGCAATCCGCGATGTCCGTGGAGTCACGGTGCATAAACCGACGGAAGGCGTCGATCTTGCCGTCACTGCCTTCGCTACCGGGGGTACACAGATTGTGCTCGGGCCGTACTACCCAATCGGCATAAAATCCATGCTCGGACAGCGGCGTGTTGTCGAACGAGGCACCGATGGATGTCTCCGGCACCGCCACAATCGCTTTGCGAATCCCCTGGTTTATCAGCTTATCCAGCGATAGGAACATTAAAGCCCGGGACTTACCCGACGCCGGGGGCGCTTTGAGTAACAGGTATTGCTGACCTCGTGCCTCATAGGCTCTGGCCTGCATCTCACGCATTCCCAGCTCATTGGTTTTTTTGCTTTTGCCGTTTTGCGCGTACTCCACGCGGATCAGGTCCGTAGTCATACTGCGACTCCCGCTTCCTGCTTGATGAGTTTTTCATACCGCGCCAGCAGGAACTCCTGGCGTTCGGCCTGATCCCGGAAAGGGGTACATCGGTAAAGCCGTTCTGCCGCTTCATCCAGATTCCTGTGCGCCTCCCGGAGTGCCGGGGGCATCTTGTTTGGATCGTACATTTCAGCCATGGTCCAGTCGAAGGTGTCCTCCCGGGCGAGCAGGACTTCATCGGCCAGAGCTTCGATTTCAGCGCGTTGTTTAGATGTGCAGTCCGGCCACGGGAAGGTGTTGTAAACGAGTTTCGCACTATAACGAAAACGACTCTCCAGGCGACCCCCGACCAAGTGTAGCCAATCCATGTGGATAGATGTCATTAAGAATCCAAGCTCAAAAAGGCTACCGTCAGGTATCATCAAATTTTGATTAGTGGTGATAGTGTCTTTTCCTATGTACCCAACAGGCGCATATTTTCTACGCTCAGAAGTTACACGCGGAACTAAAATGCATTTCTCTGGATTATTAAGATCCCGAAACTGGTGTGGTCGGTCAGCAATTTTTTTCGTTCCAGGGTCTTTACTTAATAAGCGTTGTTGCTTTACTTCGTCAACTCTTTCTTTAACGAAGGGCATATTATCTATACCTTCTTGTTCAATATCGACCAGCCAAAGACACCATCTCTCTTTGCCATTGAGAAACTCATCTGCACCCAATAGTCGCTTAATCCACTTTTCCGATTTAGGTTCTTTAACTATTAGCAACGACCTCTCTTCGCTAGAAAGTATTAAAGGGCCACATTTGTTATAATTATTTCCATCTATCATGCGCGATGCATTTTTAAATGGTCTTGATCTGGCCTTTACCACAGTGTTAGACCCAGCTGTAAGATATGGGCTGATATTTCTGACAGCATTAACACGCCAGTCACCATCTATTTCCCTGTAAAGATACTTATCAGAAGATTTTCCAGAAAGACCTACTATAGAAACATGCACTCCAGCACCATCTTTGGCATTGTTTTTCCACTTGAATGCAGGGTAAGCAAAGCTAATACTGACGTTAATATCTAGAATTGATGGCCAAAGCAATGATACTTGCTCACCTTGACATATCGAATTAGTTGCAACAAAAGCAATCTCAGCAGCATTCTTAGACCTATAAATGTACTTGGCACCTTTCCAAAACCATGCTGCAACGAGGTCTAAAGAGCGCCAATTTCCAAAGTTAGAGAAAACCTCAGACATGCTTGTATTTTGAAGATCCGTTCTTCCGCTTGTTCCTTTACTTCCTAAGAAAGGTGGATTACCACAGACATATACTTCATCCGCTGGTGCGCAATGACACACCGTCATCCAATCCAGACTCAGGGCATCACCCAAGGCGATATTGCCACTGGCCTTCAATGGGAGGGTCGGCTCGTAATGTCCGAATTTATCCAGGAACGCCATGTTCATCTGGTGCTCTGCCAACCATAGGGCAAGCAGCGCTATTTCATGGGCGAAATCATCAATTTCTATTCCGTAAAAGTTCTGAATCTGCACTCCGGGCATGATCAGGATGTTCTGCTTAGTGCTGTCGTTAAGGGCTTCCAGCACTTGCATCTCCAGCTTTCGCAACTCTTTGAAAGCGATGATCAGGAAATTGCCACTACCGCAGGCCGGATCAAATACCTTGATATCCCGAACCCGCTGTAACAGCTTCTCCAACTGTTTCGGTTTTCCCTTGGCCTTCTCCAGCGCATCCTCCAGTTTGTCGAGAAACAATGGACGAAGCACCTTCATTATGTTCGACATGGATGTGTAGTGCTGACCAAGACTCCCTCTCTGCTCCGGGTCAATCACGGACTGAAACATCGAGCCGAAAATGTCGGGATTGATCGTCGACCAGTCCAGCTGGCCGCCATCCAGCAGCATTCTACGGGCTCGGGCTCCCATGACAGGTACCGGCAGATCATCGCGGAACAGACCACCATTCACATAGGGAAATGCAGCCAGGTGTGCAGGGAGATCACGAGGCCTGCGTTCGGTGTTCATCGCCAGGAAAATCTGGCGCAATACCTGATGGGCGTCGCTACCGTCTTTGTGGGTATTGCCTTTCACGGCCGCCGTGAACTGGTTTTCCTTAAAAATGCCGGTGTCTTCGGCAAACAGGCAGAACAGCAGTCGGGTGAGGAAGACGTTAAGCTCGTGAACCCGGCCCGGGGCGCCCATGTCGTTACTTTGTCGCAGTAGGTCGCACAGGCGCCCCATCTTCTCGGCGGCCTTAACGTCAGCGGGCGAGTCAGAGTATTCAACGGCTTTTTCGTAGCCTGCCAGGGGCAGAAAGAAGCTGTAGTGCAGAGAAAGATCGCGGAAGGCGCATTCCATCCGGTCACCAACCCCTAAATCGTAAGCCACCAGGTCTTTAAAATCGGTCACGATCACAAAGCGGATTTTGTGCCGAGAAATCACTTCTTCGTCCAGCAACGCCTCGGCGGCCGTGTACGGATCTTCAGTCACCGGACGGAAATACAGTTTCTGGCGGACCCCGACATCCCCGGGACGGTCGCCAACATTGCGATCCCCGCCCTGCATCAGGCGGGTGAGTGTAGAGTTCGGCGTTTGGTAGGCACGCAAAAAGTCGAAGATGAACTGATCAGCGTCCGGTTGCGACGATAGGCGCTCCAGATCCTGCATCAGTTTCCCATGATTAAGAGCCACAACACCCTCCCGGGGCGAATACATTTGTTGGCAAATTTAAGACAGCAGGTTTTAAGTCAGGCTGCCAATTTCATTCTTTTAAGAGATGCGTTCAGTGTTGTTCGGGTCACACCAAAATGTGCAGCAACTTCGGTCTTCGTGATCTGAGAGTCTGACAGCATGGCTGCTGCCTTTCTTATGTCCGAATCGGACATGGCTGGTTTTCGGCCGCCTTTGCGTCCTCTTGCCCTGGCTGCCTGAAGCCCCGCCTTTGTTCGCTCTCGGATCAAGTCATGCTCAAACTCAGCGAGGGCGCCAAAGATATGAAAGATTAGGCGACCACCAGAGTTGGTGGTGTCGATAGACTCCGTCAGCGACTTGAAGCCGATATCGCGATCATTGAGATCTTGAACAATCTCCACCAGGTCTTTCAGTGACCGGGCCAGGCGGTCCAGTTTCCAGACGATTAGAACGTCGCCCATTCGGAGGGTACGTAGGCACTGCGACAGTTCAGGTCGTTCTCGGAACTTCCCAGTAAATTTTTCCTGGAAGATCTGTTCGCATCCTGCTTTTTCCAGGGCATCTACCTGGAATTCCGGGGTTTGATCCTGAGTGCTGACACGTGCATAACCTATGATCATTAAACGCACCTTTTCTAACCATAGTTTTTTGTACGTGATTTTTGGACGCAAAACAATGAGAAAACGGTGCTTTTTTGTGAATTGGAGATAGCGTCCAGAAAACGACCGTTTAATGATTGAGTATAGGTTGTTGCAACGTCTGGCTCAGCAACTCAAAGCAAACTAAAGGTCTCTGAAGAACTCGCAGATCCTGCATCAATCTTTGCACCAATCCTTTATAACCAAGCATTGTCGGAAAGCGCTTTTTCCTGTCCATTAGCCATGATCCAGACTCAGCACCTTTTCGATCACATCCACGAAGCCGTTTCGGAAGATAACCTTGTCGTTTTGGTCTTTGATGCTCCCACGCTCGCCCTTGGCCCAACCCTGCCGCTTCAGGAAATCGTCAGAAATGGCCTCTTTCAGCGCATCCACTTCATGCCCCAGGAAATTGGGAAGCTGTATTTCGGCAGCGGCCTCTGAACCAGACCGGCAGTCGATTTCCAGTTTTGTTATCGACGCCAACCCTTTGTTTTGAGCCCTTAGGCGGCGTACCTGAGCTATCAAATCGAGAATCAAGTAACGGTGAGTCGGATTAGCGACGTCATCTACCCAGTCGTGTTCTCCCGCTGGATCGGCGTACCCTTTATTCTTTTCCTTCCGCTCTTTGCCAACCGCTTGCCATGCATCAATCAAGGCCCGGTAGTGCTCACCGGACTTATTCCGAATAGTTTGCGGACTGGGAACACCTCTACTCGCCCCAAGCTTGGCAATCGTCGCGATTCTGAAGTCGACAGCACCCGCACCATGATGCTCCTGACAGACCGTGTGCAGCGCTTCAAGGGATTTTCTGGAACGAGCACTTTTCAGCTGGCCCAGGATAGCTTCGTAAACTTCGTGGGGATCACTCATCACAACGCTCGATGACCAAAGGGAATTTCAAAGACCCGTGCATGATCGATTCGATCTCTTTATGTAGACTTTCAACGCCCGCGGTTTCGACGAGGTCTTCAAGCATGATTTGACCACTGACCAGCTGGTCGGCTAGCCGCCAATCATTCTGCGCGGTCTGCATGATCAGCCGAACCACTTGGTTTGCGGCTTTAAGCTGCTGCTCCTCCGTCAAACGAAACAGCGACGGAGCAATACCGTTGGCGTCAGCTAACTTATCCAACATTTGAGCCAGTAGCGGCTTGGCCCTGGCTGCGCTCGCACTCTCATAAATTTCAGCGTTGGCACAAACCTCTGCCAGAAGCCTGAATTCGCTTTGCTGCTCCTCTAGGTGCATGCCAATTTCAACGTACTGATCGCTCACAATCAGCTGGTTCTTGTCGGTTTCCGTTTGCTTTAACAGATCAGTAGATTGAGAGATAAGCCGGTAGACGTGCTGAAAGTCGCAAAGCAGTAGATCCAGCTTCTTTGCCCTCTCTTCATAGGCGGCCGTGACCTTTTTGAGCTTCCTCTCATCTTTGAACGCCTGCCCGGCGCGTTCGACTTCATAGCGCTCGTCGTCCAGAGCCTCCCTCTGCGCCTCCAGATCGTGGTACTCCTCACGAACAACGTTAATTTCCAACATAATTTCGTTCGCGAGGGCCGACAAGCCACCCAGAAAGGCGGGGCCAGATAGAAGAAAACGGCAACGGGGGCAATTCCGCATCCCCAGATATCCAGACGGCACCGGCCCGTACATTTTCTCAGCCTTACGCTCGATCACCGGCTCTCCGCCTTCGTCACACTTCGCCCCACCCATGGGACAAATGCCAAAACTCATCAATTGGAAAGCTGCTGCCGGCCAGTCAGAGTTGACGCACTGATCCATCGTGGTCCGGTCTGTAGCGATCAGTTCCGGCCGAGCCTCACCAATTTTTCTCTGAACAATGAGATCCTGGAGGCGCTCCGCGCCTCTCTCCAGGGCTCGCTTCTCGGCACCATCCAGCGCCTGGCGCATACGACTGTGCCCGACCTTGGTGTAATAAATCGTCATCACCAGCGATGCATGGCCAACCAACTTTGAGACCACATCAATG
>JAGPVT010000072.1 GCA_018066865.1 Marinobacter sp. | reverse complement strand
ACCCGCTCACGAACCTGAAAAACCGCAGGGGGCTGGACGAGGCTCTGGATGAGGAAATTCAGCGGGCAGAACGATCGGGCAACGGTTTTGGCGTCATCTGGTTGGACATTGATCACTTCAAATCAATCAATGACCAACTTGGCCATCAGGCCGGCGACGAAATCCTCTGCCGTGTCGCTCTTTGGCTGAAAGCCGGCGTTCGCCCCTATGATCACCCGGGGCGTTGGGGCGGTGATGAATTCGTAATTCTGCTTGCCCCCTGCGACCTGTTAACGCTGGAACATGTCGCCCGGCGTGTTCGCGAGACCGTTGAGCAGGAAAGCCGCAAAACCGGCACGCCTGTCACCATAAGCGTTGGTGGCTATTTTTCAAAGCCCGGTGACAACATCGATACGGTGCTGCGGAATGCCGACAAAGCCCTTTACCATGCCAAGAATGAGGGCCGCAACCGCGTTTGTATTGGTCGCCCGGAAGATACGGAAATTAACCCCACGTAACGAGTCTGACTCGTCTGGCCATAAACGTTATACTCCGCTCCATCATTCATTTTTTCAGCCAGGTTAACCCATGCTCAACGCCGACGCTCTCAACCAGTTGCGCCAGCTAAAGTCTGATATTGAGGAAAGCAAAGTCGTTTCTCCCGGGACGGTTAAAGCCACCAACGGCCGCTTCGGATTCGTCGCTCTGGATGAGGGGCGGGATGTGTTCCTGCCTCCCGAAGAGATGCAAAAAGTGCTTCCGGGTGATCGAGTTAATGTCATCGAGCAGGAAGTGGATAAAGGCAAAACCCAGGGTGTGGTGGACGAGCTCATTGAGAGCCGGCTGAGCACCTTTGTTGGACGCTATCTGGTGAAGGGCAAAGGGCATTTTGTGGTGCCGGAAACGCCGGGCATCAACCGCTGGATTTTTATTCCCCCGAAAGAACGCATGAACGCGCAGCCAGACGACTATCTCTACTGCTGCATACACAAACATCCGATCCATGACGGCAAAGGCCAGGCGAAAGTACTCCGGGTCATTGGCAAGGCCGGCGATGCAGGTATTGAGCGCGCTCTTACCCTGGCCACCTTCGATCTGGCAGACGCCTGGCCCGCTTCCGTTGTGCAACAAGCGGAAAACCTCGACGAGGCGGCCATAGAAGCCCTTGCCGCCGGGCGGGAAGACCGCACCGACCGCGCATATGTCACTATCGATAGCCCCGCCACTCAGGACATGGACGATGCGTTGCTGGCTGAGCCCAATGCCACGGGTTGGGCGCTGTCCATTGCCATTGCCGACCCCTCCGCGGTCATTGGCCCGGAAAGTGCGGCAGAGCAGGAAGCCTTCAACCGGGCAACCGCCATTTATTTCCCTGGCGATCCTCTCCCCATGTTGCCAGACACCATCAGTACCCGGCTGTGTTCACTGATGCCGGAAGTAAAACGTCTGGTTCTGGTCTGTGACCTGCAGGTCAATAACGATGGCACTCTGGGCGACTACAGCTTCCATCAGGCAGTCATCAGCTCCCGGGCCAAGCTCAGCTATGACCTGGTATCAAACCTGATTGAAGGGCGCGAAGACGAAGACATCAAAGCCCTGCCTGACGCCGTTGCCAATAGCCTGGATCAGCTCCATCAGGCCGCGACAGCGCTGCGCAAATGGCGCAACGAACACGCCCTGCTCAGCGGTGACCGGCCCGAATTCCGGCTCAGGTTGGATGAAAACCGGCGCATTCGCAGCATTGAGCCTTCAGTACAGAACGAAGCACATCGTCTGGTAGAAGAGTGCATGGTGGCGGCCAACCGTTGCGCTGCGGATTTTCTGGCAAAACAGCCATCGGGTCTGTTTATCCAGCACCCGGGACTGCGGGACGACCGCGCAGACAACATACGCGCCCTGATCGAAGGTTATGCGCCACACCTTGCGGACATCGACGCCACCAAACCGGAAGGCTTCAAGGCGCTGATGAAGCAAACGACAGATCTGGACGCGGAATTGCCCGTGAAGGCTGTCCTATCGCGCCAGCTGGCCCGGGCAGAGCTGGCATTTACCGCCGCTCCGCACCAGGGCATGGGGCTTAACGCCTACACCACATTCACATCACCCCTGCGCAAGTATTCTGACCTCTATGTTCATCGCGTGATCAAAGCCGCGCTCTGGGACACCCCCATGAAGGCGTTGAGCAGCGACCAACTATCAGCACTTCAGAGCACTCAGTTCAAGGCTCGCCAAGCGGCCAATAGCCTGGAAACCTGGCTCAAAAGCGACTTTGCAAAAACTCTGGGTGAGGAGCCGATGGACGGCGTAATCAGCCGGACGATTCCTGCCGGCTTTTTCGTGCGCCTGGAGGCGAACGGGCTGGAAGGGTTTGTCAGTTGCAAGGATCTGAACGGAAAGTACAGCTTTGATCCGGTCACTCTGCGCCTGGTTCACAACAAGAATGGCCGTATCTTCCAGCTGAATCAGGCTGTAAAAGTCAGTTTTTCAGGAGTAGAAGAGGAGCGCCGGCAGATCAACTTCAAACTGGTGGAAGCTGAAGAAATTCCTGTAACTGCCGGCTCCTGAGCCGGTTGAAAAACCATAGGGGCAGGTGCATCGTACCAATAGGAATAAACCGATCCTTCAAGGAGGTGCACCATGCCCATCAGCCCGGATGAGTTTCTGAAAAAACACGGTTTCGACAAGGAAGAGGAAAGCCCTGATCACAGCCTTCGCCACAACGCGATAGAACACGCCAAACACCTGCGCCGACCCCATGCCGGCACACCTCACGATTGGGAAGACTGGGAAAGATACAAGGGGGAACACCCCGATGAAGTCGAGCCAGACGAGAAGGAGAACGACGACAGGGAAGGCTGAAGTCGCTCCAGTCTGCCAGGGGTGCTAAAGAGCTCTATCGGCGGAGCATTTCTTCCAGACGGGCATCCTTGGCCTGCCACTGCTCCGCCAGCCAGTTCTTCACGTTGCGCCGGTGTTGGCCATCGGTTGAGTAGTCCCGCCCTTTCAGGTGCTCTGGTATAGCAACCGTCTGAATCTCCATTTTCACTTCCGGCACCCGACCACAAATAAAGTCCCAGAACGAAGGCGCGCCGCCAGGATAGGCAATGGTTACGTCAACAAGCGTCTGTATCGAATCCCCCATGGTGTCCAGAACAAAGGCTGCACCACCGGCTTTTGGTGTCAGTAGATGGGTATAGCGCGATTTCTGCTTGTCGTGCTTGGCCTGGGTAAACCTTGTACCTTCTACAAAGTTCATCACGCTCACCGGGGTGTAGCGGAACTTCTCGCAGGCGCGGCGAGTGGCTTTCAGATCTTCCCCGCGCTTCTCCGGGTGCCTGATCAGATACTCCCGGGTGTAGCGCTTCATGAACGGGAAATCCAGGCCCCACCAGGCAAGCCCGATAACCGGCACCCAGATAAGCTGCTGCTTCAAAAAGAACTTCAGAAAAGGTGCACGGCGGTTGAAGACTCTCTGCATGGCAAAGATATCCACCCAGCTCTGGTGATTGCTGAGCACCAGATACCAGCTTTCACGACGCAGGTTTTCTGCACCAGTAACGTGCCATTGCGTGCCGTGGGTCAGCTTCATCCAGCCGGTATTGCACGCCACCCAGGATTCCGAAATCCAGATAATGGCGCGGGTGCAGAGAACCCGGAAGCCTTTGTGAGGGATAATGAGTTTCAGCAGCGCTGGAATATAGAGCAACAGACACCAGAACAGCGTGTTGATCGCCAGCAAAAGGGAGTTGAGTACGCCGATAACGGGAGCAGGTAGGAAGCTGAGCATGCAATTCCTGTTGTGATTATTTGGCCAGTGATGGGTAATCATACCAATCAGTAAGGGCTATGGGCAGTGGCCGATTGTGACCGCATCGCCAACCGCAAACGACACGGGTGCCATAGCACGGCCAAGCGTTGCACGATAGCCTTGTTTTTTTACCATGGATTTCTTTGATGCGCGATTTTATCCAAGCCGCGACCGAAAAAACTGCAGGGCTGGCGCGGCAGACAATGCTTTATGCTGGCAATGCCTTTGATCGTGTATTCCGCTCCGCCAGCATGGTGCAGGCAGGGCAAACGCCCTTTGAAACACTTCATACAGACGGGTTGGTCAGCCTGCGTTATTACCCGCCCCTGCAGGAAGATTTCATCGAACTGGATGGCATTACCATTCCGGTTGAGCGGAGCAGCCATCGAACGCCTGTGGTCATTGTCCCGCCACTGGCGGTGAATATGTTGATCTATGATCTTTTCCCACAGCGTAGCCTGGTTAGATTTCTGCGGGCAAAAGGCTTTGAGGCGTACCTCATTGACTGGGGCACACCAACCCGGGCGCACAGCCACTACAACTTGCACACCTACGTAGCGGAACTGCTGCCCGCCGCCCTGAACCGTGTACGCGAACACAGTGGCCAACAGGAACTATCGCTGCACGGCTGGAGCCTCGGCGGCATGTTCACGCTGTTTTATTCCGCCCTGAGTAAAGATCAGAACGTGCACAACGCCATCGTTCTGGGATCACCTGTCGATAGCCACGCGTCCGGCGTTCTGGGGTTATTAAATCAGCGGCTGGCGGATGTTGCCGGTTTTATCCGTAAGCGCACTGGTTTTCGAATACACGACCTTCGGCCTCACTGGTTTCACAGCCCCGGCTGGGTGAACACCATTGGTTTCAAACTGACCAACCCGGTTGGCAGCTTTATGGGTTACTGGGAGCTGATTATCCGGTTAGGAGACCGGGAGTTTGTTACCAACCATGCCACAACCTCCGCCTTTCTTGATCGTATGGTGGCCTACCCCGGCGGGGTTGTTCAGGATACGGTCGTCCGTATCTGGATCGACAACCAGTTGTCCCGGGGTACCGTGCAGATTGGTGACGCTGAAGCCCAACTGGCCAATGTAAACGCTAACCTGTTTGCC
>JAGPVT010000054.1 GCA_018066865.1 Marinobacter sp. | reverse complement strand
ATTGAGTCAAAACGTAAACTCAATAGCATGGAAGGAACCACCCGAAAAATACCAGGAGTAACTCATGGTCGGGCGCATCGTGCTCTTTTTTCTGTATTTGTTTGTTTGTAATTCTGCAGCCCAAGCCGAGCTTTCTGAACAGAAAAAAGCCCTGATCCAGGAACTGTTTCCTTCGGCGACGGTTATCGATGAGAAACTGGAAGACTTCCCGGTTTATCCCGTTTACCAGCTTCAGGAGTTACTGGGCTACGCCTACGAGTCCGTTGATCTGAGCAGGCTTCAGGGATTCGCTGGCATACCGATCAGCATGCTGATCGGTATGGACATCCGAGGCCGTTTTACCGGGGTAAAAGTGCTAAACCACCACGAGCCGGTGTTTTTACACGGCTTGGGCGAAGAGCCGCTATTCGACTTTGTCGATCAATACGAGGGGCGGTCGCTGCGTGAACAGATCATCGTTAACACTTCCAACACCGGTAGCCAGGGGCGAACAGCTGACGGAAATTCAGTGTATTTTGACGGCGTCAGCAAAGCCACCGTCTCCGTTCTGATCATCAACGACACAGTTCTTTCATCTGCTTTGAAGGTGGCTCGCAACAAACTCTCAGGCTTCGCGCAAGCTGCACCAACAAGAGCAAAACCAGACTTCTTTGAACCACTGACGTGGCAACAGTTGCTCGATCGTGGCTACATTGGCCAGTGGCGGCTAAGCCGCGAGGCTATTGAGTCTGAACTCGGCCGACCCTTGGCAGATTATCCTCAGGATTTTGAAGGTTCCAGCAACGAACCATTCACCGAACTGTTCTTCACGTACATCAATTCCCCGATGGTGGGTCGTAACCTGTTGGGAGAGAGTGGCTACCAAGCGTTGATGGAGCGGCTGGCACCAAGCGCGCAGGTGATGCTTGTGATGTCTCGGGGAGCCTTTCCTCACGTCTCTGAGAGCTTTGTACCCGGCAGCAATCCACAGCGTCTGAGCCTGAGCCAGAACGGGCTGGCTGTTGAAATGCGGGATTTGAACCTGTCAGGCCAAGGTTTGGAATTGCAGGCTGCCGGCATGCCCGACCTGGCCGCCCACAACTTTTTTCGCACGGGCGGAAGTGCTGGTTTTAGTCCAGGTGCCGATGCCACGTTAAATTTCCACATCGAACTTTCCCGCAACCACTTGGTGCAAGACAGCGCCATTATCGAAGTGCCTGTTCGATTCAACCCGGATTTGTTTGAAGCGGTGGAACCAGCAGCGTCGCTTCAGAATAAACGCGAACCTGTATGGATTGGCCTTTGGAAGCAACGTTGGTGGCAGATTGCGATTTTACTAACCGCGCTGGCTGTGTTGACCGTGTTTTTTGCTCGCCAGAAAACGTTGAGCCGGTACCCAAAACTGGTTCATCGGTTTCGTTGGGGGTTTCTGTTCTTCACCCTGTTCTTTATCGGCTTTTTCGCTCAGGGTCAGCTATCAGTAGTCAATATATACACGATTTTCCTCGCGATCTCAGATGGTTTCTCACTTAATGTCTTCCTGCTCGACCCCATTATTTTCATTTTATGGCTGTACACATTTATCAGCCTGTTCGTTTGGGGGCGCGGTCTGTTCTGTGGCTGGCTGTGCCCGTTCGGTGCACTTCAGGAGATGACGGCCTGGCTGGGGGAAAAGCTTGGTCTGCGCCAGATCAAAGTACCCGAGTATTGGCACCGCCGCCTGATTCTTATTAAGTATCCTATTCTGATCGGCTTGGTGGGTACGGCTTTCTATTCGCTCGCGTTGGCGGAAAAGCTGGTGGAAGTGGAACCCTTCAAAACCAGCATCACCCTGCTTTTTGTGCGCCACTGGCCATTTGTGGTGTATGCCGTTGGGCTGCTGGTTGTCGGGATGTTTATCCACAAATTCTATTGCCGCTATCTCTGCCCATTAGGCGCCGGACTGGCAGTTATTGGCCGCCTGAGGCTGTTCAGCTGGCTGGATCGAGTGGAGTTGTGCGGCACCCCCTGCCAGCATTGCAAAAATGCCTGTGGTATTAACGCCATTCGTAAGGATGGCCGAATTGATTATGATGAATGCATCCAATGCCTGGAGTGCGTGGTCATACTCAACGACGAACAACAGTGCGTAGACAAGCGCGTGCAGAATAAAAAACACCGGCGCCAAGCCAACATACTGGCCACCGATGCTGATCACTTCTGACAGGTCTCAACCGAGCAACAAAAAAATTAATCGAATCTTGAATAACTGACTTGGTACAGAAGAATTTCATCGCTTAGAACGAAAAAAGGCAAATCAGTAAGTTACTGATTTGCCTTTTAATATGGTAGCGGGGGCAGGATTCGGTTATGAGCCGGATCGAATGGGTACCCAATGTTTGTCCCCAATCTCCATAATTTAGTCTAGAATCATCAGATAAGGCTCAGTCTAGATTCAAAAGGCTTCGGATGCAAGGCCAATTAACATCACAGAATATCCCTCCGTATGGGCACAGAGAACTAAGGCTATCCGCAGAGGAAATGACCTTAAGGCTCGGCCCTAGCTATGGCGAACTGTGCAAATGGGCGCTTAATGAGAAACTGGAATATGCTCTTGAACTCAGTTACCACATTCTCGGACTGAACGAACGACTCATAGGCATTCCGAACCTGGTCAAGGAGCTCTCCTTCCCAGAATCTCGTGAAATTCTTGCGGGTTGGTCAGACACTCCCTTTGCAGGTGACTTACTGAGATTTTCAGAAACCTTTAATAGCGCAGAAAGGATTCGAGACAACTACTGGCCCCTTATCCATAAAGGCAACGCCAGCTTAACGAAGAGCTGGTTCAAAGACCTTTCCACAAGCACCTTTCTCCTGGCCCTGATAACTCACCCTCTGGATGCATATCAGAAAGGAGAGGACGTTGCCTACCTGCGGCGCGCACTCAGGTTGTGGTTGATCTTCCACGCGACAGACCGACTCGTTCGTTTTGAGTGCTCTGCAGACTCTGATATTGCGAGGGTCGCACGCTATCTAATCATCGACACATTTGACAAACGCTGGAGGCTAATCGACCCCATTCTCGAACAGGTTCGAATTCGGCTCGCCGGTAAAGAAAATAGCTTTCAGCGATTCAACAATGCGCTCAAGAACACAGCCAGGCATGCCTATGAACAAAGGAAGGGCAAGGGGGCTGAATACAGCAAATTTTTGAGGAGCATTCAAAACATTGCAAACGGAAGTTGCGACCCAATACGCAACGAAGCCAGAGCAAAGGTTGCGATATCTCACCTTCGAAGCCACTGGCGAATCAATTCAATTCCGCCGGAATCATTCGAGTCTGACGGTGTCGTATATGAGGTTATCCCAAGCCCAGATTTTGAGCAGAATGAAGACGCCACCGACTATTTGCTTGCCGAAGTAGACCCAACTGACTCACCAGCTCAACAGTCTCTGCTTTCTGGCAGCGTACTGATTCAAACCACTGAGCTATCGCACTACCTACCCTGGTCCTGGGAACGCTTGCTGCCACCAGAAACCATGGCTCTGGATCAATGGCTTTCGAGCTCGCTAACGTCAACCGCGCTTGAATTACGCCTTGGGGGCGCCTACGTTTGGCTGGCGATGACATTGTCTCGATCCCTGCAGCTTTTGGAGCGCATCTCAATAGGCCAAACGGATTCACAGGAATGGAGTTTCTCTCCGGATTTTCGACAACTGACTCGCTCAGCACCTCGTCGGCATAGCGGCTGGAAACCCAACGATATATGCCGCACTTCCGTCTCTCCAATAGAGGAAAGACTGATCTTGGACTTACCGCACTGGATCAGCCCTATACTCATAGAGGCTTCACTAAATCTGCCGACAGAGCCTGCAAACCTTGCTGAACTTTGGCGTGGCAATGTAAAAATCTCATCGGAGCGTTGGTTTAATCGGCAGATGGTTGGCCAACTCGAACGTATAACCAGCGCTAAATTAGCCAATCAAAAAGCCCAAGCCATTTTTGACACATCAGGAGATTACCGGCTTGCTCGCCTACTGACATCCCATCCTCAAAGTGCACTCCCAGGCGCCTGCAGCTATGCCACCTGGGATTTATCTGAGATTGAAAAAGGGTTATCGCTTACCTTTAAAGACCCCGAGACTCTCCCGAAAGATCTCAACGTTATTGGCAGCAGGTTGGTACCTTTCGAGACGGTTCTAACCGATGAAATTTCAAGGGCAACAGAAAAACTGCTTGAGGCAACAGACAAGGGGCTAATTCACTATCACAATGCCCTCGCTCAATACGTAGTAATGGCCTTGTATGCCGCAACGGGCGCTCGGCCGTTGCGGGATCCTTTTGACTCTGCGGAACAGGTCAGTCTCGACTTGGCCTGCGCCTATATCACCGACAAAAATGATGAGGGCCTACACTCGGGCCGGCTCGTACCCCTTCCAGATGGGGTGATACTTCTGGTCCGTCATTATCGCCAGCACTTAGAGCTCACATCTCAACTAGTCGCCCAACATCGTTCAACACTTGGCAACAATCTCGAATCACTGGCCAAAGGCCTATCCGCACAGATGCCATTCTTTTTCTTGCTCGATTCTGAACTTAAATGGCATTCCATGGGGGACAGCGACGCACTCGATGAGACATTATTTGACTGGCCGCTACCGGCAAATTTGTTCCGACACCGATATGCCCAATACCTATCTTCGGCTGGCGTCGATTGCGAAGTCATTGAGGGCTGGATGGGGCACGCCGAGCGAGGTGTGACAACCTATCACGACTATTCACCACGCTGCTGGGCAGACGATGCAAACTTCTATAGAAACACCATCAACGAAGCGTATGACCGTCTAGGCTTTTTTATTCCTGATTCAAGCCCAAATGCTCCACCTTTGATCTACTTGCCCTCAGACAATTCAACATATCAAGAGCCCTCTTCTTTTGGCGCCAAAGCTCGAGCACAACAAAGAAAACGCCGACTCCAGTCGGCAATTCGAACCGCAAAAGATGACATTACTGTCTATCTCGGTGACCAGAGCATCGACGACCTCGACGACGCCGGCCTGTCAGAGCTCAGCAAGCAGATGCTGTTGCGCACAAATCAGCTTCCCCACCCACAAGCTGCCATCCGATATCGCTTACTCGCCAAACTGGTTGCCCGCTCATCCATTAACCCAACCAGGAGATTCCGGAAGCGCTTGATTTCGATTGGCGAAGATCACTCGCTACTCTTACCCACGGTCATTCGGTCACTTGAATACATGCCGTTGTTGCAAGCTTGGGCGGCTAACACCCGCCTCACCGCTCAAAAATCATCACTCAGCAAAAGCAAAGCACTGTGTGTTGGCGCAGCATTGTTTGCAATTGAAAAGCGCGTCAGCTACACCCGGCTTCTGCTCGACGTTACCAAAGGAGAAAATTTTCGAGTCATCCAGTCTGGCAAGCAATTCCACTTTGAATTCAACGAAAGCCTGGCCCGCAGCAATTTCAGTGCTCCGGTCCAGCGCCACGAAATCAGCTATAAAACAGCTTCTCTATTGGCCCATGGGCTGGAGTGCTCTCAGGATATTGCACCGCCCTCACCCACCGACATCAAGGAACTCGATTCACTGGTCTCTCTATACCAAAAGAACCCACACCCTCCCTCTGCCCCAACACTAACAAACGATGTTTTTTTTACATGGCTGGCTGAGACGATTGACCAATGCAACCTAGTTCAGCTCCCCGGTATGGTCGGCGCCGGATTGAGTAAACGACTTCCTCCCACAAGCCCTTCGTGGACCGACCAGTTGCGCCTCCTCCATGGCCAAACTGTTCAGCGGCCCGAAGGCAACTCGCCGGAGGGCCGTTCAGGACTGCCTGTTGAAGCGCTAAAACGTCCTCGAAAGCCTGAATCGGAAAAGCTAACACTCCAAATCAAAGGCAAACAATTCGCAGATGGCATACGGGGACTGTTAAAACAATATGCCCCCTCATCGGCACTTGAGACCGTCAAACACATTGAAAATTTGTGCTCAGATAACCGAAGCTCCGTATCTACAAGCCTCATGCTGCTCGGCTACTGGCTTGCAGCTAGAACGCGACGGGGTAAGTCTCCAGCTGGCCGAAAGTTCAAGCCCTATGCGCCCAATACGCTTTTGACGTATTGGAGTTCCATGAGCAGCGTATTCGAGCAGCTCGCCTACCGGGTTGACCTGATTGCACTTGATGAAGACGAAGTGACCGACCTCTGTGAGCAATTGTTGGCGTTCAAAAGCGAGACATCCGCCAATACGTCTTTTTTTGGGGAGCTATTGTCTGATTTTTTCCGGTGGGCCAGGCAGTTCGGAGTCGAATCACCCGACTGGAGCGAGCTGGATATCGATGAGGCAGGACGAACGGTTAGCCCGGGCCTCATCAGCGAGGATGAATACCAGGAGATCCTTACACACATCCACGATTATTCAGAGCTGGATTCTGATCAGCGTTTAATGATGGGCTTTGTGCTTCTCTGTGCCTACCGGTTCGGTCTAAGGGCCCGAGAGGCCATTGCACTCCTTAGAAAAGATGTATGTCAAAACGCTGATTACACATGGTTATTGATCAGAAACAACCCCTGCCGCTCCCTTAAAAGCGCGGCAAGTCGACGGGCAGTCCCTCTGGTTTTTGATCTGCGCCCCCAAGAACAGAGTTTATTGGATGGCGTCATCGCCCGATATCAGAGTTTGTGTGGAAGCGAAACCCATCGACCGCTTCTCTGTGAAACAAACGACAACGTTCAAACCAGATTAACGAGTATGGCATCGCAACTTTCCGCCAGCTTGATCATCGCTATCCGAGCCGTCACAGGAAATCATGACTTAGTTCTTCATCATTGTCGGCACACTTTCTTTAACCGGGTAGCGGCCGCACTACTCAGACTTCAGACGCCCGTAGCTCAAGCTCTATCCATGGGTGTCAACACCGACCTACTGCGACGTTCAGTACTAGGAAGCAACACACACTGCAGCCGGCGCATCACAATGGCGCTCGCCCGCCTCATGGGACACCGGTCTCCCCGTACAGGGCTGGTCAACTATTTTCACTTACTCACTGAGTGGAGCGACCAGCTAACCCCGATCACTCACCAAAAAATCAGAGCTATCAAAAACGTACCAAACGTCATGAGCTGGCCCACCGAAAAAAAATCTGATCTTAAAAATTTAGGCCGCGAACTCGTTTATCCCAAACCCACGCTGGCTAAGCTGATCCAAACCCTTCGCTTAGTCTCCCTCGGACAGTCTTACGTTAGAGCCGGTAATGCGCTTCAACTCAATCCTGACTGGATCATCGCGCTGGAAGCCGTATTCCAAAATGCCAACAATAAACAAAGTTTCAAATCCGATGAAGATAGAGCGACTTGGCTCAGCGGCGAGAATTGCCCCAACGCTCTGCTGGAATCAGTTATCCCGGAGTCATGGCGACGGATGATCCACTATGCAGGTGAACTTGATAAAGCAGCTGACATTATGCACTCAGATAAAAAATGGGTGAGCCTGAAAGACCTTCCATTGCTTATCGGCAGGAGAAGGCACATCGTATTTGACGAGCAAAACCACATCCATTTGATCCAGCACTTGTTCGAGCTTTTCAAAGTTCCCGAGGAACAGTACCAAGTCTATGCGAGATTCGACGACGCTGAGATGATCGAGATCCTTCTCGACTCCGGCTTTGCCGTAGTATCTGAAACCGGCATCATGCCAAGCGCAAAGAAACCCGGTCGCTTAGTAAAATATAAAGTCGCTCTTCACGGCTTTCCGATCCCTTCACGACGACGCACCACATACAGCCATGGCGAAATCATTATTCACCGAGCGGCACAGGGCATCCTTCGCAATGGCTTTGAAATGGCAGTTGCGCTGCTAGTGACTGGAGTGTATATCAATCTAAACACTGAAAATCCAAGCGCGATGGTGTCCGGAGACATCCGCTAAGAGGTTTACTCGAGCTCAAAGTCTGCCGGACTGTCGTCAGGGAGAGGCTCGGCGCACCGCAACGTCCACTGACGCTGGCCAACACCATTTTCAAGCTGGTCTGCTTCAACTCTCAGCCGTTTTGACGGACTCCCGGCAGCCTCACACACCAGACGCACCAAGGCCTCGCTTTCCACAGAAAATGGCATCGCTCGACATCTCTCGTGATCGTGACCGGTACAGAGCTCGAGGAAGACGGTTTTTCTGGTGACGTGCCCACCGTCAGATATGGCCACTCCCTCATAAGAGTCGACTTTTCTTTCTGACGTTACCGGAGGGAGAAACTTCCCTTGGACGGCAATGTCACCGGATTTTGGCATTGGCGGAAATTGGAGGACAAAAGGATCCCGAATCTTCGCCCCGTTCTTTTTAATGGCGAAGTCTGCGACAAAGCCCTCAACAAAGCCCTTTTGCGCATCACTTAGGCACTGCCAATCATCTGCGTTAGCATTGAACAGATCTACCGCTCGCTCGATGCACCGACAGCAGAACATGTTTAGCGCTTCAGCTATAAGGGTCAGGCTGCCCGCAGATAGTGCCCTATCAGCCATAACAGCACTAAAGTAGACGTTGTCACTTAAAGATTTCGAAATAAAATTTACGTGGTCCACGAACGCTTCTTCACTGGGCAAGAATTGGCTGATAAAACCGTTTGCAAGAAGGGCGCACGCCTCAAGCAAATCTTTCAGCTTTGAATCTCCCAGCCTGACAGTATCCACTTCATAGAGCCCCCCCGGCCAACTGTTGACGGGAGAGCTTTCAAAAAAAGCCCTGACAATAATTCTACTCTCAACGTCGTCTTCGATCATAAACGTCATCCCAGTAATCGGCCCTAGCTGTCTGCCAATGGCCCAAGATCCAGCAGAAAATTTATGCGCAACCCGCTATCAGAAACGTACACTTTGGTTGACACTTTCGTGCTTTTAGCGTCATTTCGGCATTATTTACCAAACTTTACGTCATTACATAAGGCGGCTAACCTATAGATCAAGATTAATCGAACTGACATCCCGATTGGGCCGTGGAGGCCAAAATTGTTCGTAAATAATTTCCGCATATTTCAGGATGGTCCATCACCTGCCTGAAGTTACGCGGCCCATGAGCTGAATTATTTCAGAAGCTAACGGGCAGTTTTCGACGTCATGATGTGTTTTTTTTGCACTTTTAGAACAGAATCAGAACCCCAGTTCTGGTAGCACTCCGGAATCAAAAATGAAAACGCTCCATCCAACCGAAAAAGAGCTGCTGGAGGGCCTCGATGCGCACACGGCCCACGCCGATGAGCTCGCCCTGCCCCGACCCCAGGGGCTGACGCCGCTGGAACGCCTCAAAGGTTCAGTGCAACGCTACGACCGACTGACTGATCCGGTCTGGGATGAATTATTCGACTCCGAGGAAGGCGTTAGCGAGGGTTTTATGGAGGATCAAGACCAACCCTCAGAAGGCCGAGCGTAGTGTCAGGCCTCTATATTACTGGCCTTGCGGCCCTGTGCATTCCTCACCCTAGACGAACAAAGCCGTTTTGGCACAGCGTTCAGGAACCTGATAGCACTTGGACCGTCGCTGGCCGGAATTTCCCGGACACGTCCTGGCATTTCGGGCAGCGCGAGCTTGTCGATGTTTCTGACTATTTTTCGTTGGCCGGCATCAAAACCGACCTCACACAATGCGCCAGTTATGAGCGTGCCGTCTTTGATCTGCTTTACTATCACATTGAGCAGAACAGCCGGATGGTACCGAATGTCCAGCCAACCGATATTAATGATGTGGTGGACTTTGAGCGCATCGTTTCTTGGATCTTGGATTTGATTCGGTCTGGCCAGCTGAAACAGGGTGAAGCCATGAGACGCTGGCTAACTATTGAAGAACCGTGGGTAGACGTTTAGCGATGAATTCACAGCAAAGCATCTGGACCTATATCACAGACCTCGCCAACCAACTCGGTATTCGTTATGAAAAGACGCCCGAGGATGAGCTGGCTGACGTCATCACTCGCCTTTCTGATGATGAGGTGGAGAACGATGAGATTCAGAATTTGATTCAGGTCTTGTATCGGGCCGGCGCACTTAATAAGAAGGAAATGTTAGATTTGCTGCACCGGCACTTGGTAGAGAAGCATTCGACGCAGTAATTAAGCATTTCAAATAACAATTCCCTCCCGGGCTATATTATTCAAGATGTCCGAATTGGAGTAGCTGGCTGGATTTTGCCAATCAGTCTCCCAGATAGGAAACGGCTGAATCCGAACACCGGTCTCAAGCAATACATCGTAAGCCATGCCAGCCATCGCCAGCTTGGCCCCCACGAAATCCTCACGCTGTCCGCGCAAGAGAACCGCCACATCAGCGTCACTTTTCTCGTGATAATCACCGCGGGCCCGGCTGCCGAACAAGATCAGTTGAAGAATATCGAAACGATCGGCCAGTTTTTCGCGAAAAACCAAGACCGCCTCCCGAATATCCACTTCACCACCCATAACAAGCTGTTCCAGGCCAACTGGCGCCACCTGCTCCCATTCCAGAGTCGCCTCGGACATTGGGGCTTTAGCGTCACATTGGGCCAACAGTTCGCTCAGGGTGTAGTGCTTTCGATCGGTCATGTCATCACCCTCTATGTCCTCTGCGCCCCCGGATCACCACACCTTGCAGCACTGTTGTCGACAGCACTCCAGTTTCCAGATTGGCGAACCTGTCTGCGGCTTGGTGCTCGTCGTCCCTCTCCTGGGCATGTCGATACCGGACAACCTGATCAAACCCGGTTTCGTAGCCTTCGACCAGCACCGTTGTTTCCGGTTGCAGCGCCTTCTGTTGTTCAATCAGTTCTTCGGCGGTCATCTCGACGTCTCCCAATATTCAAAGATCCAGCACAATTGGTGGATTGGTCGGCGCGTAACGAACGGCGCAGTTGCTGGCGTTAATCAGCCGGATTTGGCCTCGCACGTACTCACCGTATCCCTTGTGAATGTGGCCGAAAATGTGCTCCTTTAATGCCAACTGATCTATTTGAGCCGATAAATCAATACAACCAACATTCTGGCACTTGAACCCAAAGTTCGCATCATCACCAATACCTTAATCAATGTTCAGCACAAGATTTCAAAGCGAACCAGGCAAATAAACTGTATATCCGGCAGGGCCATGATGCTCAGCTTAGTATTCTCCCTAACAAAACCCCATTACACAGATTCGAACCAAACTCCCCTGATCGTCAGTGCCGTGCTCGATTCGTCTCAAATCCCTCACAAAGTACGGCACTGACCATTGAATCTACGTAACTGCCTCCCTTCTTACACTTTCCTTTCCTGAACAATTCATGAGTTGACGTAACTTTTGTTCGGTACCTTCTCCCCACACCTGAAACGATCACCCCATTTTTAAAGAGTAAAAAAGAGTTTTTCTCATTGGCGTGTTTGTAAGCACATCAAAATAACCACGAATAGATTGATGAATTTGTGACCACCACTTTGCTTCAGCTTTGTGTGGCTGAGAATCGGGAAAGCTCAGCGCTGTTGTAACGATCAAACTCCATCTGAAAATTTTGTTACTTGTTGGAAATCACGAGACAGATTGTGAGGTGTCTGTTGTCTGCCGGGCATCAGTAAAAAAATATAACTGGAATGTAATATGATGTAAAATTTAGCGAAACGTCTTTATTTCTACGTCACATATCAATAACTCAACAAAAGCGCGTGTATAATGCCCTGAACCAAAGGTCCATTGACTATGAACAAGATTTCAGGCTGTATCTGAGACGCATCAAAGTCAACCTGGTTTGCCATTCAACTATTTTGTTGTAAAAGTTTTAAGATTTATTAAAAACTTTCGCTTCAAAATTTATTATAACTGAACAACGGCATTTCAAAGGAACTCAATATGCGATTACCTTTACTAATTATTGTACTAGCACTTATCACTGGTTGTGCTCATCAAAATGGGGTTCAAGTATCGAGAGATGAAGCAAATAAAATTATAATAGGCAAAACATCCAAGAGTGAAGTAATTGAACTTTTGGGCCAACCAAATGGTTCAATGCTTGGTGCGTCAGAGGGATCAACCGAAAGCTTCTGGTACAATGGAGCTGAAGCGAAAGCAAATCCAGCATTATATATACCTATAGTTGGGATGTTCTTTGGAGGCATTGACTCAAAAGGCTCTTCTTTGATTATTTCATTTGATGAAAAAGGGGTGGTCACTGAAAGGTTCTACTCTGAGATGAATTCAGGAAGCAGCCGGAGCTTTTAAGATGACAAGTCAATGC
>JAGPVT010000031.1 GCA_018066865.1 Marinobacter sp. | reverse complement strand
CCAACCAGAAACCCACCAGCTGTAGTCTTAACTGCTCGTTCTGCTCTAAGGCTTGTGGCGAATGACACAACGGCCACTGCAAAATATGCATAGACCAATTTGACGCCACCAACTGCGACAACGGTTAAAACTGAAATTATTGCTACATCCAAAGCCTTAATAGTGGCCAAATCAACAAAAACGGGGAGCAGACTCGCGTAGAAAAAAATAGCTTTGACATCACCAAGGGTGATGAGCAATCCAGAGAGAAAGCTTGCTGATAATTTGAATGCTGACCGGCCAGAGTCCTCTACCGACAATGAAGCTTTCGATCTCATGAGGCTTATGCCAAACCAAATCAGATATGCACCTGCCAAATATCTCAGTATCAAGAAAAAGCTGCCCATAACTTCTGCCAACACAGCCATTCCAAAAACAGCTAAAAACACAAAGACAAGATCACCGACTACAATTCCGGCCGCAACGGCACTGCCGTTTGAGAATCCGGCGGACGAAGAGCGAGCAACGACCAAGGCGACGCTAGTGCTAGGAACTAGCGCTAAAGCTACCATCGCTGCAAACAGCACTAATATTTCGCCGAGACTCATAGTGATTCCTTGGCTTAACGCTTTTGTTCAGCGGCGACCTTTTTGCAGCGAAGCGGAGAAAAGGGCGTCCGGTGGAGGCCCATAGGGCCGGAACGTACTGGAACTACTGGTTAGCTTTGGTTGGCCGAATGGGCTAACGGCCAAACCCTTCCCCGCTCAAAGCTCTTTGCACTTAGCGATTGCCCTGTTTGGTCATCCTCGTATGCTATTGCCCCCAGAAACCCTTCATCAAACCTACGAACTATATGATTTTCAAGGGTATATTTTGGAGCACTAATTCCACCGGGGTACGCCGGCCACACGTTATGCAGTGACAGTATCGGCATAGTTACGAAAGTCCTTGGAAAACGCTCGCTTTCGTATGAGATATACAGCAACAGCCTATGGGCATATTCAACCTTCAGCTCAAACAGTCTGCGTCCCAGATTCAGCTTGAAAGAGCTAAGCAGAAAAATAATGCAAAAGACGAAGTCCCTAAAAGGATCACCATCTATTTCAAACTCTTTTTCAGTGATTCCTGCTAATTCAAAGATTTTATGGAGGTCGCCGCTCAATTCTTGATGAGTTCCGAGACCTTTGACAACAGGAGGCTCAAATTCTCGATTGCTGAAGTATTCAACTAGACCATGTTCAAACTCGCCACTAGCCTCTTTAACGCTATTCAGAGCAATGCCACGATCTTTTTCCTTTGGGTGGGCTAAGAAATCACCTAGCTCCCGCAAGATACTTCCCCATTGAGCGTAATCGCGTGTGAGAACAACAAAAAGAGCAACGTCGTCCTGATCAAAACTACAGTTCTGAAAGGATTCATGAAACTGGTTGACCTTGTGTCTACAGTAAGTGTTCATGAATTAACCACTCGAAGCTAACCGAAACTAGATCGCGTTCAGCGATATTGTAAAAAAGTGCGTTCTCGATAACACCACTTTAGCGCCGCAATCGGAACCCAGTCCAAGTTCAACCTAAACAATAGCTTAGCCCAATTTTTCAGTTCTCACCACGTAATCGCGTGATGTCTTTATTTTGCGCGGTCAATCGTACTGTACAGAAATACCATTATAGAAATCGGAAGGGGCAACACAGGCAATAGTTGGCCTCAATCAGCACGCGTGAAGGTACGAAAGGCCGACCGTCCCTGAAACGGGTAAGAGCCGGTCTGGTCATCAGGCGCATATCAGTGCTCCACTGCTTCAGTCTCGTGTGGCGGAATTCAACCCATGAGCCTTTATGAATGGGTGAAAATGTACCCATTTATCAGTGTCTTTTTTTTGGTTATTCAGAAGGTCATTGTTTTATGGACGCTTTTTAATGTGGCCTGCTCCTTGCTATGCCTTTATGCATCGCAGCCCTTCCGGGCTTCGTTGAGCACCCAATAAACAAAATGAACCAGGGAGCATTCTCTATGAAGACCCAAGCCATTATGGCGGCGGCATTCGCCTCTACTCTTGTTGTTGCTAGTCCTGTTATTGCCCAGGATCGGGCTGGATGGCCGGATAACTTTACTGTGGGAACGGCCAGCCAGGGCGGTACCTACTTCGCTTATGGCTCCGGTTGGGCCAACTTTGTTGCAGAAAATCTGGGTGTTTCCGGCGGTGCTGAAATCACCGGTGGTCCGATGCAGAACATGGCACTGGTTCATACCGGCGATCTCAAGTTCGGTTTGACTACCATGGGCCCGGCCCGTGAATCCATGGAAGGCAACAGCCCTCTGGCGCCTGGCATGAAGATGGACAACGTTTGCGCCATGTTCCCCATGTACGAGACGCCTTTTTCGGTGACAGCGCTGACCAGCTCCGGAATCACGTCTATTTCTGATATTCCAGATGGCGCCACCATCGGTTTCGGCCCCGCTGGCTCAACGTCTGACACCTATTTTCCGCGCATGATGGAAACCCTGGGTGTGAACTTCGAGCGCCGTAACGGCAGCTGGTCTGATCTTGGTGGTCAACTCCAGGATGGCCTGATTGATGTTGTGGCCTTTGCCGCAGGCATTCCCATCCCGGCTGTTAGCCAGTTGGAAGTGCAAACCGATGTAAACATCATTGGCATGACCGATGAGGAAGCAAAGAAGGTTACTGACAACTTCCCGGTATCTGAATTCATTATTCCGGCAAGCACCTACCAGTCTCTGGACAAGCCGTCGCGTGTGGTGTCCATGTGGAACTTCGCCATGGCGAATTGCGATGTACCGGAAAGCTTTGTGTATGAAATCACGAAGCTGACCATGGAACAGAACGAAAGAATGGTCTCTATCCACAAGGCCGCCCGTAACTCGATTCCCGAGAACTACAAAAAGAACAACGTTCTGCCCTGGCATGCCGGTGCAGCTCGCTGGTTCAACGAGAATGGTTACACCATCGAAGAAAGCAAGATCAAGTAGCACTCAAGCAAAACCAGTTGATCTGAATACTTGAACGAAGGGGGCCGCAAGGCCCCTGAACAATAGCCGGCAGTTTGCCGGCTCCGATTTGCCAGCAGGCAGGACACCCAATGACACTTGAACGACACCCCAAAGACTTTTCCGATGTGGAGGTGGGCGAAGACCACGTGCTTGCCCATGACGTGGACCAAGAACCTGTAGAGGCAAATCGCAGGCTGTTTGACGGCAGCATGATGAAGTTTGTTTCTTTGCTCGCGATTGTTTACTCATCCTTCCATCTCTATGTGCTGAACATCGCACCTCTGGAAACCTGGTCGTTCCGGATTGTGCACATTGCCGGGGCACTTACTCTGGGTTTTGTTCTGTTTGCCGGCGCCCGTTTTGTCTCTGGCGAAGAAGGTTCTGCACGCCATCGCTGGACAACATGGATAGGCGCTGTTGCGCTTTTACCTGCTTTTTACGTGCTGTATCAGACTTACTCGTTCTGGCAGATGGTTCAGAACGGAGCCCTGCGAATTCCGGTTGAGCTGGAAACCTGGCATTTTGGCTGGCCCTTACTGGCGGTAACGGCTGTAAGTATTGTGCTGAGCTGGTTCCACCAGCGTGAACGTTCGCGCTTCAGCGTGCCCGATCTTGTGCTGATTGTGTGCTCGATCGCCGTTGCTGCGTACTTCCTCGTGGCTTATAACACCTCCATGCGCATGTCTACGGGCACCTCGTTTGCACCGGTGGGCATTTCCTTTGCTGCGGTGGCTGGCACTGCGCTGATTATGGAGCTTACCCGCCGGGTTGCCGGCCTGGCGCTGGTGATTATCGGGCTAGTGTTTCTGGTGTATGTGTTTGCAGGGCCGTATTTGCCGGGTTTTCTTGGCTATCCTGGGCTGTCTGTACAGCGCTTTTTCAGCCAGGTTTATACCGATGCCGGTATTCTTGGGCCCACCGTCGCAGTGTCGTCCACGTACATTATTCTGTTCATCATTTTTGCGGCGTTTTTGCAGGCCTCAAAAGTGGGTGACTACTTTGTGAACTTCGCGTTTGCGGCAGCCGGGCGCTCACGAGGTGGCCCCGCCAAGGTGTCCATTTTTGCCTCCGGCCTTATGGGTATGATCAACGGCACCAGTGCCGGCAACGTGGTATCTACCGGGTCGCTGACTATCCCGTTGATGAAAAAAGTGGGTTACAGCAAAAAATCTGCCGGCGCTGTGGAAGCGGCGGCCTCTACCGGTGGCCAGATCATGCCTCCGATTATGGGGGCAGGTGCCTTCATCATGGCCGAGATTACCGGTATTCCGTATACCGAGATCGCCATCGCGGCCATTATTCCCGCAATACTGTACTTCGCGTCCGTTTACTTCATGGTGGATTTTGAAGCGGCAAAAACCGGCATGCGTGGCATGCGGGAAGATGAGCTGCCAAAGCTGCGCGCCATGGTGAAGCAGTGCTACCTGTTTATACCGATCATTATTCTGGTGGTGGCGTTGTTTATGGGTTATTCGGTGATACGTGCCGGTACTCTGGCCATGGTGTCTGCGGCGGTTGTCAGCTGGTTTTCACCGAACAAGATGGGTGTTCGCGAGGTTCTGCATGCGCTGGAAATTGCCTCGTACATGGCCATACAGATTATTGTGGTGTGTGCGGCCGCGGGCGTTATTGTTGGGGTTATTTCCCTGACCGGTGTCGGTGCCCGCTTCTCGGTGCTGCTACTTGATGTGGCAGAGGCCAGCCAGCTTCTGGCACTGATTTTCGCCATGTTCATCTCCATCCTTCTGGGCATGGGAATGCCGACCACGGCCGCGTATGCCGTTGCCGCTTCGGTGGTGGCGCCGGGCTTGGTGCAGCTGGGTATTGAGCCGCTGACGGCGCACTTTTTCGTGTTCTATTTTGCGGTGGTTTCTGCCATTACGCCGCCGGTTGCTCTGGCATCTTATGCGGCAGCGGGTATTTCCGGTGCCAATGCGATGGAAACCTCGGTGGCGTCCTTCCGGATTGGTATTGCGGCGTTCATCGTACCCTTCATGTTCTTCTACAACGGCGCGCTGTTGATGGAAGCAGGCTGGTTTGATATCGCCCGCGCACTGGTCACGGCGCTCTTTGGTGTGTACATGCTGTCCGGCGGTGTGATGGGTTGGTTTGCAGATGTGTCGGCCACATGGGTTGCCCGGCTGCTTTTGGTCGGTGCCGCATTGCTGATGATTGCAGGCGGCCTGGTATCCGATCTGGCAGGTATTGCGGTTGCAGTGATGGTGTTCATGATGCAGCGGCAGCGCAAGGCTCGCCTGGCAGCCGCCTGAGTGTTCCGGGTTTCGTAAGCGCGGGGAGGGCGCAGCACAGAACGTGCTTGCCCTCCTGGCGCTTGTCCTTTAAAGGGCCGGGCTATACTCTGGCGTCCTTTAACGGTGTTGCGGGAACCGGGTTATGTCCTACCGGATAGGCGCTTTTTTTGTTTTTGTGGTCACCCTTGTGGTGTCCTGGGTACTGGGTGGCTGGGTTGGCTACCGGCAGGTCGAACAGGACAGTCTTGAGGAGTCTTTCCGTTATCGCCAGCTTGTCGGGAACGAGCTTAACCGGTACCTGCCTATTCCCGAGCTTATGGCTGAGCACCCGTTGCTGGCAGCCGCCCTGAGCTCTCCGGACAATCCTGCCATCATTCACCAGGCCAATGAAGAAATGCAGCGCATGGCCACGATTGTGGGCAGTTCCGATGTCTATCTGATGGACACGTCGGGGCTGACGATTGCAGCCAATAACTACCAGCAGGCAGACAGCTTTGTGGGCCGGAATTTCGCCTTCAGGCCGTACTTTTACGAGGCAATGGAAAGCGGCCATTCGGCGGTCTACTTCGCACTTGGGCTTATGTCTGGTGTTCGGGGGCTCTACTTTTCCCACCCGGTTCGCGGGCAGGGTTCCGAGATTCTGGGCATTGTTACGGTAAAAGTACTGGTTCATGAGCTTGAGTCCCAGTGGCACAGGCCAGCGGCCGTGCGCGAGGCGGAAATGGTGGTGCTGGATGAAGCCGGTGTCAGCTTCCTGGCCAGTAAACCCCAATGGCTTTACCGGGATTTTACCGGCAGTGCCGAAGACGCTCCGGGTGAGGCATCGCGCCAGCGTTACCCGGGCCGGGACCTCAAGCCGGTTGCCCTGAACTATCAGGAGAAGCCTCTTGGCTTGTCTGGCTCCTCCGAGACGTTGCGCATTCGTGAAAACGGTAGGGGCCGGGAGTACCTGAGCGTTCGAACACCACTGCCCAGGCTGGATTGGACGCTGCAGGTTATGGTGAGCACCCGCTCGGTTATCTGGGCGCGGCTCGGTTTTTTGGCGGGAGGCGTCGCGGTCTTTTTCGGTGGTTTTCTGGCCTGGCTCTACCTGCGCGAGCGTTACCGCCGCGAAGCGGAACTGGCGCTCAGAGGCGAGCAGCTTGAGCTCAGCGTCGCGGAACGAACGGTGGATCTGGAGCGCTCCAACCGCAAACTGCTGGATGAGATACGGGAGCGGGAGCGAACCCAGGGCGAGCTGCGGGAAACCCAGCAGGAGCTCATTCAGGCGGCCAAGCTGGCGGTGCTGGGGCAAATGTCTGCAGGCCTTAATCATGAAATGAGCCAGCCCCTTACTGCCATCCAGACCTACGCAAGAAATAGCCGTCGCTTCCTGGAGAAAGGCGCCGCCGATATGGTGGATGAGAACCTCAGTGAGATCGTACTCCTGTGCGACAAAATGGCGGAGCTCACCCGGCAGTTCAAGGTGTTTGCGCGCAAGTCTGAAGGCCCGCCAACGATCGTTGATTTTCGCTTGTCGGTGGATGCGTCCCTGAAAATTATCACGGCGCAGAAAAGCAGCGCAGGTATTGATATTCAATGGGTCCGCCCTGGGCAGCCGGTCTATTGCCATGGCGATTTGATCCGCATTGAGCAGGTGATGGTTAACCTGCTTGCCAACGCGGTACAGGCTGTTGAAGGCCAGGAGCAACCGGTGATCACCATAGAGGTTGAGGAAAAGGAGGGGAACTGGCGCTGTTTGGTTCGGGATAACGGCTCCGGACTGCCCGCGAATACCGAGCAGATTTTTGAGCCTTTCTTTACTACCAAGTCGGTCAAACAGGGGCTTGGGCTTGGATTGTCTATCTCAAGGCAGATTGCTGATGCCCTGGGTGGCCAGCTTACCGGTCGTAACCGCAGCGATGCTCCAGGTGCGGAATTTGAATTTACCCTGAAAAAGCGGGAGGCCACGGAATGACAGAACCCTCGGTAATCTTTGTGGATGATGATCCACACATCCGTAAGGCCATCGCTCAGGCGTTGACGCTGGAAGATCTGCCTGTGCGCTGTGTTGAGAGTGCTGAATCCGGTCTTGAAGCCATTACTCCGGAATACAACGGTGTTGTGCTGTGTGATTACAACATGCCGGGAATGGATGGGTTGGAGATGCTGAGCGCCGTTCAGGTTATGGACAAGACCATCCCCGTGATTATTCTGACCGGGCAGGGCGACATCAGCACGGCGGTGTCTGCCATGCAGCAGGGTGCCTATGATTTTATCGAAAAGCCGTTCAATCATGACGAGCTGATCGAACTGCTAAGGCATGCGCTGGAAAAACGGCATCTCGCACTGGAAAACCGTCGCCTAAAGGCCCAGTTGCGCCATCTGGCCCGGCCTGGCCCGAGGATTCTTGGCGACACCCCCAGCATGCGCAAGGTAATGGATACCATTGCGCCGATTCTGGATATTACCGCGAACATTCTGCTGTTTGGTGAGACCGGCTCCGGCAAGGATGCTCTGGCTCGTTATATCCACGAAAGCGGACCGCGCGGCGCGCACAATTTTGTGGCGATCAACTGCGGTGCTGTGCCGGAAAATCTGATTGAAAGTGAGCTGTTTGGCCACGAGGCGGGGGCGTTTACTGGCGCGGACAAACGCCGCATTGGCAAGATCGAGCATGCCCACCAGGGCACCTTGTTCCTGGATGAAGTTGAAAGCATGCCCATGCCGCTGCAGATCAAGCTGCTCAGAGTGCTGGAAGAGCAAAAGGTTGAACGCCTGGGCAGCAATCAGGTTCAGGAACTGGATGTGCGCATCATTGCGGCCACCAAAGCCGATCTCAAAACCCTCAGTGACGAAGGCCGTTTTCGCGCGGATCTGTATTACCGGCTGAATGTGGTGAAAGTGGATATTCCGCCGTTGCGCGAGCGCAAAGAAGACATCCCGATGTTGTTTCACCACTTTGTTTTGATTGCCGCCGCCCGTTATGACCGGGAAAGTGTTCCACTGGATGCCAGTCAGGCCGCGCGGCTTATGCATCATAGCTGGCCGGGCAATGTCCGTGAATTGCGCAACCTGGCAGAGCGTTATGTGCTGTTGGGCCCGGCGGCTCTGGATGAAGGTGAGCCGGCAGCCAAGGCCAATGTGAGTGGTCGTCGAACCCTCACTGAAATGATGGACAGCTTTGAGCATTCGGTGCTGACCAGCGCTCTCAACGCCTGCCACGGCAGTATCAAAGACACCATGGTGCAGCTTGGCGTTGCCCGTAAAACGCTCTACGATAAAATGAAAAAGCATGGCCTGGACAAGGCTCAGTTCAAGGACTGAGCCTTGTCACGTCGGCGTTTACAGGTTGGCTTCCGCAAACTCCGCAAGCAGTGAGCGCGGCACCCCTTGCAGGTGAATGTGCCCGCCGTGGCTGAAGTTTTTGAAGCGTTCGGTCATGTAGGTCAGGCCGGAGCTCAGAGCGCTCAGATAGGGCGTGTCGATCTGCGCCAGATTGCCCAGGCAGATCACTTTGGAGCCGTTACCCGCACGGGTGATGATGGTCTTGATCTGGTGCGGAGTCAGGTTCTGGGATTCATCAATAATGATCAGGCTGTGCTGGAAACTGCGGCCACGAATGTAGTTCATGGATTTGAAGTGCAGGGGTACTTTGCTGAGAATGTAGTCCACACTGGCGGTCATGTTCTCGTCGTCTTCGTGCAGCGCTTCCAGGTTGTCCACGATGGCACCCAGCCAGGGCTCCATTTTTTCCGCCTCGGTGCCGGGCAGGAAACCGATATCCTCATCCAGACCCTGGGTTGAACGTGTGGCGATAATCCGCTTGTAAAGCTTGCTGGCAACGGTCATCTCGATGCAAGCCGCCAACGCCAGAATGGTTTTACCAGAGCCGGCTGAGCCGGTGAGATTGACCAGATGGATATCCGGGTCAAGCAGCAGGTTCAGGGCCATAGCCTGATAGATATCCCGCGGCACCAGGCCCCAGACTTCTTCGTTCATCAGATCGTGCTGATGCAGATCCCGGATGATCACCTGAGTGTCGGTGATGTTGACCGCTCTGCCGATAAACCCCTGCTCATCAAGAACAAACTCGTTGATATTGAGTTTGGCCAGCTCGCCTTCACGCTTGAGGATGTGTTCGGTTGCCCCGTCCCGCTGCACGGTTTCCACTTTCGCAATGGTGTCCCAGAACGAGTTCGGGAACTCGATATAGCCTTTTGGAAGCAGGTTAATGTCGTCAACCAACTGGTCGTTTTGGTAGTCCTGGGCCTCAACACCAAAGCCACGGGCTTTCAGGCGCATGTTGATGTCTTTGCTGACGAGAATGATATCCCGGGACTTGTGCCGTTCCTGAAGCGCGGCAAGGGTATTGATAATCTTGTTATCGTTCAGATGCTCCGGCAGTGAGTGGTTGCCGGTGTGCTCGGTGCTCATCAAAATAGACAGGGTGCCCAGGGGCTCTGCCATCTTGGCCCGAACGATGGGTACACCTTTTTCAATATCCTTGGGGCTCGCATCACCAAGCAGTCTGTCGATGGTGCGGATTGCCTGGCGACAATCAGCCGCCACACTCTGCTTACCGGATTTGAGGCCGTCGAGTTCTTCAAGGACGGTCATCGGAATGATGACATCGTGTTCTTCAAAGTTCAGGAGGGCGTTCGGGTCGTGGATCAGGACGTTTGTATCGAGGACGTACATTGTTCTTTGAGCTTGCGGTGCACTTTCCGGTGTTCTGGGCATAGGGGGCGCTACCTCTGTGGTGGTTCAGTCGTTACTGGCGCAGCGTTTCGTAAGCTCCTCATTCGAGACGATTTTCAGCATATCATATGTCGTTACAATGCCGGTTATTTTTGAATCCCGGGTGACAAAAATCCGGTGCAGGTGCTCGCTCATCATGATGTTCGCAATGTCGCGCACCGGTGTTGTCTCGTCAACCGATAATACGATGGGCGTCATGATATCCCGAACCTCTACCGGTACTTTGCCCATTTCCTCAAAAAGCACCATGCGTAAACGCCGTGCTTCCTGCTGGTCTTCCGCCGTGAGCTCGTTGCTGGTCCCGGATCGCTTGGCATTCCAGCGGAATTCTGTGATGTCTTTGAGTGTGGCAATGCCCACAATCTCACCGGATTCATCCGTAACAGGGCTGCCGGTAATTTCGTTGTCAGTCAGAAAACGGGCCAGGCGATCCATAGTCCAGGAATGCGGTACCGCCTTGATGCTGGGTGTCATTATCTCGTGAGCAAGCACGGTCATCAGATGTTTTCTGCCTTATGAATCTTTTCCCCAGAGCTTAGCGCTTCATACTCTGTCCGTCACCCCTCAGTTGCCGCTTGGTTGCCTTACATCAACCAGGCGGCCCGAAGCAGGGCGCCGTCCGGTTTCGCTTCGACCGCTACCATCCCGGAGGTGACTGGCATTTGACCACCGAAGATAGCCGGATTGTCTGCACTTTGTGCCCGCACAAGGGGCGGGCAGGCGCGTTTGTTGCCCAATCCGGGCTCAGCGTTCCGGCAGGGTGACGTTAAGCTCCAGAACGGAGCAACTGCCATTGCGGTCGACTTCTACCTGAACCATATCATCACTGATCTGGACATATTTGCGGATCACCGCCAGCAATTCCTTCTGCAATTGCGGCAGATAGTCGGGCTGGTCGCGCTGGCCGCGCTCGTGGGCCACAATAATTTGTAACCGCTCTTTTGCCACGTTGGCGGAGTCGGTCTTTTTGCCTCTGAAATAATCGAGGAAACTCATCCGTCAGCCTCCTTTGAACATCCGTGAGAAGAAGCCTTTTTTCTGGTTGGTCATGAAGCGCTGTTCACGCTCCTCACCCAGAAGGCGTGCAACTGCGTCATCGTAAGCCTGGCCGGCATCGCTTTCGGCTTCCAGAATAACCGGCAACCCCTGGTTTGAGGAGTTGAGAACAATCTGGCTTTCCGGGATAACGCCCAGCAACGGAATGGCGAGAATCTCTTCGACATCCCCTACAGAAAGCATTTCGCCCCGCGCAACCCGGTCCGGGTTATAACGGGTCAGTAGCAGATGCTCTTTGACCGGTTCCTGGCCCATTTCAGCGCGCCGGGACTTACTTTGCAGAATGCCAAGAATCCGGTCGGAGTCCCGAACAGAGGAAACTTCCGGGTTGGTTACGACAATGGCTTCATCTGCATAGTACAAAGCCATCATCGCGCCGTGCTCGATACCGGCAGGCGAGTCGCAAATGATGTAGTCGAATGTTTCGGAGAGTTCGTTGATGACCTTCTCAACGCCTTCTTTGGTGAGAGCTTCCTTTTCCTTGGTCTGGGAGGTCGGGAGGATATAGAGCGTATCGACCCGTTTGTCCCGGATCAGCGCCTGGTTCAACGATGCTTCGCCCTGTATGACATTTACGAAGTCATACACCACACGGCGCTCGCAGTTCATGATCAGGTCCAGGTTGCGCAGGCCCACGTCGAAGTCAATCACGACTGTCTTGTGGCCACGTTTGGCAATCCCGGTGCTGATGGAGGCGCTGGTGGTGGTTTTACCGACGCCGCCCTTTCCTGAGGTAACGACAATGATTCTAGCCAAGGTTCAATTCCTGTGTCTCGGTGGATTTGTCGTGTCTGCCGGATAAACCGGTCAAATTATTAGGCTCGATTCCGGTGTCAGGCCTTGTCCAGTGGCGTTACCACCAGCAGGTCGTCCCTGAGCTGAATCTGCACAGCGCTTTTCAAGCCACTATCCTGAAGATCTTCGGAGATTTTATAGTGTCCGGCGATGGACACAAGCTCTGCCTCAAGTGATTGGCAAAAGATTCTCGCAGATTCGGCACCGTGGATGCCCGCCAGGGCTCGGCCTCGCAGTGGTCCATAGATATGAATGTTGCCTGCCGCCAGCACTTCTGCACCCGCCTGAACCGATGCCAGAATAACCAGATCGCCCTCCGGCGCGTGGACTTGCTGGCCTGAGCGAACGGGCTGGCTGATGATTTTGGCCGGAACTACTGCTGGCGCAGACTGGGGAGCCGGTGCGGCAGGCGACTCTGACGCTTTTTCAGGCGCGGCGCCGGTTTCATGGGCCCGGTCTCTCTGGCCGGTTCCTGGCATCAGGGCTAAAGAGGCTCCCCGGGCCAGTCGGCGCTGGTCGTCATTACCCCCACGAACGCCAATCACATGGATGTTGTTACGGCGGCAGGTGCCGATAATTTTAAAAAAATCCAGCTCACTGTCGAGGCCTTCGTACTTTTCCAAGCTGATGATGAGGGGGGTATCCCGGAAGAAGCCGGGAGCCTGGCTGATCTTGTGTCTTAGTGTTTCTTCGAATTCGTCATTATCGAAATAGTAGAGTTCCAGCGCTGTCATGGAAACGCTGGCGCTTCTCAGCTGGAATCCCTGTTTTATCCCGGAGGTGGCGGTGTCACTCATGAATGGGTACCTTCCCTGGTGTCTGGCTCGGGTGGTGTTTCGCGCAGGCGCAGCGGCGCGTTTTCAAAACGGATGCCGGACCAGCCTGTACTGATGAACTGTCGGATATTGGCGTGGCTTTCATCGGCGGGGTTGTCCAGAACCTGCTGATAATGCTGCGCAAATAGCTTGAGGGTGTCGGCTTCGTTAAGGCTGCAGTATTGAGCAATGCCGAACACCTTGCAGGACCCCATATTTTCACCGGCAGCATTGAATTCCGGGCCGTTATGGAAGCCCGTGGGCTGGTAGGTGAAGTGCCGTTCGACCAATGCCAGAGTGTCACCGAAATCGCCATGACCACCGTCCAGTGAAGCCAAGTGGATACGCAGTGCATCGTTTACGTTCATTATTTGTGGTCCTGCCTGGGACCGGTCTGGTTGGCCGCCTTCCACTCTTCGTAGGGCATGCCATAAATCTCTTCACGGGCGGCGGGATCAGATATCTCAAAGCCTCGCTCGCCGGCTTCTGCACGGTACCATTTGGAAAGGCAGTTGCGACAGAACCCTGCCAGATTCATCAGATCAATGTTCTGAACGTCTGGGTTGTCCCGCAAATGCTTGACCATGCGACGAAACGCTGCGGCCTCTATTTCGGTGCGTTCGGAATCCGGAATGGGGTTTGTCATGGTGCCTCGTCATGGTGTCTAGTGGTTATCGTGGGAGTTCCTGACATTCTCAGCATCTTACTTTAAGATACAAGGCTGTATAAATGTACAGAAACCCGACGCGAGCGCAGTGATTATGCCTCAACGCAAGATCATCCACGTGGATTGTGACTGCTTTTATGCGGCAGTAGAGATGCGTGATGACCCAACCCTGCGGGATGTTCCGCTGGCGGTGGGTGGTGCGGATGGCCGAGGTGTTGTTACCACCTGCAACTATAAGGCCCGTGCGTTTGGTGTGCGTTCCGCTATGCCTGGCAGTGAAGCCCGGCGGCTGTGCCCGGGCCTGGTGACGGTGCCAACGGATATCCCCCGTTACCGGGTGGTGTCGCAGCAGATTATGGGCATTCTCCGTGAACTGACGGATCTTGTTGAGCCTTTGTCCCTGGATGAGGCTTTTCTGGATGTGTCCGATATTACCGATCACCGGGGCAGTGCCACGTTGATGGCCCGCTACTTGCGGGAGCGGGTGGAAAAGGAAGTGGGGATCACCATTTCTGCCGGCGTGGCCCCCAACAAATTCCTCGCCAAGATAGCCAGTGACTGGCAAAAGCCCGATGGGCTGTTTGTGGTCAAACCTGAGGATGTCGACGATTTCGTCCGGGAACTGAAGGTTGAGAAGCTGTTCGGGGTGGGGCAGGTGACAGCGGCGAAGCTGCACGCACTTGGCGCACAAACCTGTGGTGATCTGCAGGCGCTGGGCGTCGAGGTGTTGATCGAACATTTTGGCAAGCAGGGGTATCGGCTGCACGAAATGGCTCATGGCCGGGATGAGCGCCCTGTGGTTGTTTCGCGGATTGCCAAATCCGTGAGTGTAGAACGTACTTTCTCCCAGGATTTACCCGATATGTTGGCCTGTGAAACCGTGCTGGCATCGCTGGCGGCCGATCTTAACCTCCGGCTTTCCCGCAAAGGGCGGGAGAAACCCATTCACAAACTGTTTATCAAAATACGGTACAGCGATTTTTCCACACACACTCTGGAACGCGTACGGGAAAATATAAAGCAACCGGCTTTTGAGGATTACCTGCCACTTCTGACTGAGCTGGTAACCAATCGCGAGCGGCCAGTTCGCCTGTTGGGCCTGGGAGTGCGTTTTCGCAATGACGATGCGCCTGTTACCCAGCTACGGCTGTTTGAATGATAAAGTTGCGCCAATTAATGACTTTGGAGGCGTTATGCAAACGCGAAAACTTGGTAAGACCGATATTGATGTCACCCTGATCTGCCTTGGCACCATGACCTGGGGCGAGCAGAACACCGAGCAGGAAGCTTTCGAACAGCTGGATTACGCCACTGCTGAGGGCGTGAATTTTGTCGATACCGCAGAAATGTATCCGGTGCCGCCGCGGGCAGAAACCCAGGGGCTGACCGAGACCTACCTTGGCAACTGGCTGGCCAGGCGCGGGCGCCGTGACGATCTGGTGGTTGCCTCAAAAGTCGCCGGGCCGGGAAACGGGCTGGGCTATTTGCGCGGTGGCCCGCGACTGACCCGCGATCACATTGTTGAGGCCTGTGATGCCAGCCTGAAGCGCTTGCAGACGGATTACATTGACTTGTACCAGGTGCATTGGCCGGATCGCAACACCAACTATTTCGGCAAGCTCGGTTATGAGCATGACCCGAAAGAGAAATCCACGCCGATTGAGGAAACTCTGGAAGCGCTCAATGGGCTGGTTGAAGCAGGGAAGGTTCGGCAGATCGGCCTCTCTAACGAGACGCCCTGGGGCACTATGGAGTACCTGCGCCTGGCCGGCGAAAAGGGCTGGCCACGGATTGCCAGTATTCAGAACCCCTACAATCTGTTGAACCGGTCTTTTGAAGTGGGCATGGCCGAAGTAGCCCTCCGGGAGCAGACGGGTCTGTTGGCTTATTCGCCTCTGGCCTTCGGTATGTTGTCTGGCAAATACATGGGTGGCAAGTGGCCTGAGAAAGCCCGCCTGACGCTGTTTGAGCGGTTTAGCCGCTATAACAACAGTGGTGGTGCAGATGCGACTCGTGCCTACGTGGAGCTTGCCCGGCAGAATGGTCTGTCTCCGGTTCAGATGGCTCTGGCTTATGTAAATAGCAGGAGCTTTGTAACCAGTAACATTGTGGGAGCCACCACCATGGACCAGCTTCGGGAAAACCTGGGTTCGCTCAGTGTGAATCTGAGCCCGGATACAGTGGAAGCGATTGAGACGATCCATAAGGAGTTTACGTACCCGTGTCCTTGATGGCGTGTGTTATTGATTGTTGATCCAGGTTATTGAGCCAAAAGGAGTTGGCCGCTACGGACGAGGTGGGCGTTACAGTTCGAAACATTGCGGATCATTTTTTGACAAAAAGAGAGTGGTTCTGTGACAAAAAAGCGGCGCAATTGTGTGTGAGTTCACATCTTTTGGTCGCCCAGGGGTTAGACTTTAGCCTATGGTAAAAGTATTATTCCGGCTCAGTTAAAAGGTCATCGTAAGTGTCATGATTATTCGCATCTTTGTCGCATTGCTGGTTCTAAACGTCACCGCGTTCGTGGTTCGCGCCGAAGCGTCTGAGCGTATGTTTAACGAGCCGAGCGAAATCATGACCACCGAAGATATTTACGAGCTTCAGCAACGGATGGCCGGTGATTTTGACGACGAAGCCGACGCCTTTGCTGAAATCGGCTCCCGCCTGCTGAGCCTCTCTCTGGTGCGTACAGAAAACACCGGTAAGCAGTATGCATCTTCTCCCGCTCGGGCCGACCACGGCATTGCGCTGTTGAATGAAGGTGCCTGCCTGAATCTGAAGTGGAATTTTTGATCTCTGCCGCCTGCAAATAACCTCCGGATTTTACGTTCTTCTGCGATTCTCTACCGGCTCACTCTGAGCATTAACTACTCTTCCTCTTTGTTTGCTTCAATCGTCAAGCCATCGCTGACTAACGCTCGGATCCATGATCTGGTGCATTGTCTGCATGCATCTGTCATGTGATGATTCGCTGATGGATACATGCTGATTGATCATTGAGGATGCGTATATGGCGGTGGACAGCAGGCAGCGTTTGAATGACCCGGAGCATTGCGCGGATGAAGTGATACGCCGGGTTGGCAAGAATATCATGTTGGGCTTGCCCCTCGGGCTTGGAAAACCAATACGTTTCCTGAACGCGCTTTATCAGAGAGCCAAGGACGACCCGGAGATAAATCTGCACATATTTACAGCCTTGTCGCTGCTGGCTCCTGCCGGGAGCTCGTCTCTGGAAAAGCGCTTCATGGGGCCGTTTGCGGAGCGCCTTTACGGCGAGATTCCGGATCTGCAGTATGCCCGTGATGTCAGTAATAACTGTTTACCTCCAAATGTTCAGGTTTCGGAATTTTTCTTCAAGGCTGGCAGTTACCTCAATAATCGCAGCCAGCAGCGCCACTATGTATCCACGAATTACACCCATGCTGCTCGTGACCTGATGGATCTGGGCGTCAATGTGGTTGCCCAGATGGTATCGCCTGGTGAGCTGCATAATGCGCCGGGCATGGTTAGTTTTAGCTGCAACCCGGATCTGAGTATCGATCTGCTGCCAATGTTACGGGAGCGAGAAGCTGCTGGTAATCCGGTGGCCATTGTGGGTGAAATCAATCGCCAGCTCCCCTGGTTCGGTCGCGATGCCGCTGTTTCCGAAGATCAGTTTGATATGATGTTTGAGCATCAGGCCTCGGAATACCCGTTGTTTTCTGCACCTCAGATGGCCATCAGCCCGGAAGATCACCTGATTGGCTTCTATGCCAGCGCGTTGCTCAAGGACGGCGGGACCTTGCAGCTGGGCATCGGCTCTCTGGGCGCGGCCTTGGTGCATAGCGCTATTCTTCGTCACAAGAACAACGATGCCTGGCGCGCTGTTTTTGATTACCTGAAGGTAGCCGAAAACTTCCCGCTGGTGGCAAAGGAGGGTGGAACCGGGATCTTCGAGAAAGGCCTTTATGGCTGCAGCGAGATGATGGTAGATGGCTTTATATACCTTATGGAGGCGGGGGTTATCCGGCGCGAGGTGCATGATCACGCCGATCTGCAAATACTCATAAATAATGGCGAAATTGATGAGCAGGTTTCGCTTGCTACTCTGGATGTGCTGCGCAGGGAGGGGCTTATTGACTCACCTATGCGGGCCCGTGATGTAGCCTGGTTGACGCGGTACGGAATTCTCCGTGAAGCGGTCGAGTTCAAGGGCGGTCGACTGCGGATTGGTGCGGATTCACTGGACGCCAACCTGGATGACCCCGGGGCGAGGGAGGCGATTGGCGCCCTGGCGCTCGGGGAGCGGCTTACGGGTGGGGTTGCGATACACGGCGGGTTCTATGTTGGCCCGCAGCAGTTCTACCAGTCACTGCGCGAGCTTTCAGATGAAGACCGTGATCGTATCTGTATGACCAGTGTCAATTTTATTAATCACCTATACGATCACCGCTTCGGTAATCAGCGACTTAAAGCGGCCCAGCGGATACATAGCCGGTTTATCAATACGGCCATGATGTATACGCTGAGTGGCGCAGCGGTTTCCGACGGGCTGGAAGATGGCCGGGTGATCAGCGGCGTTGGTGGTCAGTACAATTTCGTTTCCATGGCTCATGAACTGCCGGGTGCCCGGTCCATTATCGCCCTGCGCAGTACTCGTAAAGCCCGTGGCGAGGTGGTGTCGAATATTGTGTTCAATTATGGTCATTGCACGATTCCACGCCACCTGCGGGATGTCGTGATCACCGAATATGGTATTGCCGATCTGCGCGGCCAGTCAGATGAGCAGGTTTACCTGCGCCTGATCCGTATTGCAGATTCCCGCTTTCAGCAGGATCTACTCAGCCGGGCGCAGAAAGTCGGCAAGGTGGATGCAGCGTTCCGGTTACCTGCAAGCTGGCGGAACAATACGCCAGATGCCATTGCAAAGTTGTTTTCAGAGGTTGGAGGCAAAGACTGGTTCCCTGCGTTCCCCTTCGGTCGGGACTTTACGGACCAGGAGCTGAAACTGGGCAAAGCCCTCAAGAAACTGAAGTCTGAAACGGCTACCCGCCGTGGTAAACTGTTGACCCTCTTGCACGCCATTCGCGCCAAAGATGAACAGGGTCGTTATGCAGAGTTGCTGCAACGAATGAGCCTGCATCAGCCTTCAGGGCTGCGTGAAAAACTGGATCGCGGTCTTGTGATCCATGGCCTGCAACTGACGGAAAATCCATCGGATACAGGAAACTCGAAAGCCTGATGCAAGCTTCTCAAGAAAAACCGAACGTTTTTACCGTTCATTATGTGCTGAAGAACAAAATCGGAGAGTTGGTTGATACCTCCGAGGGCAGTGAGCCGCTGCACTTTCTTTACGGTAGCCCGGATATCATCAAAGGTATCCAGGAGGCAGTGAAAGATCGTAATGCCGGGGACTGCCTGGAGGTGACCGTTCCACCCTCTATGGCCTATGGTGAACACAGGGAAGATCTGGTTCGGAAGATTCCCCGATCGATGTTTGAAGGTGTCGAAAACCTGCAGGTCGGCATGAAATTCCAGACCAACACTGGCGACAACGCACAGATTGTTCAGGTTATGGGAATCGACGGCAATCTCATCCGGGTCGATGCCAACCACCCGTTGGCTGGTTTCACGCTGTATTTTGATCTGGAAGTCATTGAACGCCGTGAAGCAACCGACGAAGAAATCGCTCAGGGTCGGCCACTTTCGTAAGTGAGCTGGCTTGACCGGGCCGGAGTTGGGCCGGGTTCAGTACTTGTCACTGCGTGTAACCGTAGGATGGTTCCATGTATATTTCTGAATAGCATGTATAATTGCTGTTACATCAGGTTGTCTGTATTGTCAGTTGCAGGCAATAAACTGAACCCGGAAAAATAAAATCAGAGATGGACCGCGTGGAACAGACAAACGAAAGTTGGCGAATTCTTATTGTCGAAGATGATGAGCGGCTGGCCGAGCTGACCCGGGAATACCTCGAAAGCAACGGCTTGGCTGTATCACTCGAAATGCATGGCGGCCATGCCGTCGAGCGCATTCGCAACGAGCAGCCAGATCTTGTCGTGCTGGATTTGATGCTGCCCGGCGAAGATGGTCTTTCCATTTGCCGCCGTGTGCGACCGTTTTACTCCGGCCCCATCATTATGCTTACTGCGCGTACTGATGATCTGGACCAGGTGCTTGGTCTGGAAATGGGAGCTGACGACTACATTGGTAAGCCTGTTAAGCCTCGTGTGCTTCTGGCACGTATCCGAGCCTTGCTGCGCCGTGTCACGGAAAATGCGCAAAACAGTGCAGATGAAGCGAGTGGCGAAGAGCCTTCGCGCCTGCAGTTCAACGATCTGGTGGTAGATCGCTCCATGCGTGAAGCCTGGCTTAGCGATGTGAGCATCGACCTGACCAGCGCCGAGTTCGATTTGCTCTGGCTGCTGGCCAGCAATGCCGGTCGAGTGCTGAGCCGTGAAGAGATTTTCACCGCCTTGCGGGGCATCGAATACGATGGCCAGGACAGGTCCATTGATGTTCGGGTTTCCCGGATTCGTCCGAAGATCGGCGACGATCCTATCCATCCCCGCAGGATCAAGACGGTTCGAAGTAAAGGTTATCTGTTTGTGAAAGAAGCCTGACAATTCAGTTTTTAACGCTGGCCCGGGTTTTCCGGCCGGCGTATTCCTGCCAGGGTTCGTTGACATGCCCCTGAAGTTTTTCCTCAAGCTCTATGCCCGTCTGGCCGGCCTTACTGCGCTGGTGATACTGCTTTGCGTTGTCCTGTTCGTTGGTATTAACTCCGTACGCTCACAATTCTGGCATGAACGCTTCTCTGAGCCGTTGATGCGCTGGCTGGCTTCCTCACCTGCACCGGAGCAACAGTACCACTGGCTGATTTCCCAGTACGATTTCAGGGCTACAGGCCCAAGCGAGCTCATGCTCTCGGAGGTTATCCGTGAACGCTTGGGCTATAACCAGGTGGTGGCGGTTGAAGCCAGCCTGGGATATCGGTTTCTGATCACCGGGTTTCACGGTGAGGTTTTGCAGTTCAGGGCATCTGAACCCTACAGGGATATCGCTGTGGCATCTGCACAGATTTTGCGTGTGCATCTGGATGCGGCCGGTCCGGAGGGGCGGGAAGAAGCGGTTGAGCGGTTGGCAGCGGGCCTGAATGTGACCGTTCTCAGGGTTCAGGGCCCTGACTCCTTGCCGGATGACGAAGTTCTGGAGAGGGTTTACAACCGCGGCTCCGCCTTTTATCACGATAACGGGGAGGGGCGGGTACTTGTGCAGTTGGCAGACGGCGAACTGATTCAGGTTATCCTGCCGGCGCCCTTCAATCCTTGGGCATGGCCGGTTGTTTTGCTGTTGCTGGTGGTGTCAGGAAGCATTCTGGCTCTGTCTCTGATTCTTGTACTCCGTAGGCTGGACAGCAATTTGCGCAAAGTGGAGTCCGTTGCTGTGCGAATTGCCCGGGGGGAGATGGGTGCGCGTGTGGAGGCGGGCGAGGGCACTATTGTGTCGCGGTTGGCTGCGGCGTTTAACGGCATGGCGGAGCACATACAGCGCCTTGTAAACGTTCAGCGCGAAATGATTCATGCGGTCTCCCACGAATTGAGAACACCGGTTGCCCGCATCCGCTTTGGCGTGCAGATGATTGAGGATTGCCAAGGCCAGGAAGCCCTACAGAAGCAGCTGGATGGTATTGACGGCGATATTCAGGAACTGGATGAACTGATTGACGAAATCCTGACCTATGCCCGCCTCGAGCAGGGTGGGCCGGTGTTTTCGCTCGAAGAGGCTTCCGTTACGGACATTGTGAATCAGGTTGTGGAGGAGCAGCAGCGCATTCGGCCTGCTCTGAGTATCGAAAGCGAAATCGATGAAGACACCGAACACCTGGCTATGGCCGACGTTGAGCCGCGCTACATCCACCGAGCTATCCAGAACCTTGTGGGGAATGCCGGGCGCTACGCAACGGGCAAAGTACTTGTTCGTTGCCATATCGATGAAGATCATTGCCGGGTTGATGTGGAAGACGATGGCCCGGGTATCCCGGAAGATGAGTGGGAAAAAGTGTTTACGGCGTTCGCCCGGCTTGATGACAGTCGCACCCGCACCTCCGGTGGGTATGGGCTTGGTCTCTCTATCGTACGCCGCATTTTGTACTGGCATAACGGGCAGGCGTTCGTAAGCAAGAGCGACAGCCTTGGAGGGGCGCGTTTCAGCTTGGTCTGGCCGCGTAAAAAACCGCTGGAACCCGGCTTTTGAGGAAAGTGTGAAGAGAGCGTGGGGAGAGTGTGAACCAGCTCTCAGGCCCTCACCTGATGTAACAAAGCCGCAACACAAGCACTACTGAAATTCAAGCCGCCGGTGCCGATAATTTGAAGCGTAAGGGATGACTTTTGAGGTTGTGGTTCTTACGAATTTTCCTTGTTTCATTCGTCATTTGAGGGTCGGTTTTCCGGCCCTTTTTTTCTTTCTTTTTCTTGAGTCCTGCGATTTTCCCGCCTGTTTTTCTCCCGAATCCATGCCAGTATTCATGTTTTCTGGTCAGCTGTTGCGTTCAAAAGCTATGAGATGGTCGGCTTCCACTCGCACTGGAACGTTTTCGCCCAGGTTGAAGTCCAGATGACTGCGGAAAAGCGCTTCAAACTCGGTATCTTCAGAACAGCGGAAGCGATAAAGCGTTGAAGTGCCTGCAAAGGTCTTCTCCACGACTTTCGGGCGCAGGTCTGAATCCGCATCGTAAACAATATCATCAGGGCGAATAAGCACGTCTACCAGCGTGCCGGGTGGCCATTTATAGGCGCGGTTGCCGTGAATAATGCCCAGCTCGGATTCTATGATGTCCGGCCCCACAGCCTTGCCCGGAACAAACCCGCCTTGCCCTACAAAGCTCGCAACGAAACGGTTCACAGGTTCGTGGTAAAGGTTATAAGGCACATCCCATTGCTGAATTTTACCGCTCTGGAGCACCGCCACCTGATCGCACATAGCAAAGGCTTCCTGTTGATCGTGAGTTACGAGGATGGCGCTGATGCCGAGTGTTTTCAGAATCTCACGAACGTCCAGGCTCAGTCTGCGGCGCAGGTCAGTGTCCAGATTGGAGAAAGGCTCGTCGAGCAGAATCAACGTCGGCTCCGGGGCGAGGGCCCGCGCCAGTGCAACCCGCTGTTGTTGGCCGCCTGAAAGCTCGTGGGGATAGTTCTCCGCCAGATCCTGAAGGTGAACGACGTGAAGCAGCTCCATGACTTTGAGTCGCTTCTCGGTTTTGTCCAGCCCACGTAATCCAAAGCCTACGTTATCGGCAATGCTCAGGTGCGGAAACAGGGCATAGTCCTGAAAGACCATACCGATACGGCGCTTCTCAGGCGCAAGTGTGCGGCCCGGGAGGCTGATCGGTTGGGACTGCAAACGTATTTCACCGCCGGTTAGCGGAAGGAAACCTGCCAGCGCCCGCAATATGGTACTTTTACCACAACCACTGGGCCCGAGCAGGCAGCCAATATCCCCCTGGCTGAGAGCGAAGCTGACATCTTTTACAACGGCGTCTCCGCCATAGCCACAGGTCAGATTATTTACTTCCAGCAACCAGTTATGGGCGGTTGTTTCGGGCGTGCTCATAAATCTTAGTCCAGGCGATTCAGGATCAGGAATTCCAGCAGAGCTTTCTGGGCGTGAAGTCGGTTTTCGGCCTCGTCCCAGATTACGGAGCCTGGGTGGTCTATAATGTCTGCAGAGATTTCCTCGCCACGGTGAGCCGGCAGGCAGTGCATGAGCAGTGCGTCTGTTGCTGCTATATCCATTAGCGCCGAGTTGATCTGATAGTTGCTGAAGGCTTTTTCGCGGGCTTTCTGTTCGTCTTCCTGGCCCATGGAGGCCCACACATCAGTGACCAGCAGGTCGGCGTTGCGCGCAGCTTCAGCGGGCTCGCGCATAAGGGTTACGTGGGCGCTGTGAGCTTTTGCGAGTTCAAGGTCTGGCTCGTAACCTTGAGGCGTTGCAACGTTCAGGTGGAAATCGAACTGTGTGGCGGCATTAATATAGGAGTGGCACATGTTGTTGCCATCACCTATCCAGGCCACGGTTGCGCCCCGGATACTGCCGCGATGCTCGCGATACGTCTGCATGTCGGCCAGCAACTGACAGGGGTGGAAGTCATCTGTGAGAGCGTTGATAACCGGTGCCCGCGAAGCCCGTGCAAACTTTTCAACCGTTTCGTGGGCGAATGTTCGAATCATTACCGCATCGACCATGCTGGAGATAACAATGGCTGAGTCTTCTATAGGCTCACCGCGGCCAAGTTGCGTATCCCGTGGAGACAGAAACATGGCGGAGCCGCCCAGTTGGGCCATGCCGGCTTCGAAAGAAACCCGGGTTCGAGTTGAGGACTTTTCAAAGATCATCGCCAGCACGCGATTTTTCAGTGAATCCCTGACCTTGCCCTGGCGCCATTCCTTCCGGAGCTTGGATCCATGATCAACCAGATTCTCCAGCTCGGTCGTGGTCATGTCATTCAATGTCAGAAAATGCCTTGCTGCCATGTGATGGCCCTTACCTTGGTGAAGCCCTGGATGAGTATAAATACTGGTGAAAAAACGGGGGCATCAAGTCTATCCGTTCGCGCCAATGATGACAACGCTGCGGGCTGAGGGCTTGCCCTGTGTCAAATAGTAGTGTTTGTTGAGGAGCTCGCCCGCCGTGTACAATGGTGTCTACTAAAAGCAGGTCAACAGCGCAAAACGCGCACCAGGCTGTTCCGTTTCAATCAGAGGTGAATGTTCATGGACATTAACGAAACCATTAAAACCCAACTCGCAGACAATCCGGTTATCCTTTACATGAAGGGATCGCCCCAGGCCCCGCAGTGTGGCTTCTCAGCCAAGACGTCTCAGGCTTTGATGGCATGTGGTGAGCGTTTCGCATTTGTAAATATTCTCGATAACCAGGAGCTGCGTGAAGGCCTGAAAGTTTATTCGAGCTGGCCGACGTATCCTCAGCTTTATGTCAACAGTGAGCTGGTGGGTGGGTGCGACATCATTATGGAGATGGCTGAGAATGGTGAATTGGCCAAGCTGGTAAAAGCGGCTACCAAGCAAGCCGAGGCCTGATTTCTCTTTTTCTGCAGGTTTCCTGCCGGGTCAGAGCCGCAACGGAGAGAACGCCAGTTTAACTTCGAAGCGGTTCTTGCCGCTCTGTTCGAACGGTGGTTCCGGATAAGGGCTGGCAGACAATGCGGGTGCCCCGGAAGGGCTTTTCGCAGAGATGAGTTCCAGGTTCAGTTGCTGCTGGTGCCTGGCCGGAGGGTCTGGCAGGACGGAAGGAACGCCGGACAGCAACAGCGTATGAATCAGGAATGCGCTTGATAAGGCGAGGGCGATCCGATACTTCGCCGGAAGGCTGTTATAGCTGCCGTGCTCCAGCATTGATCTCAGGTTGCTCCATTATTACCGGATGATCGCTGCGCTAAGTCCCTGGCCCGCAAGTTGGCTGCGGGCCCAGAGCTGATCAGGCAGTTTTGCTGCGCAAGGAACCGACTACGGCATCCAGTGCCCGATCAATAAATGCCCCTTGTTCGAGCAGTGTCATTCTCCCGCGCCGCATTTCGTGGGCGAGTTCAACCCGGGTTTTTTCAATGACTTTCAGGCCCATACGGTTCACAAATACAAAGCAGTCTGCTTCTTCGATGATTGCTGAAAGCTTGCACCGGAAGCTTGCACCGTTCACCAGGCGGAACTCAACCCAGTTGCCTATCTCGATACCGTCAATCTGAGCCATGAACTCTGCAATAGCAGCATCCTCAGGCTGAAGCTCCGCTTTGCTTCTGGCGTCCTCATCCTGCTTGTCTTCAGCCGCCGGTGGCGGCTCAGAAAATTCCATACTGGAGCTTGCACGGAAGGCTTCTGCCAGTTCGTGCTTGAGCTGGCTCATGGTGTCATCAAGCTTTGCGGCGTTGTATGAAACTTCTTCCAGCCCCGCACGCAACGACTTGAGCAGGCCGGGAACGACGCGAACCCACTGGTCTCTTTCGGCATCTTCCTGATGCGGATGCAGGCACCAGATCAGATCATCAACAACTTTCACGCTTTCCTGCCAGCGATGCTCTACATCGTCCCGAAGGTAGGCGAGAAACATGACCCGGCTCCAGCCATTGATGAGGATGTTGTAGGTGGGTTCCGGAAGCCGATAACGAGCTACGCGCTCTTTGATTACGCGATCGACCAGCTCTTGGGCTTTCTGGGACTTGATGCGTCCGCGCTCGGATTCTCGGGTACGCTGTTCCACCAGGGATGCTTTGCGATTTTCCTTGGCAAGAAATTCTTCAAACTCATTGTTCAATGCTTCGAATAACGCGATATCACCGTCGAACTCACTGAGTATTCTCTGCACAATGCCGTGAATTTTCTCGTACAGCTTGTCCCTGGTTTTTTCGTCACTGTTACTCCAGCCGATGCCTGCACGGGCAAGAGCATTAAGCAGCTTCCTTGCCGGGTGCGTGGTCTTGCTGAAAAAACTCTTGTCTTTAATAACAACTTTAAGGATAGGTATTTGCAGCCGGCTGATCAGAACCTGAACCGGTGCAGACAAGTTGTAGTCATCAAGGATAAATTCAAAGAGCATGGAAACAAGGTTAATCAGATCCTCGTCCATTTCCTTGAGTGCAGGCTTTTTGCCATCGTTGGTGTTGGCTTGGGCAAGAATCTGTTGAATCGCCTTACGAAGATCAATGGTAATCGGTTCACCTGCGCTGAGGTTGTGTTCGGCGCCGGCCTGAGTATTGAAAGGCAATGATGCGAGCAAACTGACCAGCTCATTGCCTCCAATAACCCGAATACTCGGATCGTATTGGCGCGAAGGCACGCCAGCATTGGCTCGTTGGCGCGCCAGCAGTTGATGAATTTGCTCAAATACTGCGTTGCTGCCCGCGCCGCCGTCTTGTCGGTTTTCATGGGATCCAACGGAGCTTTTCGGGTTCCCGGCAGCGGATTGACCCTCAGTAGCACTGTGTTGCTGGCCACTTTTTCCGTGGTAGCGGAAATTGGGGATGACGCCCGCCTGAACGAGAATTCTGTTTGCTTCGTCCAGCAGCATGCCCAGATTGGATACAACGTACCGGTCGAACTGCTTGAGCAGGATTAATCGTTCGCGGATCTGTATTTCCAGCGCCTGAATGGCTTCCTTGAAAGCGCTGCAAAGATGCTCGGGTGCCATGGGATTTACTGGCGATTCGTCTGTAGCGCCTGCGTAGACCTGGCTGAAGCGGGTCTGGAGCTGCAAAAGAGGCCCCTGGAAATGGGCTTTGGCTTTAGTGATCATTGCGTTCAGAGCAACTTGCTCCTCCAGATCATCATTGCCGACGAGCGCGAGGCTATCCGCATTTGCCTGCCGGCTCAGAGTCTCTTCCTGAACCGGGCCGGTGTGGGGAGGATTGGCAAAGAATTGTGCAACCGTATTCTGAAAGTGACGCTCTACGCCTTTTCGCTTGATGCGGATTTCGCGCATGGCCTCAAAATAGCGGTTTTGCTCATTATTGCTGCGGGCATTATTGGCCAGTTCGAAAAGCGAGTCATCAACAGCATCGAATGCGCCCTGCAGCAGATCTCCGAGCCCGGCAACAACTGTGTCGCGGATGCGGGTGACCTCCACAGGAACCGGCTGGCTGCTTCCCGCTTCCCTGTGCTCATGGAGGTAACGTATGCCGGACTGCTTATTCATGGCCGACTCCTGTTTACGGCTCAACCGGGTACATGACCGAGCTAGACTGTCTGTTTTTTGGTTATAGACTAAATTTACCGCATTTTCTGCCTGGTTAACATGAATAAAAACGAACCCGTGCGCTAAATCGAAAAATAAAGGGTGTTCCACCGGAACACCCTTTATTTTTGCGCCGTCGTGTAGGCCGGGTTCCTGCCCTCAGGTTACATATACCGGGCCGATACCCATGCTCCAGATCACTACGCTTATTGCCAGGAGGGCGACAAACATAACCAGCCCCACGGTGAGCACCGCTGTAGCAAACATGAACCCGCGATCCTCAGGAATCTTCATCAGGATGGGCAGGCCTTCGTAAAGCAGATAGACCGCGTAAGCAATGGCGACTAGCCCTGCCAGCATAACGACCCAGATACTGGGGTAAATCGCGATAATTCCGATCAGGAACATAGGTGTAGCGGTGTATGCGGCCATTGTAATGCCCCGTGGCGTTTGATCCGCCACACCGTAAGTTGCCGCAAAGAAATCAATGAACTTGCCGAGAATGAATATGCCGGCCAGCATGGCAGCATAAAACAGCACGGACAGGCTCAGTGCACTGCTGATTGACAGGCGTGTCACCTGACCGTCACCGATTTGCCAGCCCACCTGGCTGGTTCCGAAGAAACCTGCCACGGCAGGTATCAGAGCGAGAAGCAACACGTGCCCTGTATAAAGACGGGCAACAGACTCGGAATCTTTTCGGATGGCTTCCCACTGCTGGTCGGGTTTAGTCAGAAGGCCAAAGGTATGCGTCAGACTCATGGGCAAACTCCTAGCAATTATTATTGTTTCGCACTCCCCCTCAGTGTTAGCGGTAGATTGATATGCGTCAAGGAGTCAGTTACATTTTGATCTTTCTAAAACAAGCTCCGCTATAACCGGCAGGTCTATCGGGAGGAGTAGAGAAAATATGTCAGCTTATGGAAAGCGCCCGTTTTTTGCGCTTTTTCGGGTGCACAATCGCCGCCTTTACGACGTTGTCCTTGATCTGCAGCACCTCGACCCGATGCCCGTTTACCTTCAGGCAAACGTTGGTGTCCGGAATGTTCTCAAGGGTTTCAGTGATCAGGCCATTAAGCGTTTTTGGGCCGTCGGTGGGTAGCTTCCAACCCAGGGTTTTGTTGATGGTGCGCACGGCGGTCGTACCATCAATAATGAAGGTGCCGTCTTCCTGTGGAATAATATCGGGGCTGGTTGCCGCGTAGTCTGTTGTGAACTCGCCAACAATTTCTTCCAGAATGTCTTCCAGGGTTGCGAGCCCAAGCACATCGCCATATTCGTCGACAACAACACCAAAACGGCGTTTACCTTTCTGAAAGTTGATGAGCTGCGTATTCAGGGGGGTGCTTTCGGGAATAAAGTAGGGCTCCTGGCAAAGCTGCAGGACCATGGTCTTGTTGATGTCCTCTTGCTGTAACAGCTTTGTTGCGCTGCGCAGATGCAGGATGCCCTGAATATCGTTGATATCTCCCTTGAACACTGGAAGCCGTGTGTGCTGACTGTTTCTCAGTTGCCGCAGGATGGTGTCGATATCGTCGTCCAGATCGATTCCGGAGACTTCGTTGCGAGGCACCATGATGTCGTTGACGGTCACATTTTCCAGGTCGAGAATGCTGACAAGCATATCCTTGTGCTTTGCTGGTATCAGGGCGCCCGCCTCATTTACCAGGGTTCTGAGCTCCTCCCTGCTGAGGTGATCGCTGGCAGCATCATCCGGGGAAATTCTCAGAATTCTGAGGATGATTCCTGTGAACAGGTTTACAGCCCACACAATCGGATAAAGAATCTTCAGTAACGGCCCGAGAATGTAACTTGCAGGGAAGGCGATTTTTTCCGGGAAAAGTGCAGCCAGGGTTTTGGGCGTGACTTCGGCAAAAATCAGGATGACGATCGTTAGCAGCAGTGTCGCAATCGCAATGCCTGCGTCACCCCATATGCGAATGGCAATAACGGTAGCGATGGACGACGCCAGGATATTGACGAAGTTGTTGCCGATCAGAATGATACCGATAAGCTGATCGGTACGTTGCAGCAACCCCTGCGCCCGTTTGGCGCCTTTGTGACCGGTTTTCGCCATGTGCTTCAGGCGATACCGGTTGAGTGACATCATCCCGGTTTCAGAGCTGGAGAAAAATGCCGACAGCATGATTAGCCCGACAAGAATAATCGACAGCGCAGTAAGCGATGTACCGTCCAAACCAGTGGTGTCCTTATATTGCTGACAAGTAGCGAAAGTAGGTTGTGATTGTGCATGGTGTCAAGAGGTTGTGGGCGGGATATCAGCCGCCCCTCTGGAATACCAGTTCAAGAGCGAATTTGCTGCCATAAAAGGCCACCATCAGGAGCGCGCTGCCGGCCAGTGTCCAGCGGCTTGCCGTCATGCCGCGCCAGCCCTTGGTATAACGCCCGACAAGCAGCGCAACGAAAACCAGCAGCGAGAGCAGGGAGAACACGGTTTTATGGGCCAGGTTCTGGGCAAACAGGTTTTCTATAAAAAGCGCGCCCGTCACGATGGCCAGAATGAGCATAACCACGCCAGCCCAGACCATTTCAAAAAGCAGGGATTCCATGGTTTGCAGCGGCGGCAGATTGCGTAACAGGGTGCTGTTATAGTTTTGTTTCAGTTGCCGGTTTTGGAAGTACAGCAGAGTTGCCTGTATAGCCGCCAGAGAAAACAGGCTGTAGGCTGTCACTGATAATGCGATATGAGAAAGTACACCGTAGCTTTCATCAGAGACCAGACGCGATGGCGTATGGGTGATCAGTGCCATGATGATGGTGAATGCTGCCAGCGGGTAAGCGCCCAGAAAAAGGCTTTGAACCGGCTTTCTGAGGTTTAGCCCCAGCAGAAGAAAAACGATCAGCCAGGAAATCAGAACTGAGCTTTTGAAGAAGCCCAGGTCTACGCCACCATCGTGATGGATGGTTTGGGTGATCAGGAGCCCGTGAGCCGTAAGCGCCAGCATGCCGATAAGGGTGGTGATCGCAATATTACTGTGCACTTGACCACGAAAGTGAAGTGCTTGCAGAGCGGTGCCGACGCTGTACAGAAAAAGAGAGGTGACCGCGAGAATCAGCGTTCCCATGACTTCCTTATTAACCACTGTGCTGGCTGGGAATCGGCAGGCATGGCTGCCGATTTGACCGGATTGGTCGTTTCAGGACGATAGTCTGGTTATAATGTCGCGATTATGCAACAGGAATCAAGGAGCCGAAGCCGGCTCTTTGGTTTGTGCACTCAATTTATCCGGGGTACGGAAGAGCAACATGTTTGAGAACCTCCAAGACCGACTTTCCGGCAGCCTGCGCAAGATTTCCGGCCAGGCGCGGCTCACCGATGATAATATAAAGGACACTCTCCGCGAAGTGCGTATGGCACTGCTGGAGGCGGACGTCGCCCTGCCGGTAGTGAAAGACTTTGTTGAGGGCGTCCGTCAGCGCGCTATCGGTCAGGAAGTGCAACGCAGCCTTACCCCAGGCCAGGTCTTCGTAAAGGTTGTTCAGCAGGAGCTCGAGCGGGTAATGGGCGAGGGCAATGAA
>JAGPVT010000017.1 GCA_018066865.1 Marinobacter sp. | reverse complement strand
TTCATGTGCGCTTGACGGTGGCCATCCTTGGCCACCGACATTCCCGGAAAAGATCTACCCGACGCTCTCCACGCCCTATGTGACAGCTCTATGACTTCTCCTAAACTCTGGTTGATTGTTCCCGCCGCCGGCATTGGTCAGCGCATGCAGGCCGAGTGTCCCAAGCAATACCTCCGTATTAATAACCGCTTTATTCTGGATATCACGCTTTCCCGATTGCTGGATTCCCGCCTCTTTGCCGGTTGTATGGTCCCGCTGAATTTAGCGGATCATTGGTGGCCAGAGTCTGACGCCAGCAACGATGACCGAATTCAGACCTGCAGCGGTGGCGCAGAGCGGGCGAATTCTGTTCTCTCGGCACTACACGCACTGGAAGAGCAGGTTGCAGCCGATGACTGGGTGCTGGTTCACGATGCGGCTCGCCCTTGCCTTCATCCAGCCGATCTTGCGAATCTCGTTTCAACGCTGATGGATCATCCGGTGGGTGGCCTGCTGGCTGCTCCGGTTGCGGATACGCTTAAAAAAGCGGAGTCGAGCCGTTTGCCTGAAGTTATCGGAACATTGGATCGCAGCCAGCTTTGGCGTGCGCTGACGCCTCAGATGTTCCGTTATTCCATGCTGGTTTCGGCATTGGAAACGGCTCTGAACGAAAAGCAACCGGTGACGGATGAGTCCTCTGCAATGGAGTTTTACGGTAATATGCCCGTTCTGGTTGAAGGACGGTCGGATAATATCAAGATTACCGTACCCACCGACCTGGATCTTGCTGGCTTTATTCTCAGCCGGTTCTGAATTGTCTGGATTTCCCCGGAGTTGATTATGCGAATTGGTCAGGGCTTTGATGTTCATGCCTTCGGCGCAGGCGATGCCGTTATTCTTGGCGGTGTTTCCATACCTTACAGCCAGGGGCTGAAAGCCCACTCTGATGGCGATGTATTGTTGCACTCTCTGGCGGACGCTCTGTTGGGCGCGGTTGCCTTGGGGGATATCGGTCATCTATTCCCTGATACCAGCGCCGAGTGGGCGGGTGCGGATAGCCGGGATTTGTTGCGTAGGGTAATGGCTCGGGTGGCGGAGGAGGGCTTCGGTGTTCTCAATGTCGACACGACGATCATCGCTCAGGCACCGAAAATGGCACCGCATATCGAGGCCATGCGCCTGAATATTGCGGAGGATCTGGGTATCCCGGCTAGCCATGTAAGCGTTAAAGCGACCACCAGTGAGAAGCTTGGGTTTACCGGCCGTGGTGAGGGAATTGCCTGCCAGGCGGTGTGTCTGCTCGAGCCGGTGTCGTCGTGAGCGACGCAGAAATTGGTGCAGGGAACTGGCGACTGGATTGGCCGGTATCGAGTGGTACTCGGGTAGCCAGTGCTTATTTGAAAACTGCGCCTGAGGACTTTCGGGTTAGTGAGGTGATGGGGGAGTTCCCGGAACATGCGGATTCACCGGGTTTACTCAGCGTTACGGGTGAGGGTGAGCATCTGTGTCTGTACCTCGAAAAAACCGGGGATAATACGGAGTTTGTGGCGGGAGCGCTTGCTACCCTCACGGGCTGTCGATCTTTTGATGTGGGTTTTTGCGGGCTAAAAGATCGTCACGCGGTCACCCGTCAATGGTTCAGTCTTTATCGTCCCGGTATGATGGAAGACGATACAGCATTGATTGACCAGGTTTCGGAGCGCTGGCCGGTAAAATCGGCTCATCGCAGCGTGCGAAAATTGCGGCGTGGTGATCATCAGGGAAATCATTTTGTCATTACGCTCCGACATGTAAGCGCTTCGCGTGAGATGGTCGAAAGCGCGCTTGAACGTTTAAAAATACAGGGCGCACCTAATTATTTTGGCCCTCAGCGCTTTGGTTTTGGCGGTGCGAACCTCGATCGTGCGGTTCATATTGATCCTTCGGCGCTGAATCGTCGCGGTGGGCATGGCAAACGCAGAGGTCGGGGTAAGCCAGGCGGTGGCAGAGATGACCGGAAAAACGTATTGTACTTTTCGGCTGCCCGCTCCTGGTTATTCAATGAAGTACTGGCGTCACGGGTGGCCGATGGCAGTTGGCGGGCGCCGCTACCGGGTGAGCCTGATGTGATTGCAACCGGCCCTTTATGGGGTGATGGCGGCACAAGTGCGAGCGGTGAGGCCGGGCAGCGTGAGCGTGACACCGTCGCGCAGACTCCGGAGCTGGCTGCTTTGTTTATGACGACTCGAATGAAGCCCGAGCGTCGTACTCTGGTTGTTATGCCGGAGGGCCTGAATTGGCTATGGCTGGATGACGGTGGTTTGGAACTGGATTTTTTCCTCGCGCCGGGTCAGTACGCCACCACGGTTTTGAGTGATATTTTTGAGCTTGAGGACAAGAGCCTCAGCCAGCATAAAAAACAACACGACTAGCGGGTTTAGCCCGGCGACTTATTGGAGTGCACTGTGCGTATTCTGTTGTCAAATGATGACGGTGTTCATTCACCGGGACTGGTTGCCCTGTATGAAGGTCTCAAGGGCCTGGGCGATCTTGAAGTAGTAGCGCCAGACAGGGATCACAGCGGTGCAAGTAATGCTCTGACGCTCAACCGCCCCCTGACAGTTGAGCAGCATCCCGGTGGCTTCCGGTCTGTCGACGGTACGCCTACAGATTGTGTGCATCTTGCGGTTAACGGGCTGTTTCGGGAGCCGTTTGACCGGGTGGTTTCCGGCATTAATACCCACGCCAATCTGGGGGATGACATTATCTATTCCGGCACCGTAGCAGCGGCAACGGAAGGTCGTCATCTTGGTTTGCCGGCCATTGCTGTGTCTTTGGTAAGCGAAGGGCGCAATCATTTTGACACGGCCGCCAGAGTCGTTCGCATGCTGCTGGAAAGTACGCGGCCCTTTGTTTTGGGTCCTCGCTCCATCCTGAATGTGAATGTGCCGGATCTGCCCTGGGAAGAGCTCGCCGGCTTCCGTGTTACCCGGCTGGGTGACCGGGAACGCGCTGAAGGCGCTGTTCCAATGACCTGCCCGAGGGGCAAGGAGCGTTACTGGATTGGCGCTGCCGGGAAAGGCGGCGATGCCGGCCCGGGAACCGATTTTCATGCTGTTTCTCAAGGGTATGTTTCACTGACTCCGGTGCACATAGATATGACTCGTCATGATTCGCTGGTGTCCCTCAGGTCGTGGGCAGACTCCCTTCAGACCTCCATGGGGGACGGTGCGTGAGTGGTGAGCTTCAGGGTATCGGGATGACGTCCAGACGCACACGTATGCGCCTTGTGCAACGCCTTAAGGAATCGGGTATCGAGTCAGATCGCGTGCTGGATGTGATGGGTCAGGTCCCTCGTCACATTTTTCTGGATGAAGCGCTTTCGCATCGTGCTTACGAAGACACCTCGCTCCCCATCGGCTATGGCCAGACGCTGTCCCAGCCCTATATCGTCGCCCGAATGACCGAACTTCTGCTCAGGCATGAGCCCGCCAGGGTGCTGGAGTTGGGTACCGGGTCAGGTTATCAGACGGCCGTTTTGTCACAACTTTTCGGCCAGATTTACAGCGTTGAGCGCATCAAGCCGCTGCAGGATCGTGCCCGGGACAGGCTGCGACAGCTCAATATCCGGAACGTCATGCTCAAGCATGCGGATGGTGGCATGGGGTGGCCAGAAAGAGGGCCATTTGACGGCATTATTGTTACCGCCGCTCCGATGGAAGTGCCATCCGAGTTGCTGGATCAGCTTGCCGATGGTGGCGTGCTGGTGGCACCGGTTGGTGAAGAGCATCAGGTGCTTGTTGAGGTGATTCGCAACGGTGACCGGTTTGAGCGCCGTGAGCTGGAGCCGGTTCGGTTTGTGCCCCTTTTGGGGGGAGTTGTCCGTTGAGCGAGCAACCTCAGAAAGCTGACACGCAAGGCAGCACCCGCACACAACATCCCGCATCCGTATTTTTGCGGGGTATGGCGATGGGGGCAGCGGATATTGTCCCCGGTGTTTCTGGTGGCACCATCGCGTTTATAACCGGTATTTACTTTCGGCTTCTGGGGGCGATTAATGCAGTCCCGGGGGCCCTTTTCAAATATCTGTTCCGGGGGGATGTGAGGGCATTCTGGCAGGCCTGTGATGGCACTTTTCTCAGTGCTTTGTTGGTGGGTATTCTCGTCAGCGTTGTAACCCTGGCCTCTGGGATCAGTTTTCTGCTTGCCGAATACCCGATTCTGATCTGGAGTTTCTTTTTCGGGCTGATTCTCGCCTCCGTCTGGCACGTCGGCCGTCAGGCACGACACTATCGCGCAACGCTGCTCATTCCTCTTTCGGTTGGCATTATTGCCGCGTGGTGGATTACAACCCTGTCCGTAGGCCAGCTAAACCCTTCTGCTTTGACCTTTTTTGGCGCTGGCGTTGTCGCGATATGCGCGATGATCCTGCCTGGTATTTCCGGCAGTTTTATTCTGGTTATTGTTGGTATGTACGCGCCGGTTCTTGCAGCTATAAAATCTTTTGATATCGCCATGTTGCTGCTGTTTATGGCAGGCTGTGTGCTGGGCCTGTTGTCGGTTGCAAGACTGATCACATGGGCTTTCAAGGCCTATCACGACCCTGTGCTGGCCTTACTTACCGGCTTCATGATTGGTGCACTGAACAAGGTTTGGCCATGGAAGGAGACCCTGAGCTGGCGAACGAATAGTTCAGGCGAACAGGTGCCGTTGAGTGAGGTCAGTATCAGCCCAGGGGCGTTTGCCGATCTCACTGGCCTTGATCCACAGATTGCTTCGGCTGCGGCAATGGTCTTCGCTGGCATTGTTCTTGTGCTGCTGATTGAGTGGTTTGGTGGGCGTTATCAGAAGGCGGAGTGACCGGCATCCGATAGCACCGGGTGGGCCCGTGTTACCTTTACAGGCACATGGTTGTTCCCGCCCGTAACAAAGACGGTGACGGGTAACGGGGATGGGCAGTGAGTAACTTGGATTTGATTTCAAAATGTGCAATAAATTAGCGAGTTACTTTTGAAACTTCAGGATCTTCTTTGATTGGATTCTGAGCCAACGCAGATTACTCATAATCAGGCCGGTGTTATTCCTGTGAGATTATTACGTGGGTCAGCTCAAGCCGCTTTATCGGCCTCCCCGCGGTTCCTCTTTGGTGCCCAACCGACTGCCTGTGCTTCTGGAACCGGCAAAGTCTGGCTCTTTCTGATTGCATTTCTTTTTCTTTCCGGCGCAATGAGCGGCTGCAACACCCAAGCGCTCCATCAGGATGATATTTACAATCCGCCGGTTTACTGGGGGCGCCACGTTGTGCGCCAGGACGAGACGCTGTACGGCATCGCCTGGACTTACGGCCGCGATTACCGGGAGCTGGGTAGCGCCAATGGGATTGGTCCACCCTGGACTATCCGGGCCGGCCAAGTGCTTCGGCTGGACCTTCGCGGTAGTACCCAGTCCGGTAGTAGTCGTGCTCCAGCGCAGACATCGAGACCCGCTGCGAATACCTCCGCCCGGGCGCCACGTGCCAAACCTCCTGCACCAACTTCCACTAACACCCGGAAACCAGCCGTCACCCGAAAGCCCGACAAGTCTGCACCCCTGGCTGCACGTACGCAGACGGTGGCCAGTATCCCATGGCGTTGGCCGCACTCTGGCACCGTAATTGCAGGCTACTCAGCATCCGGAAAAGTCAACAAAGGCGTTGATATTGCCGGAAAAGCCGGGGATGCTGTAAGAGCCGCCGCAGATGGAAGTGTGGTCTACGCTGGCAATGGGTTGCTGGGTTATGGCAATTTGATTATTGTAAATCACAATGAGCACTATCTGAGTGCATACGCTCATAACCGGAAGATTCTGGTTAGTGAAGGGGAGGGAGTAAAAGCCGGGCAGGTCATAGCAGAACTCGGTGGCAATGGTTCAGAACGCCCGATGTTACATTTTGAGATCCGAAAAAATGGTAATCCGGTCGATCCAACCCATTATTTGCCACCACGCTAATGACTAGATGCGGTGTTTAAAACAAGAAAAAATGATGGCAACAGCGTATAAGCTGGCCATTGATGAAGTCCTGAAGAGAAAAGAAATAAACAATGCCCGCAACAAAAAAAAGTATCGGGCGAAAATCCAGGATTGTTGAAAGGCGGGGCAAGAGATATGTCAGCAGAACAAGAAGATATGATTGTTGATCGTATATCGGACGTTGATGGCTCTACACACGTTGATGACTCCAGAAACGTTGACGACTCTGAAGATCAGTTACTCGCAGAAGAAAAAACCGATAGGAGCGCCCCGGAGGCTGCCGAAGTCAAGAAAGGATTTCCTGCCCAAGGGCGTTACTACACCAGTTCGAAGCAGCTGGACGCCACTCAGCTTTATCTCAATGAAATTGGTTTCTCACCACTTTTGACTCCGGAGGAGGAAGTCTACTTTGCACGCCTCGCGCGCAAGGGTGAGGAGTCCGGTCGTAAACGAATGATTGAGAGTAATTTACGGCTGGTTGTAAAAATTGCACGCCGCTATGTGAACCGGGGGCTGACACTGCTGGATCTGATCGAAGAGGGCAACCTCGGGCTGATTCGCGCGGTTGAAAAGTTTGACCCGGAACGGGGTTTCCGTTTCTCCACCTACGCAACATGGTGGATCCGCCAGACGATAGAGCGGGCCATCATGAACCAGACCCGCACCATCCGTTTGCCCATTCACGTGGTCAAGGAACTGAATCTTTATCTGCGGGCTGCTCGCGAACTGACGCAGAAGCTTGATCACGAGCCCTCTGCGGAAGAAATCGCAAGGAAAGTGGATAAGCCGGTTAATGATGTAAAGCGCATGTTGGGCCTCAATGAGCGCGTCGCTTCCATGGATACGCCTATTGGTGCCGGTGGTGAGAAGTCTCTGCTGGATACCGTGGCCGATGAGGGCGCCTCTGATCCTGCAGACGTACTGCAGGACAACAACATGTGTGCCTGCCTTGGGAAATGGGTAGATCAGCTCAGCGACAAACAGCAGGAAGTTCTGTCCCGACGGTTCGGGCTCAGGGGCTATCCGGTCAGTACCCTGGAAGAAGTCGGGCAGGAAATCGGCCTGACCCGGGAACGGGTTCGTCAGATTCAGGTAGAAGCGCTACGGCGCTTGCGTGAAATTCTGGAAAAAGAAGGTCTGACTGGAAATCTGCTGTTCAAATAGCTTTTCTGACGCAACATCCGAAACGCCGGCCATGTCTCATGGCTGGCGTTTTGTGGTTTAGTGGTTCTGCAAAAGTATCTCTGAAAAGTAACCATGCAAATGAGAACCAGGTGGTGATTTGCTCCTGCTGGTCATTGTTAGAATAGCAACGCCGTGGGCTGCGGATCGGCACCTGGTGACGAATGAATTCTCATGATAATGACTGAAAAGGAAAGGACTATGAAAAAGGCATATTTGACGGGCATTGCGTGCTTGATGCTGGCCGCCACACTCTCAGCTCCTGCTTTGGCATTAACCGTTGGCGGCGTAGACGTTCCGGATACCTATACCGCAAACAGCACTGAGCTTCAGTTGAACGGTGCCGGTACTCGCTCCAAGTTTTTCATTGACCTGTACGTTGGAAGCCTTTACGTGCCAAAGGCGCAGCATGATGGAAATGCCGTGGTTGACGCTGATGAGCCTCAGGCGATTACCCTGCACATCACCTCTGACATGATCACCAGCGACCGTATGACCGAGGCAACCATGGAAGGTTTCGAGGCTTCTACGGGTGGTGATATGGCGCCTATTCAGTCGGAAATTGATCAGTTCATGTCGGTGTTCAAAGAGGAAATCAAGGAAGGTGACGTATTTGATCTGGTCTACGTGCCTGGCGAAGGTGTGAAGGTATTCAAGAACAGCGAGCAAAAAGGCACAGTGGGAGACCTTGAGTTCAAGAAAGCCCTGTTTGGTATCTGGCTTTCGGACGAACCGGCGCAGAAGAGCCTGAAGAAGAAAATGCTGGGCCAAGGCTGACAGAGCGCCTGAGCCAGTTGCAGAAAAGCCGGCAAACGCCGGCTTTTTCGTGTTTGGACCGTCTCTTATTGATAGTCGCTTTTCTGTTTGAACTCGCAAAGATCCTCAATAATGCAGGCACCGCACCGGGGTTTGCGCGCTACGCAGGTGTAACGCCCGTGCAGGATAAGCCAGTGATGAGCATCCTGAAGAAACTCTTTCGGCACCAGCCGCATCAGGCGATTTTCTACTTCCACAACGTTCTTGCCCGGAGCGATGCCGGTGCGGTTGGATACCCGGAAAATATGAGTGTCCACCGCCATGGCGATGTGCCCGAACGCTGTGTTCAGGACCACGTTGGCGGTTTTGCGGCCGACCCCCGGGAGGGCTTCAAGGTCCTCTCGGTTATCAGGCACGATACTGTTGTGTTTTTCAATCAGAATGCGGCAGGTCTTGATGACGTTCTCTGCCTTACTATTGAATAACCCGATGGTCTTGATGTAGTTCTTCAGGCCGTCTACGCCCAGTGCAAGTATGGCCTCGGGCGTGTTAGCTACCGGATAGAGCTTGTCTGTTGCCTTGTTGACGCCTACATCCGTGGCCTGCGCTGAGAGAATAACCGCAATGAGCAGCTCAAACGGACTGCTGTAGTTCAGCTCTGTTTCCGGATTGGGGTTGGCTTCCCGAAAGCGGGAGAAAATTTCAATACGCTTGGCTTTATTCATGGTGTTTTGTTACGACTCCAGCCGCAGATCATGAAACGTTTCCGGTGACGCGCACGCGTTTACTACCGGGCGCTGCTGCTGGCTGAACTGCCTTCTGTCGTTCCTTGAGGTGGTTGTCGATGCCGTTTTTCAGGGCAATCAGCAACCCGAGACCTACGAACGCGCCGGGCGGTAGTACCATGAACAGCATGTCCGGATAGTTGGCAAACGGCTCAATGACCCAGTCGGCAGCCATGGGGCCGAGCAGCAGATGCATATCAACAAACAGGGTGCCCTGGCCGATCAGTTCGCGCATGCCGCCGAGAATAATCAGCACTATCAGGAAGCCTGCGCCCATCATTGCACCATCCAGCAGTGCAGGGCCGGGAGCGTTACGTGAGGCAAACGCATCGGCACGGCCCAGAATGGCGCAATTGGTAACGATCAGAGGGATGAAAATACCGAGAATCTGGTAAAGCTCGTAAGTGTACGCCTGCATCAATAGCTCGGCGCAGGTCACGAAAGAGGCAATTATCATCACGAACGCCGGCAAACGCACGGATTCGCTGACAAAGTTGCGGATCAAAGAAACAGCCAGGTTAGAGCCCATTAACACCATCAGGGTTGCCAGACCCAGACCGATTGCATTGACTACCGTGCTGGTGACGGCAAGAAGAGGGCACAACCCCAGCACCTGAACCAGTGCAGGGTTGTTATCCCAGAGGCCATCGCGGATGATTTCGCCGGAGGTTTTGGTCGCCATGATCAGGATTGCTCCGCATTCAGGGTTTCGTCTGTCAGATCCCCGGGAGTGAATGCAGGGCCTTGCCCTGTCGGGGTTTTGTTCAGCTGAGCCCGGATTACCTGCTGGTTCTGCCGGAAATAAATCAGCGATTTCTGTACCGCTTTTACCACAGCCCGAGGGGTGATGGTGGCGCCGGTAAACTGGTCAAATACGCCGCCGTTCTTTTTTACATTCCATTCCCGTGGCGGTGGATTGCCCAAAGAGCGTCCTTCGAAGTCTTTAACCCAGTCGGACTTCCGGATTTCAATCCGGTCGCCCAGCCCCGGTGTTTCCTTGTGGCCAATAACTCTGACACCGAGAACAGTACCTTCAAGGTCAATGCCCACAAGCAACTTTATATTGCCTGAATATCCGTCAGGCGCAATGGCCGGCATGATCATGCCGACCGGTCGTCCGTCCTGCCGTGCGACCCATACCGTCAATGGCCCACCGGTTGCCAGTCGATCGCTTGCAGGCAGAATTAACGTGTCTCTGAGTATGTCGTTGTTGTGTGCGCTTTCGGGGATGATCTCAAACAGTGCTTTGGCCTCTGCTCTGGCAGCCTGTTCTGCGATGCGTTCTTCGGTCAGTGCCTGGGTAACCGCAATGGTTCCGCCAGTAATTACAGCAAACAGTCCAAGCCCTATGGCACTGCGGCGGATGGATTGAGTCATGGTCGCCATGGTTAACTCCTGCCCCGGCCGGGCTGTCCTCGGCGAGCTTTGTGATGGCCGTAGGTTCTTGGTGGCGTGTAGTGATCGATAAAGGGTACGGCAAAGTTCATAAGCAAAACGCTGAATGCCACGGCATCCGGATAGTTACCCCAGCTCCGGATCAGATAGATGAGCACGCCAATACCGGCGCCGTAAATCAGTTTGCCCTGATGGCTGGTGGCGGCAGATACCGGATCGGTTGCGATAAAAAACGCGCCGAGCATGGTGCCACCTGCCAGAAGGTGCAATGACAGCGGAGCGTACTGGTCCGCGTTGCTGCCAAACGCCAGACTCATGGCAACCAGTGCACCCAGAAAAGCGGCTGGAATATGCCAGGTGATGATCTTCAGGCCGATCAGTACAAGCCCGCCGACCAGGAAAGCCGCGTTGACCCACTCCCAGCCTTTGGCAATGCCCTCACCAAACGTCGGGTGGGCAAGAACTTCGGCCGCGGTATGGCTCGCAATTTTGTGTTTGTATTCGTCCAGCGGTGTCGCCATGGTCCAGCCATCAATGGCTGTTTGCTGCCCCGACGCGATAGCTGCTAGAGTGTCTCCAAACCCGGGCGCGCTGTCCCAGAGCAGAGCCGGCTCGGCCCAGTTGGTGGTCATGGCGACCGGGAATGAAATCAGTACCAGGGCGTAACCCACCATGGCTGGGTTGAATGGGTTGGAGCCTAGCCCGCCATAAAGCTGCTTGGCAATCACAATCGCTGAAATGACCGCTACTGCCGATACCCACCAGGGGGCAAACTGTGGCAAGGAAAGCCCGAGCAAGAGTCCGGTTACAGCCGCGGTATTGTCCTTGAGAACAAACACTATCGGCTTGCTGCGCAATTTGAGGATGGCCGCTTCCGAAGCCAGGGCAATGGCGATGCACCAGACAACGTTTATGAGATTGCCCCAACCAAAAAACAGCGTCTGTGCCAGCAAGCCAGGCAATGCTGCGAGTATGACCCAGAGCATCACCTTCGACGTCGGGCGCGCACTGTGAGCGTGGGGTGAGGACTGCTGAACAAACGCCATGAAGGTCGGGCCTGATTCGGGTTATTCGATGGATTGGGATTCGGTCTGAGTCGCCAGCGTTTTGCGAGCGTCCGCCAGGGCTTCTTCTGCTCGTTTCACTCTGTCATGGTTCTTGGTGATCGCGCGCTCCAGTTTTTCCACGTTGTCTGCTTGCTGCGCTTTCGCGTCTTCGAGCATGGCCTGCATGGTTTCCAGTTTGGACTGTGCCTGAGCAAATTGCTTCTCAAGCGATTCAATGTCGGGTTTTTCCGGTGCCGCGTCCGCTGGTATTGCGGCCTGCGCCTGTGCAGCTTCGCTACTGGCCTTTTTACGTGCCAGAGCCTGCTCTACCAAGGCGGAACTTGCAGCTCGCCCGTCCACTGCCTCTCCGCTGGCAGCGGCTTTTCCAGCTTCGACTTTCTTTTTGGCCTGAGCCTCTGCGGCGGCTTTGGCTCGCTCCTTGCGCCGCAACTCCTTATCTTGCTGTTCTCGGTCAAGTCTTTCCTGGCGCGCTTCAAAGCGCTCTCGTGCACGATCTGCCTTGAGTTGTTCTGCCCGTTGGACGCGAATCTCGCCCTTGGCATAGCGATAGTACTGTACGAGCGGAATCGAGCTTGGGCACACGTATGAACAGGCACCGCATTCGATGCAGTCAAACAGGTTCAGATGCTCCGCTTTTTCAAATTCCGTCGCCTTTGCGTGCCAGAACAGCTGCTGCGGCAGCAATTCCATAGGGCAAACTTCCGCGCACTGCCCGCAGCGGATGCAGGCCTGTTCAGGAGGTGGCGCCGGCAGTTCGCTGGCGGTCGCCGCAATAATGCAGTTGCTGGTTTTGATCACCGGTATTGCTGTGGTGGTCAACGTATAGCCCATCATGGGTCCACCAAGAATCAGGCGGTTGACGAGCTCCGGCTGAAGGCCGGCCTGTTCCAGAAGGTAGTCCACGGGTGTGCCCAGCAAAACATCAAAATTGCCGGGCTTTTCCAATGCTTCCCCGGTAAGAGTCACAACGCGACAGACCAGCGGCGTGTCTTCAAAGACAGCCCGGGCAACCGCGACGGCGGTTCCGATGTTCTGGCACATGACGCCTATATCGGCCGGAATACCGCCACTGGGTACCTCCATGCCGGTGAGAATCTGGATCAGCTGTTTTTCGCCACCGGAAGGGTATTTGGTCGGGATAACAGCGATTTCAATTTGTGTGCCCTGTATAGCTTCACGCAGTGCTGTTGCAGCTTCCGGTTTGTTGTCTTCTATGCCGATCACGCAGCGTTCAGGGCGCAGAATCCAGGCCATTACTTTTAGCCCGGAAACAACCTCATCGGCTCGCTCACGCATGGTCATGTCATCAGCGGTAATGTAGGGCTCGCATTCGGCACCGTTGAGGATCAGCGTGTCGACCTTGCGATCCCGGCTTGGTTTCAGTTTGATGTGCGTCGGAAAACCAGCGCCCCCCATGCCGGAGATGCCGGCCGAGCGAATGATATCCAGAACCTGATCCCGATCGAGCTTGCGATAGTCGCTGACCGGGTAACGTTCGCACCACTCATCCTTGCCGTCCGGTTTCAAAACGATGCATTTGTCTGCCATGCCGGAAGGATGTGGCACCGGGTAGTCGCCGATGCTTTCAATCACGCCGGATGTCGGGGCGTGAACCGGAACACCCATGCCATGACTGACGTCGGCTATTTTCTGGCCTTTCAGCACAGAATCGCCAATTGCCACTATGGGTTCCGCTGGCTCACCAATATGCTGCTGCAGTGGCAGCACCAGTTGCCCGGGAATACCTGCGGCTTGAATGGGCCGGCTGGTTGAAAGCTGCTTGTGCTCTGCGGGGTGAACGCCACCGCTGAAATCCCACAGCTGAGTCATCAGGAGCTGATCTCCTGTCGGTCTGTTGCGATAATCGTGGCCGCAGGCGGTGTCCAGGTCCAGGCCCGTATGTCAGGTTCAATGGTGATCATGTCAATACAGTCAACAGGGCAGGGCTCCACGCAAAGGTCACAGCCTGTGCATTCACTTTCGATAACGGTGTGCATGTGCTTTGCGGCACCAAGAATGGCGTCCACCGGGCAGGCCTGGATGCATTTGGTGCAGCCGATGCATTCGTCTTCCCGGATAACGGCAACGCGCCTGGCTTGTTCCACACCGTGCTCTGCATCCAGCGGCTGAGGCTCAACATCAAGGAGATCAGCCAGTGCTTTGATGGTGGACTCACCACCGGGTGGGCATTTATTGATGGCGCCACCATCAGCAATGGATTCGGCATAGGGGCGGCAGCCGGGAAACCCGCACTGGCCACACTGGGTCTGTGGCAGCACGGCGTCGATCTGTTCCACCAGCGGGTTACCTTCAACCCGGAACCGCTCGGAGGCAAAGCCCAGCAAAGCGCCGAACACCAGAGCGAGGCCAAGCAGAACCAGAACGGCGATAAGAATGCCTGTCCACATAAAAACGTGTCTCCGTTAAACGCTGACCAGGCCGGTAAAGCCCAGAAACGCCAGTGACATCAACCCTGCGGTGACCATGCCAATGGCCGCACCCCGGAAGGACAGGGGGACATCGGCCACGGCAATGCGTTCGCGCATTGCGGCGAACAGCACCAACACCAGCGAAAAGCCGACGGCAGCGCCAAAACCGTAGAGTACTGATTCAACGAAGTTGTTGTTTTTATTCAGGTTAAGAAGTGCCACGCCAAGCACGGCGCAGTTGGTGGTAATCAGGGGCAGAAAGATTCCCAATACGCGATAGAGCAGGGGGCTGGTTTTACGCACCACCATCTCTGTGAACTGAACCACCACCGCAATAACCAGAATAAAGGTGATGGTTTTCAGAAAGGCCAGGCCCAGAGGCGCCAGCAGGTAGGTGTAGGCAAGATAACTGCACACCGATGACAGGGTCAGCACAAAGGTTGTAGCCAGGGACATGCCCATGGCCGTTTCCAGTTTGCCTGAAACCCCCATGAAGGGGCACAGGCCAAGAAACTGAACCAACACGAAGTTGTTCACCAGAATGGTGCTGACCAAAATCAGTAAATATTCTGTCATCATCGCGTCATCATTTCGCCATCGGGGCGCCCTGCCTCGATCTTTGTTTACATCACCCGCATGCCGGGGGTTGCGCCTGAGTCCGGAGACAGGATAAAGATATCCTTGCTCCCCGGGCCAGCCGCCAGAACCATGCCTTCAGACATGCCGAACTTCATTTTTCTTGGCTTGAGGTTGGCGACCATAACGGTAAGGCGGCCCTCAAGATCCTCAGGATTGTAGGCAGACTTGATACCGGCAAACACGTTGCGCTCGCCATGCCCCAGATCAAGCGTCAGGCGAAGAAGCTTGTCTGCCCCTTCCACATGCTCGGCTTTGACTATTTTAACGACCCGAAGATCCACTTTCGCGAAATCATCAAATTCTATTTCACTCGCAATCGCTTCCGGGTTTACGGGTTCTGTTGGTTTGCCGATTGCAGCCGGCATTTCCTCTTTGGATGCATCCAGCATTTTTTCGATCTGCGCCATGTCCACGCGGCTCATCAAAGGCGTGAACTTGTTGATGCTGTGGTTCTCCAGCCGCTCATTACGGTTGTTCCAATCCAGCTTCGCATTCAGGAATTCTTCGGACGCCTTGGCCGTTTCCGGCAATACCGGGGCGAGGTACGTCATCAGCAGATGGAACATGTTCAGGGCATTGGTACAGATAGCCTGGAGCTTTTCATCTTGGCCTTCCTGCTTGGCAACGACCCATGGCTGCTCATCGTTTACGTACTGATTGGCGATGTCAGCCAGTTCCATGATACGGCGCATGGCCCGGCCAAATTCCCGAGCCTCGTAGAAGGATTCAAGCTCTTTGCCGGCATCAATGAACTCTTTCAGCTTGCCGTGCTCGGTCACTTCGCCAAGCTTTCCGTCAAAACGTTTGGTAATGAAACCCGCACTGCGGCTGGCGATGTTGACCACCTTGCCAACCAGGTCCGAGTTCACCCTGGCGGCAAAATCGTCCAGATTGAGATCCATGTCGTCCACGCTACCGGTAAGCTTTGCAGCGAAGTAATAGCGCAGGTATTCCGGGTTCAGGTGGTCAAGATAGGTGCGGGCCATAATGAAAGTGCCCCGGGACTTGGACATCTTCTTACCATTGACCGTCACAAATCCGTGCGCCCATACCGCTGTTGGCGTACGGAAGCCGGCGTCGCAAAGCATCGCTGGCCAGAACAGGGCGTGGAAGTTGATGATGTCCTTGCC
>JAGPVT010000015.1 GCA_018066865.1 Marinobacter sp. | reverse complement strand
AAAGCGCCCTCGGGCGCTTTTTTTGTGCGTGGCCAAAATTAGTCGCTTAATTCTTGATTGTACGCAATTCGCCGTATTGACTGATCATAATTTGTTCGGGTGGCCCTTGTCGTTTTGGGGCGGGCGCGCCATAATGTCGCGCTCCTTTGGGTAGGCCCTCGCCTTCTGAAGGCTTATTACCTTTTAACGTGACAAACGGAACAGTGGCAATGTCTCAAGATCTGAAAGAAGCAGCCCTTGAATATCACGCCAAGCCGCGGCCTGGAAAGATTAGTGTAGAAATCTCCAAGCCGACAGCGACCGCCCGCGACCTTGCTTTGGCGTACAGCCCAGGCGTTGCCGAGCCGGTTCGCGAGATCGCGAAGGACCCGGAGAACGCCTACAAGTACACTGCCAAGGGCAACCTTGTGGCGGTTATCTCCGACGGTACGGCGATTCTTGGTCTGGGTAACCTGGGTCCGCTGGCAAGCAAGCCAGTAATGGAAGGCAAGGGCGTACTGTTCAAGCGCTTTGCCGGAATTGACGTGTTCGATATCGAGGTCAACTCCGAAAGCCCGCAGGCGTTCATTGAAACCGTTGAGCGTATTGCTGACACCTTTGGCGGTATTAACCTTGAAGATATCAAGGCGCCGGAGTGTTTCGAAATAGAGCGCGCGTTGATCGAAAGGTGCAATGTGCCCATCTTCCATGATGACCAGCATGGCACAGCGATTGTTACAGCAGCCGGCATGCTCAACGCCCTTGAACTGCAGGGCAAGAAAATTGAAGAAGCGAAAGTGGTTTGTCTGGGTGCCGGTGCCGCTGCAATCGCCTGCATGAAGCTGCTGATCAGCTGCGGTGTTAGCACTGACAACATCTACATGCTCGACCGCAAGGGTGTCATCCACTCTGGTCGCGATGACCTTAATCAGTACAAGGCGATGTTCGCTAACGACACTGATAAGCGCACGCTGGACGAGGCAATCGACGGAGCTGATGTGTTCCTTGGCCTGTCAGGCCCGGACCTGTTGAGCGGTGAGCAGCTCAAGAAGATGGCGCCGAACCCGGTTGTGTTTGCCTGCTCTAATCCGGATCCGGAAATCGATCCGGCGATAGCTCACTCGGTTCGAGATGATCTGATCATGGCTACCGGTCGTTCGGACTACCCGAATCAGGTGAACAATGTTCTTGGTTTCCCGTTCATTTTCCGTGGTGCGCTGGACGTTCGCGCGTCTTGCATCAACGAAGAGATGAAGGTAGCTGCGGTGAATGCTATCCGTGAGCTGGCCAAAGAACCGGTGCCACAGGAAATCTGCGAAGCCTACGGCGCAAGCAGCTTTGAGTTTGGTAAAGAGTACATCATTCCCAAGCCTATGGATGTCCGTCTCCTGGAAGTTGTACCGGCTGCTGTAGCCCGTGCTGCGGTGGATTCAGGTGTTGCTCGTAAAGGGTACCCTGCGCACTATCCGCTGATGAGCATGGATGACATCATCTGATCGATGACGTTATGAGACCACAAAAAAACCGGCGGTAATCCCGCCGGTTTTTTTGTGCTTGCTTTTTGTTTTGCGCTGCGGCTAGAAAATCTGGCGCGAGAGCCCATCCCCGTTTCCGCCTGCGCCACCCGGGCCGATGTCATCCGCTGCCATTGGCGCTGGTGCATCCTCTTCCTTGAATATCTCGAAAACGCCTTCCTCGCCGGGCCTTGCGCGCTTGCCGGTCTCGGGGTTGATGCGAATGTTAACGATACCGTTAGGCCGCGGCATGAATGCCGAAGGCGCTCCGTCCAGCGCTACTTTCATATAATCGACCCAGATGGGTAGGGCAGTGCTTGCGCCAAACTCTCTGCGGCCGAGAGGGGCTGGCTGATCAAACCCAACCCATACGGTGGTGGCAAGGTTGTGATTGAAGCCGGCAAACCAGGTGTCTCGCTGTTCGTTGGTCGTTCCCGTTTTGCCTGCAATGTCATCGCGCCCAAGCGCCAAAGCACGACGTCCGGTTCCGCGCTTGACGACATCCCGGAGCATTGAGTGCAGGATATAAACCGAGCGTTCATCCGCAAGCCGTCGCATGACACGCGTTTCCGGTGCGGCTTCTGCTGTGGTGGCCGGAGATTTATCGGTTTCGTCATCGAGGCTCACCGGCGCAGTTTCAATCGTGTCGCAGTCCCGGTCACAAAGGACGACGTCCGGGGCTTTGTAAATTGTTTCGCCGTTAACATCCGTAATGCTCTGAATCAGAAATGGCTCCACGTCGTAGCCGCCGTTGGCTATAACAGCGAGGCCTCGGGCTAACTCCATGGGGGAGAGCTGGCCGCTGCCCAGAGAGAGTGACAGGTCTTTGGGCATGTTATCAACGGGAACCTTGAGCTGCTTGAGGTAATCCAGTGTCTGCGGGATGCCGACATCTCTGAGTAGCCTGATGGAAACCAGATTCCGTGAGCGGTATAGCGCCTCGCGAAGCGGAGTGGGGCCGTAGAACTGCCCCGAGGAGTTCTGCGGGCGCCAGGCGGTCTCGAGTTCCGAGTCGTCAAACACGATGGGGGCGTCGTTGTATATGGTTGCGGGCGTCATGCCGCTTTCCAGAGCTGCCAGGTACAGGAATGGTTTGAAAGTAGAGCCTGGTTGCCGTTTTGCTTGTATGGCCCGGTTGTATTTGCTTTGCCCGAAGCTGTAACCGCCGGCGAGCGCTTCAATGGCGCCCGTTTCCGCCTCAAGGGAGATCAGCGCTCCTTCGGCTTTGGGTACCTGCACGAGTGAAACCCGGACTGGCTGGTCAATTCCGGATGCTGCTGCTTCCTCCACCGGTTCGCCGTCCTCGGGTGCTGTTGGTGCTTGCGGCAGCTCGTCTACACGAACGTAAACAACGTCACCTATGGCTAAAACGTCTGAGGGCTTTTCTGGCTTGGGGCCGGTCAGATTCTCTGTTTTGTAGCGGCTGGCCCACTGCATTGATTCGAATGGCATAACGGCAGGGCCGAACCGGCGCACGTGAGCCAGTGCCTGGTTTTTGTCATCATTGACGGCGGTAATAACCGCAGGCATCAGGGACTCTATTCTCGGGTAGTTCAATATGACGTTGGAAAGGTTACCGCTGGCCAGCGTTTCGGCGTCGAGCTGGCCGATGGCGCCCCGATACCCATGTCGGCGATCATAGGCTTCAAGGCCGTCTCTGAGCGCGTCCGTTGCCATCTGCTGGTCTTTGCCGTCGACGGTCAGTGTGACAGTGTATCCGTCGGTATAGGCCTCCTCGCCAAACCGCCTGACCATCTCGGCGCGAGCCATTTCAGCGACATAGTCGGCGTCGACCTCTGTCTCTGTTGCATTGTAGGTGGCGGTGAGAGGGGCCTGGATGGCAAGCTCGTAAGCATCCGGGGTGATAAATTCGAGCTCTTTCATCCGGCCCAGAATCCAGTCTCTACGCTGCATGGCGCGCTGAGGATTGGCAAGGGGGTTATAGGCAGAGGGCGCCTTGGGCAGGCCCGCCAACATGGCCATCTGTGCGAGAGAGAGTTCGTTGACCGGTTTGTTGTAATAAACGCGGGCCGCGGCGGCGATACCGTAGGCTCGATTTCCCAGGTAGATCTTGTTCAGGTACAGCTCGAAAATCCGGTTTTTGTCCAGTTCACGCTCTATCTGAACTGCCAGAAGTATCTCGTTGAACTTGCGAATAAATGTCCGATCACGTGACAAAAAGTAATTTTTTGCAACCTGCATTGTGATGGTGCTGCCTCCAGACTGGATTGATCCAGTCGAGACGAGTTCGATTGCAGCCCGCGCCAATCCTTTGATGTCGACCCCGAAGTGCTCGTAAAATCGTGAGTCTTCAGCTGCCAAAAAGGCTTGTAACTGAATTGTTGGGATCTGTTCGATTGTGATCGGTGTCCTTCTCTTTTCACCGAATTCTGCTATTAATCTGTTGTCTTTGCTATATACCCGTAACGGTGTCTGGAGTTTTATATCCAGAAGCTGTTCGACAGGGGGGAGGCCGGGGCGGAGGTAAAGATAGAAGCCTGAGCCTACGATAACGGCGACACTCAGACCGGTGAGAAATAACCATGCAAAAAGGCGAGATGTACGCAACAAATGAGACATTTTTTTCTGACAACTGTTGGATATAGGTCTATCATTTGAGAAATTGCTTTAGGAAGGATGAGTCGCTTCACCGTTGCAATTGTTCTCAGCTGAACAAGTACGGACATTGTAAACGGAATAATGAAGAAATTCTCTTAAATAAAAAACACATAACACATGTAACCGGGTGCATCTAGCCAGGTATAGGGTGAGCGCGTGTTCGGATTGTTCGGAAAGAAATCCAGTGCAGTATTGGGTGTAGATGTGAGTTCAAGCTCCGTCAAACTCCTTGAGCTGTCGAAGCAGGGAGACCGTTACAAGGTCGAGAGCTACGCCGTTGAGCCGTTGCCTGCCAACGCTGTTGTTGAAAAAAACATCACGGATGTTGAAGCGGTTGGTGAAGTCCTGAAAAGGGTGGCTTCCAAGTCCCGTACCAGCGTCAAGCAGGTCGCTATTGCGGTATCTGGTTCGGCGGTCATTACCAAGGTTATCCAGATGGACGGGGGGCTCAACGAGTTTGAGATGGAAGACCAGATTGCTCTTGAGGCGGATCAGTATATTCCATACCCGCTTGACGAAGTTGCGATCGACTTCGAGGTGCAAGGCGCCTCGGAAACCAATCCGGATCAGGTAGATGTGCTCCTTGCGGCATGCCGTAAAGAGAACGTTGATATCCGTGAAGACGCGCTCGAGATTGCCTCTCTCAATACAAAAATTGTCGATGTTGAAGCTTACGCGCTTGAACGTGCATACGCGCTGATTGAGTCACAACTGGACTCCCAAGGTGAAGATCTTGTAGTTGCCATCGTCGATGTGGGTGCCACCATGACCACGTTGAGTGTTCTGGCTGAAGGCAAGACGGTTTACACCCGGGAACAGATCTTCGGCGGAAAACAACTTACCGAAGAGATTCAGCGCCGTTACGGCCTGTCTGTTGAAGAGGCCGGGCTTGCCAAGAAGCAGGGTGGCCTGCCTGATGATTATGAATCCGAAGTGCTTACGCCCTTCCGGGAAGCTGTCGTTCAGCAGGTTGCGCGCGCGCTCCAGTTCTTTTTTGGAGCCAGTCAGTACAATGCAGTGGACTACGTGGTGCTCGCCGGCGGTACTGCTTCGGTTCAGGGGCTGACAGAAATGGTGGAAGGGAAAACAGGCACACCGACACTGGTCGCGAATCCTTTTGCGGAAATGGCTGTCGGTTCGCGGGTTAACGCATCTGCCCTGAGCAACGATGCTCCTTCGCTGATGATTGCCTGTGGACTGGCAATGAGGAGCTTCGACTGATGGCAAAGATTAACCTCAGGCCCTGGCGCGAGGAGCTCCGGGCAGAGAAGCAGAAACAGTTTGTTGTGATGGTTGTGGGTGCTGCGATTATCGCAGGTGGCCTCACATTCCTCTGGAGCACCGATATCGACAGCAGCATTGCGTATCAGCAATCCCGGAATGCTTATATTGAATCTGCTTCCAAGAAGCTGGATGAACAGATCCGTGAAATTGAAAGCCTGAAGCGCAAACGTGACGAACTGCTTGCCCGCATGAAGGTTATTCAGGATCTTCAGGGTAAGCGCCCTGTGATTGTTCGAGCTTTTGACGAGTTGGTTCGTACCTTGCCCGATGGCTTGTTCTACACAGACCTGAAAAAGGCGGGTGACCGAGTGAGCATTGTAGGTATGGCAGAATCGAACAGCCGTGTCTCGACGCTTATGCGGCAGTTTGAGGAGTCCGACTGGTTCACCAGTCCGAACCTCTCCAATGTGTCTGCGGCTGACAGCCGGCGAGCGGGGTATAGCCAGTTCACTATGACTGTTAATCAAAAAACACCTGAGCCCGAAGGGGAGGATAAGTAATGAGCCTCGCGGACTCGCTGAAAAGCCTGAATGAATTTGATATCAACGATCTTGATATAAACAATGCCGGTATCTGGCCGGCGCCTGTCAAGGCCATCGTTGTCCTGATTATTTTCGGCCTTATTCTGGGCGGTGGCTACTGGTTCTTTGTCAAGGATCAGTACGTGCAACTCGACCGGGTTGAGAAAGCCGAGCAGGACCTGCGCAAAAAGTACGAAGAGAAAGCCTATCAGGTAGCTAACCTGGAGGTTTTCAAAGCGCAGATGGTTGAGATGGAAGAAACCTTTGGCGCGCTTGTGCGACAGCTTCCAAGCGAGACGGAAGTGCCGGGGCTTCTGGAGGATATTACCAACACGGCTCTGGGCAGCGGTTTGGCGCTTCAGGAAGTGAAGCTCCAGGCTGAGCAGAAACGCGATTTCTACTCTGAATTGCCGATCAATATCCGTGTTTCAGGTTCCTATCACGAACTGGCATCTTTTGTGAGCAGCGTTGCAAGCCTTCCACGGATTGTAACCCTGCATGATTTAACCATTAAACCAACTGGCGGAGACGGTGAGCGGCTTGATATGCAGGTTGTTGCACGTACCTACCGCTACCGGGCTGGAGAATGAGCATGGCAGCAAAGCATGCGGGAAAAGCCTGGCTGGGTGTTTGTCTGGTATCACTCCTGACGGCCTGCTCCCAGGGTAGCGGCTTTTCCGATCTGGACAAGTTTATGGCAGACACCCGGGCCAAGCCTCGAGGACATGTCGAGCCATTGCCGGAATTCAACGCTTACGAGGCGTTCAGCTACTCAGCGGCAGATCGGCGCGCGCCATTTGAGCCGCCATTGGATGTCCAGCTGACCATGGTTGATGAAAAGCCGGTCAGTGATGTTGAGCCAGACCTGGATCGGCCAAACGAAGTGCTTGAGAATTTTGATATCAAGGATCTCGGGATGGTGGGTACGCTCCAGGGCGTGTCGGGCGGTCTATTTGCGCTGATTCGGGACAACGCGGGTGGTATTCACCGGGTTCGTGCCGGGAACTACATGGGTCAGAATTATGGCCGCGTTATCGGAGTCAGTGAAACCCGGATCGAGCTTATCGAGATCGTTCCCAATGGCCGGGGTGGTTGGGTAGAGCGTCCTCGCTCTCTGACCCTCGACGAAGACGCAGGCTAAGGAGCGGCGGGATGAAAATTGAAAGAAAAATGCATATACAAAAAAGTTCGGGGTCGAGGCTAGCGATGTTCAAAAAACTCAATGTATACGTCAGCGTGATTACTTTTGGGTTGTTATCCGGCCTGGCCAGTGCGGTCACGTTGGAAGACGTGTCGTTTTCGTCGCTACCGGGAGAACGCTTGGAAGTGACGCTCAAATTTGATGGTCAGCCACCTGAGCCATCGGGGTACACCATTGAGCGCCCGGCGCGCATTGCGGTGGACCTGAGAGACACGACCAGTGGTCTTAACAGCCGTAGCATCGCTCTGGGGTCTGGAAATGCCCAGAGCATGACAGTGGTAGAAACCAAGGATCGTACCCGCCTGATTTTCAACCTGGTTGAACTGGCACCCTACGACACGGTTCGCAAAGATAATTCTCTTGTGATGACCATTGGCGGTGAGTCCGGCGGCGGGTCGGTAACGGCCAGCACATCGGTGAGCTCTTCGCCTGCAAAATCTTCCACATCTCCTGATACGCTTGCCGGCGTTGATTTCCGTCGCGGCAAGGATGGCGAAGGCCGTGTTATCGTCGATCTCGGTAGCCCCGGTACCCAGGTAGATCTGTCTGAGCTTGGCGGAAAAATTCGCCTCACCATGGACGGAATCGCTGTGCCCGCAGACTTGCGCCGCCGGCTTGATGTAACGGACTTCGCAACGCCCGTCAGCCGCATCGATACCTTCGTTGAAGATGGAAACGCGGTGGTCGAGATTCGCCCTGAAGGCAACTATGACTACATTGCCTATCAATCGGGCAACCAATTCACGGTCAGTGTTGAAAAGCTGAGCGAAGAAGAGGCCGAGTCCCGCCGCGAAGAAAAATTCCCATACACCGGCGAAAAGCTGTCGCTGAACTTCCAGGACATTGAAGTTCGCTCGGTGCTGCAGCTGATTGCCGATTTCACAGGGTTGAACCTGGTGGCGAGTGACACGGTTGGTGGCAGCATCACTCTGCGCTTGCAAAACGTTCCCTGGGACCAGGCTCTGGATCTTATTCTCAAAACCAAAGGCCTGGACAAGCGTCAGATCGGTAATGTCTTACTGGTTGCCCCTGCTGATGAGATCGCCGCCCGGGAAAAGCTCGAGCTTGAAACTACGAAGCAGATCGCAGAGTTGGCACCGGTTCGCCTGGATATCGTTCAGGTCAATTATGCCAAGGCAGGCGATATTGTTGCCCTGATCAAGGCGGACAAAGAGCTGATTACTGATCGCGGCTTCGTATCTTCAGATGTGCGAACCAACACCATCAGTGTCCGTGAGTCGTCGGAAAAGCTGGAAGAAATACGGCGCCTGGTTTCTACCTGGGACGTGCCAGTTCGCCAGGTTTCGATAGAGGCTCGTATAGTGCGCGCGCAAAACAATGTTGCTGAAGAGCTTGGCGTACGTTGGGGTGCAGCCGGTCGAGGTGATGCGAACGGCGGATCAAATAATGCGGTGATTGGTGGGTCTCAGGGTGGTTTGGCCGGTATTGCCGGCAGCAGTATCCTCGGATTTCCATCTGACCTGAACGTAGACCTCGGAACAACGCGCTCGCCAGCAGGCTCCGTGGCCTTTGGCTACATTGGCACTGACTTCCTGATCGATATGGAACTGTCTGCATTCGAAAGTGACGGTCAGGCCGAGGTGGTTTCGCAGCCTCGTGTAGTGACTGCAGATCGCCAGACGGCTTCTATCAAGTCGGGTGAAGAGATTCCTTATCAGGAAGCCTCGTCAAGTGGCGCGACCTCGGTATCCTTTAAAGAAGCAGTGTTGTCGCTGGAAGTAACTCCGCAGATCACGCCGGATGACAAGATTATTATGGATCTGGTGGTGAATCAGGATTCCCGTGGTGAAGTTACCGAGGGAATTCCGTCGATCAACACCAACGAAGTGACAACCCAGGTGCTGGTTGGCAACGGTGAAACGGTTGTGCTGGGTGGAATCTTCCAGTCCGAGGTCGCGACTACTGTGGTCAAAACCCCTGTGTTGGGCGACATTCCCTATCTTGGTCGCCTGTTCAAGCGCACGGAAAAGATCAATGAACGCAGTGAGCTTCTGATCTTCATTACGCCCAAGATCATCAAGAATGACCTGATTCAGTAACTCCATCGGGTAAAAACCGCCGCGTCAAACCGGCGGTTTTTTTGTGCCTGCCGATTGGTCGGGACTGAAGCTTATGCAATCTGCAGCCCTGTGATATTCTCACCCGCCTGAATACTATTGAGCGGAAGTTATGTCTTTGCCCAAACGCGTAGTCCTGGTTGGCCCCATGGGCGCCGGTAAAAGTACGATTGGCCGGATGCTCGCCCGTGAGTTGGGGTACCGATTCCTTGATTCCGATCGAATTATTGAAGAGCGTTGTGGGGCAAATATTCCCTGGATATTCGATGTTGAGGGCGAAGACGGGTTCCGGCAGCGTGAAACAGCCATGCTGGCAGAGTTGTCTGTTGAGTCTCAGACGGTTCTGGCCACCGGTGGCGGTGCCGTTATGCGTGCTGAAAATCATGCGGTGCTAAAAAAAGACGCTGTGGTGGTTTATCTTAGAACCTCGATAGAGCAACAGGTGGAGCGTACCCGTAAGGATCGCAATCGACCATTGCTGCAGAATGATGACCCTGAAGGCGTTTTACGCCATCTGTTTGCCATCAGGGATCCTCTATACAGCGAACTTGCCGACATTATTATGCATACGGATCGCAAGAGTCCCCGGCTTGTGGTGCGACAGCTTGTGAATCGTATAAACCCCAAAACTCCGCGACAGCAAAGACAGGTGCGAAAGGAAGGCCGCAATCATGTATAACCTGCTTCACGAACTTCTGGTTGACCTGGGAGAGCGCAGTTATCCCATCATAATCGGCGAAGACCTGTTAGGTGACTACGACCTTTCCGGCTACGTTGCTGGTTCTCAGGTGATGATCGTTACCAATGATGTCGTTGGTCCCTTGTATCTGGAACAGGCCAAGGCCTGTTTTCCCGGCAAGAGCGTGGATACAGTTGTGCTGCCGGATGGTGAAAAGCACAAAGACTGGCAGACGCTGAACCTGATTTTTGATGCTTTGCTGGAAAAGCGGCACACCCGAAAAACCACGTTGGTCGCTTTGGGTGGTGGTGTTGTTGGTGATATGACAGGATTTGCTGCGGCGTCTTACCAGCGAGGTGTCCCGTTCCTGCAAATTCCAACCACACTTTTGTCTCAGGTAGATTCCTCAGTTGGTGGTAAAACCGGCATTAATCATCCGCTGGGGAAGAACATGGTTGGTGCTTTTCATCAGCCTGAAGCGGTACTGATTGATACCGATACGCTTCAATCTCTCCCGTCGAGAGAAATTTCTGCGGGGCTTGCGGAAGTCATCAAGTACGGCCTGATTCGGGACGTGGCGTTTCTTGAATGGTTAGAGCAGGCTATCGATCAGTTGATAGCATGCGACAGCAAAGCTCTGGCGGAAGCGATATTTCGCTCATGTGCCTGTAAGGCGGACGTTGTAGCTCAGGATGAACGTGAGAGCGGGCTCAGAGCTACGCTGAATCTTGGCCACACCTTTGGTCATGCCATTGAGACCTTCGTTGGCTATGGCAACTGGTTGCATGGGGAAGCGGTGGGCACCGGCATGATAATGGCTGCCGATCTGTCTGCGCGCGAAGGCTCAATCAGCCAGGATGATTATGGCCGCATTGTGCGAATCGTCAGCCGGGCCAGCTTGCCTGTTTCGCCTCCGGCGGATATGACGCCAGGCGACTTTATGAACCTGATGGCCGTCGACAAAAAGAATGTTGATGGCCGGTTAACGCTGGTATTGCTTCGTTCTGTTGGGGATGCGGTCGTGACAGCTGGCGCCTCCCCGGAAAATCTTGCAGCAACGTTGAAGACCTTCTGTAGGCAGGAAAGCTGAGCCGAAGTTGTAACAATGAACAGCAGGGACCCTTTGTGACTGACGACAGCTTCAACAGCCTTGATGGCGGAGGGTTGTTCCCGAGATTACAGCAGCGATACGGTTTGAGAGAGAACCCGCTGGAAATGGAGACGCCGTTCTTTCCCGATGCCATGCGCCACCATGCCCTGGAAGCGCTTCGCCATCTTTGTGGCTTTGGCGATATGGCGCTGCTGCTTACCGGCGCACCAGGTTCGGGTAAGAGCAGGCTGCTGGCCGAGCTGGTGCGCAGCGAGTCCTCACGACTAGGCTTTCATCGGCTATCTGCCGCCGCCATGACAAGCCCAAACGCGTTGGCAAGAGACCTGAAGCAGGTTGCTCGCTCGGGCGCTAGCCCGGATGAGAATCCGCGTGAAACCGTTTATCGCTTTTTTCGGTGGTCTGAGGGCAAGGTCGCCAAGGGGCAGCGAATGGTGCTGCTTATAGATGATGCTGATCGAGCATCTCCAGAGCTTCTCCGGTTGATCCTTGATGGTTTTCTGGCCGCAGATCATGCCAAGGCTGCGGTTCCAGTGTTTGCTGGTGAGGACCGTCTCGTCGCGCTTCTGGGCCTTGAGGATGCATCGGTATCTGTGTACCAGATCCACTTGCGCCCGCTTACCAGGGAAGAGTTGTTTTCCTATCTTGAGCCACGTGTGCACAAAGCGGGCGGTAAGGTAAATGAACTCTTGAGCCCCGCCCGACTTGCAAGAATACAGGATCTTAGTCAGGGCAGCTTTTCCCGACTGAAAAGAGTAACGCCTGGTATATGGCTGGATATTGTGTCTGATGCTTCGAAATCGAAGCGCTCGCGGAGTATTGATTTAAAGCAGCTCCGCCTGCCAGCGCTGGCTCTCCTGCTTTTGGCCGGCTCCTGGTGGTTTGTATCCCGACAGTATGAAGAGACGGTCGCTCTGGAGCAGGAGGCTGTTTCTGAGCCTGACCGGATACGCAAGAGCATTACCATCGGCCCCCATATGCCAGATGAAGAGATGCCGAAAGATGAAGCGCCAGATGAACTGCCTCCAGCGTTGACAGAGCCTTCGCCGCTGCCGGACCCTGTTTCTGAGCCTGAGCCTGAGCCT
>JAGPVT010000010.1 GCA_018066865.1 Marinobacter sp. | reverse complement strand
GCGCATGAATGGTACGGGCAACCAGATCTTTACCCGTACCGCTTTCACCACTCAAAAAAACGGAAATGTCGGCCGGCGCGACCTTGCGCAAGGTTTTGTACAGGTGTTCCATCGGCGGAGACTCTCCGATCAAAAGTCCGCGCCCACTTTGATGTACGGTTTTGTCGCGGCTATTTTCGCAACTAATCTCCTGTTTATATTGTTGGAGCGCCGCCGCCAGCCTATTTAGCTGACTCGGGTATACGAAAATATCCCGAGCACCCACGCGCATGCCTTCAGCCGCCTGAACATAAGAAGGAGCGCTACTCATGAGAAATATCTGGGTAACATCGGCAACATTGGAGTGAGCCAAAAACGTAAGAAGCCTGGCCCGGCTACTAACGTCTTCTCCATCCAGATTGATCAACAACACTTCGGGACGCGCGCTGAGAATTATGTCTCGCGCTTGCTCGGTGTCACTAACCGATTCAACGGAAAAGTCATGGGTTCTGAAGATCTCACTAGTCTGCGTGAGCCTTTCCGGATTATTATCAACCACCAATGCATGAGGCACAGGTTTTTCCTTATCCCAGTGGCCTGATAAAGGAGAGCACCAGACCAGCGCTCGCAAACTTTACGAAGTGGCAGGCCAGGAGCAGTGCCAATGCTTCACCAAGCGGCATAGCTCCTGCTCAGTACTGCGGACAATCAGCTCCCGATTTTCGAGCCACAGCTACACCCTGGATGATTACAGCCCTTTCCTTCCGAACATTCCTGGCAACAAAATATTCCAGCTGCAGTTTTTACGTGGTTTTCTTCATCAGCAACTTTGCAGCAGCAATCGTCATGGGCGCATTGATCGGTGCCATCGGCCTTTACGTTATCCATAACTGCTCCTCCCCATATTCGCAAGTTAAGATAAGCCCATCCAGACTTGCCCCTTATCATGCCTACCTTCAAACCATAGTAGGTATTAGCGAGATCGCGCTGATATGGGCAGGAATAAACATTACAAAAAAGTATGAGGGATATGTTTTTGAGCATGAACGCAAAAGATCCTTATTTCGGTAAAAATGACATGGCACTTTGTAGCTTTTACACAAATACCTTTGTCAAAACCAAAAAAGAGCCACCTGCGTCGGTGGGACTCTGCCGTAGTCACAGAGTTTGGGTACCATGACCAATGGTGGCTTTTACCAACTCCTGTTGCTCGCGCGTGGAGCAATGTGCCACAACGCTCCCCTTCCCTGAATCCGTGGCCATACGTGTTTTTTCTATTAAACGGTCATGATCCGGTAGCAGGGCTACTGCGCCCGCTAGAAGCAGATCAACGTTTTATTCGTGAATGATATGAAGTGACCAGAAAAATATGTACCGCGCTGCGATTGACCAGTTCAGCCACGTGCATAACCCTCGCAAGCAGTTGGCACGGGCAGTGCTTTCGGTGTAAGTAAGCCGGTCGGGCATATATGGCCGGCGATCGTAAATCGTAAGCCAGGAGACCGACATGAACAAAGACATTGCAGATGGGAAATGGCAACAGATGAAAGGAAAGATACAACAAAAGTGGGGCGACCTTACCGACGATGATCTGGATAGGATAAACGGCCAACGGGAGGAGTTTGCCGGCGTTATGAAGGAACGCTACGGTAAAAGCAAAGAAGAGGCTGAACAGGAATTCGACAAATTGCGTAATAGCGATATCTGATTGCCAGTCAGCTAGTTGCTGGGGGCATTGCGAAAATGCCCCCAGCAACATCAGCATTCAAAGTACTGCAAAACGGCTCTATTTAACGCCCCAGTAATCAAAATCGTCTCTCGCCTTTTAAATATCTGACAGTAAATATAAGAGCGAGCATCAGCGCAACAAATCGTTACTCTGTGTAAAAATAACCCGGTGCTTTGTAAGTTTTACAAAATCATCTGTATCAAAACATGAAAATGAAGATATATTTCCGCCAGTTTCTACTGTATTCAAAGCGCTTGTAGGCAGCGGTCGAGAGTGGTTTTTGCCAGCTGCCGTTGCGCCCGGGTAGAGCAATGCGCCACAACACCCCAACAGTCTGAATCCGCAGTGGTACGCGTTTTTTCTATTAATAGTCCATGGTCCGGCCGCAGGGTTACTGCACCGGCCAGAAGAACAGCAACTAGCGGATATGTGAAGCCCAAAGCGATAAAAGTCATCATAGGGCTCGATCGAACCACGGCCAGACCGATGGTAACCAGCATCGCAGCGATCGCCAACCCGACCATCAAGCCCAATAGCCCAAGCATCACATGCTTCTTGACCAGAACCCATGCAACTCCCTGGACTTGGGGTTCAACCTCATGCGCCATGCCTGGATCAGTAGGCCGTACAACCCGGATTTGCTCAAGAGGTATCCCAGCGACTTTGAGCGATTCTGCCGCACGGTATGCGGCCACCTGGCTGTCGAACTCTGCACTGAACCTATAGGTATAGTGTTCCCCCAGCGCTGCATCACATTCATACATAGCTGCACCTCCGCTAACGTCCTGGTCGTAGGTATCATAAAGTTGAGCGCAAGATGTGTACCACCCACGACGACGCTTCACGTTAATAACATACCGGGACCCGTATTTGTGTGGCACAAAAGTTGCTGCTACCCAATAACGTCAACTTGCAAAAGCAGCTGACGAAACAGACACCATTTGGGAGATCAGATATGAAAAGCTATATAGCACTAATCGCAGGACTCGCCTTGGCAGGAGCTTCGGTTGTATATGCAGCTGATGACGAAAAGATGAAGTCCGACGACAAAGCAACCACCAGCGAGCAGCACAGCTCACAAGGTAAGTTGAGTTCCATGGATCCGGATAAACTTGAGGGCATGAACATTCACAACGACTCGAAAGAAGAAATCGGAGATATTGACGAAATCGTAAAAGATAAGTCTGGTCGGCACATGGCCGTCATCGGCCTCAAAAACAGTATGAAAGAAGTGGCCGTGCCATTGGATACGCTTTCAATGTCCAGTGACGGCGAAACGTTAACCACCAGTATGAGCCAGGAGGAATTGCTGGCGCTGCCGGATTACGACCCCATGGATATGGAAAGCGCAGATGATTGAGTGAACGTCTTCGCACGTCAGTAGGTCCCGGTTACCCCGCGTCGACAGAATTCCTGCATTTGGACGGCGCGGTTTATCGACACGAAACACAGGGCCTGCGCAGATACGACAGGCCTGATCTCCCAAGGCAGAGCCAAGCTATTCGAGACCAGGGGTGCAAAATGGAGCCGTCATTCGGTTACAGCAAATCCGCCTGCAAACGTTCAGGCAAACTGAGGGGTTGCGTCGCTCTTATAACGGGCGCAGACAACGGTATAGGGCGTGCGATCGCCGTTGCTTACGCAAGAGAAGCTCTTGGAAGAGGCGTCAAAGTGAACGGTGTTACGCCTTATCTGGCAAAGAAACCATTAATACCTTCCACTTTCCCGACCGGTCACGTCCCACATTTTGGCGCAAACACTCTTTTCGACCGAACTGCCCAGCCGGCGGAACTGGCGCCGATTTTTGTGCTCCTTGCCTACCAGGCCGTCAGTTTCTTTACTGGTGAAATATATGACATGACCCGTGACCAATTCCGTAAGAGCCTGACCCTTTCGAAAAATATAGCCCGCAGGTTTCAGACCAAATTATAAAGGAACACAATCGCAATACCCGCTGGCGTTACAAACTTCAGCACGATCATAAAGGCTTTGAAAGCACCGCCTTTCAAACCTATATCCTCAGCCAGCCCCTCGCGCCGGATCGCCCAGCCTGCAAACAGCGCAATCGCTAAACCGCCCAAAGGCATCATGACGTTAGATACCAGAAAATCGAGCAGGTCGAATACTGTTTTACCTTCGAAGAAGCTGATAAAGCCCAGCGGATGCACATCGCTCCACAAGTTGAAAGACAGCACGGTGCCAATACCGATAAACCAGACCGCGAACCCGCCTCCCAAGGCACTTTTGGCGCGACTCGCCCCCTTGTGCTCTTCAAGCCACTCAACAACGGGCTCCAGCATGGAGATGGCCGAGGTGATAGCTGCCACCAGAAGCAGAGCAAAGAAAACGGCACCAAACACACTCCCGCCTGCCATTTGCCCAAATGCCAATGGCAGGGTTACAAATATCAGCCCCGGCCCGGCTCCGGGCTCCAGACCGTTGGCAAAAACCAGCGGGAAGATAGCAAGTCCGGCGAGCAAGGCCACACTGGTATCCAGTACAGCGATGGTCATGGCGGTCTTGGCAATGTTGATATTTTTAGGCAGGTACGAGCCATAGGCCATCAGTACACCTATACCAATACTGAGCGTAAAGGCTGCGTGGCCAAGGGCGACCAGAACACCTTCCGTTGTCAGGCGACTGAAATCTGGTGAGAACATGAAGCTGACCGCGCGGCCGAAGCTGCCGCTGCTCATGGCATAAAGCACCATTACGATCAGCAGCAAGAACAGAAGCGGCATCAACATGTTGACCGCTTTTTCCAGGCCAGACCGAACACCCCGGCCAACGATAAACACAACAATAACCATGAAAACCGTGTGCCAGAGTAACAGCTCCCAAGGGTTCTCCAACAAGTTGTTGAACTGCCCTCCTACGGCTCCTGCATCCGCTCCAACAAACAATCCGAGCGCGGCTTTGCCGATATAAACAAGCGCCCAGCCCCCTATTACCGCGTAAAAGGAAAGCACCAGAAAAGAAGCAACTACACCGTTCCAACCGATGATGCGCCAGCCTTTGGATGTGCCCTCGGTTTTCGTCAGGGCGCGCATGGTTGCGACGGGGCTTTGACCACCCCGGCGGCCAATCATTATCTCTGCAATAAGCACCGGCACACCGATCAGGAAAATACAGGCGAGATAAACCAGCACAAAAGCGCCGCCACCGTTTTCACCGGTGATGTATGGGAACTTCCAGATATTGCCGAGGCCAACGGCGGAGCCGGCTGCAGCCAGAATAAAGGCCATTTTGGACGTCCAGAGGCTACTGGCCTGCTGGTGGGGATGGACCGTCTCACTCATTGCGTTCTCCGAATAGTTGTTTTTGTCGGATCGTCATAATGGAAAGCCTCTGTGAAAGAGGCTCTGATTTAATGCTATTCAAGGGATAACTGGCCGCTACATAACGCTGCGTATCGCGCTGGCAACTTGTGGCAATACCCGGTCATTCAGGCCCGCCACATTTACCCGGCTGCTTTCCAGCATGTAAATGCCATGCTCTTCCCGCAACCGGCGAACCTGCTCCGGTGTTATGCCCAGAAACGAGAACATGCCCCGCTGCCGGGCGATAAAGCCAAAATCACCCACCGGTGCCAGGGCATCCGAAAAGGCATGTCGCAGGCCCAGAATGCGCTCACACATACCACCCAGCTCAAGCTGCCATTCGGCGCGCAATACATCGTCACCCAGAATGCTTTCTACAACGGCGGCACCGTGGGCCGGCGGCATGGAGTAATGAGAGCGTACAACGCTCAGAAGCTGACTGGTTGCCGCCGTGTTGGTAGCGCCGGTGGCCGAGATCAGCATCAGGGCTCCCGTGCGCTCCCGGTAAAGGCCAAAATTCTTGGAACAGGAGGCAGCAACCACCATTTCCGGCACCTGGCCCGCCAGATACCGCAGGCCGGCTGCATCTTCCTCAAGGCCCTCCCCCAAACCCTGATAGGCCATATCCACGAAGGGCAACAGCCCCTTGCGCTGAATCAGCTGAGTAACTGCCTGCCACTGATCAAACGTCAGGTCGGCACCGGAGGGGTTGTGGCAGCACCCGTGGAGCAAAACCACATCCCCGGCTCTGGCACCTTCCAGGGTATCGAGCATGGCGGAGAAATCTACCGTTAATGTCTCGCGATTGAGATAGGGATATTCGCGAATGTTCAGGCCGGCGCCATCCAGCAACGGCATGTGGTTTGCCCAGGTGGGCGTGCTGACCCAGACCGTCGTGTCTGGCTGGCACAGGCGCAAAAACTCCGCCGCCATGCGCAGTGCACCGCAACCACCCGGTGTCTGAATTACCGAGGTGCGGCCATCGCGGATCCGGCTGCTACCGTCTCCCAGAATGAGACGCGCCATGGACTCATTGAAGCCAGCAGACCCGGCCGGCCCCACATAGCTTTTGGTGATTTCACTCTCAAGCAGCCGCCGCTCGGCTTCGTGAACCGCAGCCATGATCGGCGTATTGCCTGAGTCGTCCTTGTAAACCCCAACACCCAGATCGACCTTGTCGGGCCGGGTATCCGCGCGGAACATCTGCATCAACTGCAGAATCGGATCCTGAGGTAACTGCGTGAGCGCCTCAAACATGATCAGCCTCCTTGTTGTCTGCCTGACTGGTTCGAATCAGTGTCGGGCGGCCCGTATCCAGCGCTTTGATCAGCTGTGACTGTTTTTCCTGAACAGCTTCGGCAGCCTGTTCACGCACCGGACCATAACCCCGAACCTCACTGGCCAGTTCCGCCAGCTGCAGGAAGGTATCGTAGTTGCTGGCATCCAGCTCACTGACAATGCGCTCCACCAGTTGCTGGTAGTCTTTCAGCTGAGCACGGTCCATCTTCCGATCAGCGGAATAACTGAACGGGTCGATAGGCGTTCCACGCAGCACCCGGAATTTTGCCAGCAGCTTGAATACCCGGAACATCCAGGGGCCAAACTGACGCTTCCTGGGCCGGCCCTGGGCGTCTGTGCCACGGTTCATGATGGGCGGCGCCAGATGGAAGTGAACCTTGAAATCGCCTTCGAAGGTGTTGTTCACTTCCTTCATGAAGTCGGTTTCCGCAAACAGGCGAGCCACTTCGTATTCGTCCTTGAACGCCATAAACCGGTATAACTGCTGCGCCACAGCGCGAGTCAGTAGCAGGTTGGTCTCGCCCAGACTGTCCTCTGCTTTACGCACCTGCTTGACCATGTCCGTATAGCGATCGGCCCAGCGACGGTTCTGATAGTTCACCAGATGCTTGTGACGAACGTTAATCAGCTCGTCCAGACCTGGTTCCACTTTCACTTCTTCTACTCCCGCCTCGCCGATATTCAGCAGGTCGGTGATCACCTTCACGTCAGTCGCCGCGATGCGCCCCCAACCAAAGGCCTCCTTGTTGCGCTCAACCGCAACACCATTCAGCTCGATGGCTTTCATTAGCGCAGCCAGCGAAAGCGGCAACAGCCCTCGCTGCCAGGCAAAGCCCAGCATCATCACGTTGGAAAACACCGTGTCGCCCAGCAGCTTCTCGGCAATGCCATTAGCATCCATTCGTGCAAAATTGTTGTCGCCAACGGCGTTACGGATCAGGTCCAGGCGCTTTTCTGACTGCATGTCCGCGTCGCGGAAAAGCACATAATCTCCAGTGGGCAGTTCGGCCTCGTTGGCGACCACACGGGTGTGGTCCGGGCGCAGAACGCTCAACGCCTTCTGGGAGGAAGCAACCACCAGATCGCAGGCGATCACCGCATCTGCCTGGCCGTTACTGATGCGAACCTGGTGCAGTTTGTCCGGGGACGGCGCCATGCGAACGTAACTGAGCACCGTACCGCCCTTCTGGGCGAAGCCGGTGAAATCCAGGACCGACGTACCTTTAGCCTCAAGATGCGCAGCCATAGTAATGAGCTGACCCACGGTTACTACGCCTGTGCCACCGACGCCGCCCACCAGCACATCGTATGAGCCAGTGAGTTCTGGCAGAGCTGGCTCCGGAATATCCGTGAGTTTGCCCGTGAGCACAGAGCCGGTATCCATACCCCGGGATTTGCGCAGCTGGCCCCCCTCAATGGTGACAAAGCTCGGGCAAAAGCCGTTGACGCAGGAGAAATCCTTGTTACAGGAAGACTGGTCAATCTTGCGCTTGCGGCCCAGCTCAGTCTGGCGTGGCACCACAGAAAGGCAGTTCGACTGCACTGAACAGTCGCCGCAACCTTCGCATACATGATGGTTGATGAACGCTCGCTTGGCGGGATCCGGGTACAGGTTGCGCTTGCGCCTGCGACGCTTCTCAGCGGCACAGGTCTGGTCATAAATCAGTACCGTGCAGCCAGGAATATCGCGCAGCTCTCTTTGCACCTTGTCCAGCTCCGTGCGGTCGTGGAAGCTTACGTCATCCGGGAACAATTTCTTATGGCCATCGTACTTTTCGGGCTCATCACTGAGCACCACAACCCGACGCACACCTTCAGCCGCAACCTGCTGCGCTATCATCGGCACCGTAATCTGGCCATCCACGGGTTGACCGCCGGTCATGGCCACTGCGTCATTGAACAGAATCTTGTAAGTAATGTTGATGCCGGCCGCAACGGCCTGGCGAATCGCCATGGACCCGGAGTGGAAATAGGTGCCCTCCCCCAGGTTCTGGAACACGTGGGGATTACCGGTGTAACGGCTCTTGCCAATCCAGTTGACCCCTTCACCGCCCATCTGGATCAACGACTCGGTGTTACGACCCATCCAGGACGCCATAAAGTGACAACCGATCCCGGCCAGCGCTTTACTGCCTTCCGGCACTTTGGTGGAGGTATTGTGAGGGCAGCCCGAACAGAAATACGGCAGGCGCTTTACACCACCCGGATCCTGAGCATTGCTCATACTGTTGATGGCCATCAGGCGTTCGTTGTAGTCCTCACCGAAGAAGCGACCAAGGCGAGCGGCCAGAAAACCGGCTACTAATTTGGGGCTCAGTTCACCTACGTAGGGAATCAGGGGCCGGCCCAGCTCATCCTGTTTACCGGTAATCAGAACCTCGCCGGGGTGATCCGGCTCCGACATGGCTTCCTTGATCTGGCTCTCGATAATGCCCCGCTTTTCTTCGATAACCAGCACTTCTTCCTTGTTGTGAACAAAGTTCAGAATGCCCCGACGCTCAATCGGCCACACCAGGCCTACTTTGTAGATATCCAGCCCCATCTCACGGGCCCGATCTTCATCAATGCCCAGCAGATCAAGCGCTTCGAGCAGGTCCAGGTGGCCCTTACCGGTGGTGACAATGCCGAAGCGCGCCTCGGCATTATTGAACAGGCAGCGATCAATGGGATTGGCGCGTGCAAAAGCCTGCACAGCTGCCAGCTTGTGCTCAATACGGGTTTCCAGCTGCGGGCCAGGCAGATCCGGCCATCGATAATGAAGGCCGGTTACCGGTGGCGTGAAATCATCGGGGGTTACGAAATCCGGCAGCGGCGGCAACTCCACCGACGCAGCACTTTCCACCGTTTCAGAAACTGCTTTAAAGCCCACCCAACAGCCGCTGTAACGAGACAATGCAATGCCCCAGAGACCAAATTCCAGATACTCCGCAATGTTGGCCGGGTTGATTGTGGGCATGAAAAAGCTCATGAACGCCACATCAGACTGATGGGGCATGGAGGACGACACACAGCCATGGTCGTCGCCAGCAACAACCAGCACGCCTCCGTGGGGGGAACTGCCGTATGTGGTGCCATGCTTCAGCGCATCGCCAGCGCGATCAACACCAGGGCCTTTGCCGTACCAGATCCCGAATACGCCATCCACCTGGCGGTCTTCATCGGTTTCTACCTGCTGGGTTCCCAGCATGATGGTCGCCGCGAGGTCCTCGTTAATGGCAGGCACGAAATCAATATGGTTTTCATCAAGATATTTTTGCGCCTGCCACAGGGCTAGGTCGTAAGCTCCCAAAGGCGAGCCCCGGTAGCCACTCACCATCCCGGCCGTGTTGAGCCCCAGCTTGCGATCCAGCGCAGCCTGCATCAAGGGTATGCGAACCAGTGCCTGGGTTCCCGTAAGGAACACCCGCCCTGAATCCCGTAGGTAGCGATCTTCAAGCTTGTAATTGTCGAGCTTTGAGATGTTGGTGGACACGACGTCCTCCTTTATTGTCGATTTTATGACCGAAATTCTAGAGGTTAGTTCGCAAAAGGTGCTTGCTTATTGGATGAGAGTTTTTACTGTTTGCACACGAATCTTTGATAAATGACAATAGAACTGAAGATTCTTTGATAAAAAACAGGTGTTACTAAATGAAACAGGTGGGACTGGATAAACTCGACCAGCGCATTCTAGCGATACTTCAACAGGATGGCCGAATCAGTAACCAGCACCTGGCGGAGCAGGTTGGTTTATCGCCAGCAGCCTGCTGGCGGCGGGTAAGATCGCTTGAGGACACTGGCGTCATCACGGGTTATAGCGCGAAGCTCTCCCCGGAACGTATCGGCCAGGGGCTATGCGTACTGATCAACCTGTCGCTTCAACGGCACACCATAGACAGCACAGCGGAGATCGAACAACAGGTGAGCAGCTACCCGGAGGTACTGCAGTGTTTCGCGGTGACCGGTAATGCCGATTTTGTTTTGCGGGTGATCGTGCCGGATATGACCAGCTACGATCGTTTTCTGAACGAAAAAATATTCACCTTGCAAGGCATCGCACAAGTGAACTCCAACTTCGTGCTGCGGGAGATCAAGAATACCCAGTCAATCCCTCTGGGAGGTGCTACATAACTCTGCGTTGGCGCTGAAGCCGAAGTAGTACAGCGGCAACAAGGGCTATGAACAACCCCGAAAGCCCAAACGACAAACCAAAGCCACTCACACTGAGAATTGCGCCGAACATAAGCGGTGCCACGAAGTGAACAGCCCGATTGGCCATCAGGCGCATACCCAGCGCCCCGGACCTCTGTTCCCGCTCCACACTCTCAGCCAGAACCACCATCGACAGGGGTTGCGTGAGCCCACCTCCCAACCCCACCAGAATCGACAAGAGAGCAATAACAGGCGCATTGCCTGCGAACCCCATGCAGGCCAAGCCTACCGACATAGTACACAGGGCCAGAGTTGTTGCCTTTTCGCGGCCGCCAACGGTATGAATAATCCGGGGAATAAACGGCCGTATCACCATGGAAACGCCCGATCTCAGACTGACCAGCACGCCGATCATCACCGCGCTCATTTCCAGACTATTCAGGTAAACGGGCAGGTAACTGCCGTAAACACCCAGAGCAAACATACCCGCCACAGTAATGGCGATGGATACCTGAACGCCGGTATTGTGGCGTATCAGCGAAGCCTGAGCACGAAACCCGGTCTGCTTGCCGGTAACCGACATGCCTAACGTTGCATCACCCGTCAGTGCCATCCCGGACAGCCCTCCCAGCAAAGCAATGCCGGCCATAACCAGAAACAGGTTGT